>JAATFF010000068.1 GCA_015655335.1 Lysobacterales bacterium | reverse complement strand
TCAGAAAACGAGTGCAGCTCATCGATATCAAACAGAACACTTTGCAGGGACACAAAAAAATCCGGCCTTCAACACGTGAAGACCGGATTCTTGGGATGCCTTGGCTACGATGCAATGCTTAAGTGAACAGCATTACGGCGATGCCGGGCTTTTTTTGTTATGGCTTATTCAAGGCGTCTTGCTAGGCTGCTGCGTTCTTACGCTGTGATACTTGGCTTTTGTGCGGTAGCTATTGAATTGGTCTTCGCTGATCAAGCTAACCGATTGAATCGCGCACGGTGGTTGATTCCTGGAGCGCACCTTTTCGCCAATCGAGCCGCAAATGCGATTCCCTACCGCCTTGTCTGCGGGGGACAGTACAAAAATCGGAGCCTGGTTGCCGATGCCTAGTCTCTGGCACTCGGCCTGGAGATTCACCAGGTAGCGCTGATAAGGGCCTGTACGCACAACGACAGTTCTCGCGTCGACAATGTGCCACTCGTTGATCTGGTCGACACGAATGCAGTCGCCGTACGCCAACGAGGTTCTCGCCGGGGAGGATTGCGCCAGCACCGATTCCGCGCTTGTTGCAAGAGTAAAAGCCAGCAGTACAGAAATGATGGGTTTCATGAAATCACCTCAGTGCTCTGTAGATGCAAATGATTGCTTGAACTACCGCTTCGGCCATATTCCCGCCATACACGCATCACACAATATGAACGGTATTTGCGGCATGGTTACGCTATGATCGATTGTTGGTCACCCCCCCACAAGGTGTATCGCAGCAAGTTCGCCCAGCTCGTGCCTGCGCTATGAATGCCCCCACATTCACCATACACACCGAAGATCGCGTTGCGCGTTTTATGCGCATACGCCGGCAGACGCGGGCGCTCTGTGCTGGCCTTGGCCCGGAAGATCTTCTGGTTCAGTCCATGCCCGATGCCAGTCCCGGCAAATGGCATCTGGCGCATACCACTTGGTTTTTCGAGCAGTTCGTGCTCGGGCACGATCCGGCCTACCAGTCACCGGACCCTGCGTGGCATTACCTGTTCAACTCCTACTACGAATCGGTAGGACCGATGCATGCGCGCCCGCAGCGTGGCCTTGTGTCGCGACCGACGTTGGAACAGGTTCGCGACTACCGGTCGCGCATCGACGAGGCCGTCGGAGAGCTGATGATGCGAGGTCTCGATGACGGGCTTGCCGCCAGAATCGAGCTGGGTTTGCAGCATGAGCAGCAGCATCAGGAGTTATTGCTTACCGACCTCAAGCATGCGTTCTGGTGTAACCCGTTGCATCCCGTTTACCGCGACGCATCTGTCGTGGGGGGCGAGACCAAATCGTTACCGACGCGCTTCCTACCCGGGCGCGAAGGGCCGGTGGACATTGGTCACCACGACGGCCATGGCTTTGCCTACGACAACGAAACGCCACGTCATCGCACCTGGTTATCCGCACACTCCCTGGCCAATCGCTTGGTGACCAATAGCGAGTATCTGGCCTTCATAAGGGAGGGTGGTTATCGCGAAGCCAGTCTGTGGCTTTCCGATGGTTGGGCGACCGTGCAGCGCGAAGGCTGGCAGAGGCCGTTGTACTGGCAAGAGGATTTAGCGAGCGAATTTACGCTCGCCGGTATGCGCGCGCTGGAGCCTTGGGCGCCGGTATGTCACCTCAGCTATTTCGAGGCTGACGCGTTCGCGCGCTGGGCTGGTGCGCGTTTGCCCACCGAAGCGGAATGGGAAGACGCGGCGGCCCATCTGCCGATCACCGGCAACTTCCAAGAAAGTCATCGCTTCCATCCGATGGCGGCATCACACGGCGATGGCTTGCAGCAAATGTTTGGCGATGTATGGGAATGGACGGCATCGCCCTACGTGAGTTATCCCGGCTTCAAGCCGTTGCCCGGTGCATTGGGCGAGTACAACGGTAAATTCATGAACGGGCAGTGGGTCTTACGCGGCGGCTCTTGTGCGACGCCACGCGAACACCTTCGAGCCAGCTATCGCAATTTTTTTCCGCCCCATGCGCGTTGGCAATTCGCGGGCATCCGATTGGGACAGAACCGATGAGTGTGCAAGCTTACGCCGTGCGGGACGAACAGCGCCCGCCCGATAATGCATTGTTGCAAGTTGTCCAACGTGGCCTGCGTTCGCAGCCCAAGCGATTGCCGTCCTGGTTGTTTTACGACGAACGCGGTTCGGCGTTGTTCGAGCAAATTTGCGAACAGCCGGAGTATTACCTCACGCGCGCCGAGATCGTGTTGTTGAATGAGCACGCCACCGATATTGCTAACGTGCTCGGTCCCGATGTTCGTCTGGTCGAATACGGTAGCGGACACGCGATCAAGACGCGCTTGTTGTTGGAACATCTGGTAACGCCCGTTGCATGGGTGCCGGTGGAAATCTCTTCCGAGCCGCTGCGACTGGGCATGGAACGCATGGGGCACGACCTGCCTCATGTACCGATTCAACCGCTGTCCGTGGATTTCACCCGACCGTTGCGTTTGCCGGTTCCGCCGCGTGCGCCGCGTCGTACGGTGTTGTATTTCCCGGGTTCCACCATCGGCAATTTCGATGATCGCGAAGCGGCTCAGCTGTTGCGCAAAATGCGCGGCGAAATGGGCGACAACGGCGGCATTCTGGTGGGTGCGGATCTGAAGAAAGACCGCGCCACCATCGAGGCTGCCTACAATGATCGCGCCGGCATCACGGCGGCGTTTACGCTCAACATGCTGACGCGGTTGAACAGAGAGCTGGGATGCAACTTCGAGCTCGGCGGTTTCCGTCATCGCGCGCGTTACAACGCGATGATCGGACGCATCGAAACGCAGATCGTGAGCCTGCGGGAACAACGCGTGCGCGTTGGCCGGTTGCAAGCCCTGTTTCGCGAAGATGAAACGATGCTGGTGGAATACAGCTGCAAGTATTCCCTCGAAGATTTTGCGGCGCTTGCTGCCACCGCCGGGTTGGTCGTGCAGCATGTATGGACGGATTCCGCAGGCCTTTTCAGCCTGCAGTACCTGACACGAAGCAACGCGGGTTAGCCGGCGGCTTTCAAGCCGCCTTGCGAGCACCCAGCCGGACCAGGATCTCCATGGCGGTACGAATGCGTTCGCTCGCGCCAGGCAGTTCCATGTGCACCTTCAGCTTGTCCTGGCCTTCGAGTTTGTAGACGCGTGGATAGCTCTGGATCAGGCGAATGATGGCCATCGGGTCGATGTCTGGCTTGTCGCGGAAGGTCACGCGTCCGCCATTGGCGCCAAAGTCGAGCTTGCGGATGCCCAACGGCGTGGCCATCAATTTCAGACTTGCCACGGCGAATAGCTGCTTCACGGCATTCGGCAGCAAACCGAAGCGGTCGATCATTTCCACTTGCAGTTCGCGCAATGCTTCTTCGTCGCGCGCGCTGGCAATACGTTTGTACAGCGTCAGGCGCGCATGCACGTCGGGAAGGTAATCATCGGGAATGAGTGCCGGCAGGTGCAGCTCCACTTCCGTCTCGTGTTCGCTGCTGAGGTCGAAATCGGGCACCTTGCCGGATTTCAGCGCACGTACGGCGCGTTCCAGCAGTTCGGTATAGAGGCCGAAGCCTATCTCCTGAATCTGGCCCGATTGCTCATCGCCCAGCAGCTCGCCGGCGCCACGAATTTCCAGATCGTGCGTGGCCAGCGTAAAGCCTGCGCCTAATTCTTCGAGCGATGCCAACGCTTCAAGACGCTTCTCGGCATCGGCCGTAATCGCTTTGCGATCCGGTACGATCAGATAAGCGTAGGCACGATGATGCGAGCGTCCCACGCGCCCGCGCAGCTGATGCAGCTGCGCCAAGCCGAAACGATCCGCACGATTGATGATGATGGTATTGGCAGTGGGAATATCGATGCCGGTTTCGATGATGGTGGTGCACACCAGCACATTGAAACGTTGGCGATGGAAATCCGCCATCACCTGTTCCAATTCGCGTTCTGGCATTTGGCCGTGAGCGATGCCGATGCGTGCATCGGGAATCAACTCCTGCAAGTCGCGAGTGGTTCGCTCGATGCTTTCCACTTCGTTGTGCAGAAAATACACCTGGCCACCGCGCTGGAGTTCGCGCTGGAAAGCCTCGCGAATTAGCGCGGGTTCCCACGCAGAAATGAACGTGCGCACGGCCATGCGATGCGCTGGCGGGGTGGCGATCAGCGACAGGTCGCGCAGGCCGCTCATGGCCATGTTCAAGGTGCGCGGAATCGGCGTCGCTGTCATGGTTAACAGGTCCACTTCGGCGCGCAGCTTTTTCAGCTGTTCCTTCTGGCGTACACCGAAGCGCTGTTCTTCATCGACGATGACAAGGCCCAGTTGCTTGAACTTGATATCGGGCTGCAGCAGCTTGTGCGTACCGACAATCACATCGATCTGGCCATCGGCCAGACGCTTGAGAGCTTCGTTCACATCCTTGGTGGAACGGAAACGCGACAGTACATCCACGCGTACCGGCCAATCGGCGAAGCGATCGGCAAAATTGCGATAGTGCTGTTGTGCGAGCAGGGTGGTCGGTACCAGCACCGCGACCTGTTTGCCGGCGGTGGCTGCAGCGAAGGCGGCGCGCAGGGCGACCTCTGTTTTACCGAAGCCGACATCGCCGCAGATCACGCGATCCATCGCGCGTGGCGCGGCCAGGTCGCCAAGTACCGCATCGATGGCCCGCTGCTGATCCGGTGTTTCCTCGAACGGAAAGCTGCTGCCGAACTCCTCGACCAGCTGGCGATCGATCGGCAACGATTCGCCGCCGCGCGCTTCGCGCTGGGCGTAGATCGCCAGCAGTTCTGCCGCCACGTCGCGCACTTTTTCAGCGGCTTTCTTGCGTGCGCGCTCCCATGCGTCGCCGCCCAGCGAATGCAGCGGTGCGAGTTCCGGCGCGGTACCGGAGTAACGACTGACCAGACCCAGCTGCGCTACCGGCACGTAGAGTTTGTCGCCCTTGGCGTATTCGATGATCAGGAACTCGCCCGTCATGCCGCCCAGTTCCATCGATACCAGTCCCTGGTAGCGACCCACGCCGTGATCGACATGCACGATGGGCGAGCCGATGGAAAGCTCCGTGAGATCGCGGATGATGGTGTCCGGATCGCGCGCCGCGCCGCGACGGCGCCGACGTTCGCTACGCACGCGTTCGCCGAACAGTTCGCGCTCGGTCAGTACGGTGATCGCTGGCTTCGTTAGTGCGAAGCCTTGCTCCAGTTGGGCGATGGTGATGGCAAGCCGGCTGGCATCGCCAAGAAAGGCTTGCCAGCCGTCGACATTCAGCGGCTTCAGACCAACGGTGGCGAGCTGTTCGAGCAGCGCCTCGCGTCGACCGGCAGAATCGGCCGTAACCAGCACCCGGCCCGGATAACTTTCGATGAAGTGACGTAGCGATGTACCGGGTTCTTCGCCCTTGCGGTTGAGCGGCAACTCCGGGGCAGGCTGCGTTCCCGCGGTGACGGCATGTTCATGGCCGCTATCGACCACTTCGACGCGCGGGCGTTTGTTGAGCTGCTCGCGCAGTTGCTCGGCGGAGAGGTAAAGCTCGCCCGGCGGCAGCACCGGACGCTCGATGTCATGTGCGCGCTGATCGTAACGTTCGGCTGTTTGCGTCCAGAATTGTTCGGAAGCTTCGCTCGTGCCTTCACCGAGCACAAACAGTGCGTCGTCGGCGAGATAGTCGAACAACGTGGCAGTCTGTTCAAAAAATAGCGGCAGGTAGTACTCGATGCCACCCGGTGTCACACCTTCCTTCATGTCCTGGTAAAGCGGACAGCGGCGTACATCGATCGGAAAACGTTCGCGCAAACGACTTCGGAATGCCTTGGCGGCATCGTCGCTTACCGGAAATTCGCGCGCCGGCAGCAATTCGACCTTTTCGACCTGTTGCTGCGAACGTTGGGTCTCCGGATCGAAGCTGCGGATCGATTCCACTTCGTCGTCGAACAGCTCGATGCGATACGGCTCGGACGCGCCCATCGGAAAGATATCGATCAACGCGCCACGCACGGCGAAGTCACCCGGCTCGGCCACTTGCGGCACGTGGCGATAACCCGATGCTTCCAGACGGCGCTGTTCGTTGGCGAGATCGAGCTTCTGCCCTTTGCTCAGCATCAATCCCGAGCCGGTGATGTGCGAACGCGGTGCGATCCGCTGCATCAGCGTCGCCGCCGATACCACCAGCACGCCGCGCTTCACGCTCGGCAGTTGATACAGCGTGGCAATACGCTGAGAGACGATCTCGGGGTGCGGGCTGAACACGTCGTAGGGCAGCGTTTCCCAATCGGGGAAATGCAGCACCGGCAGCGTGCCTGCGAAGATGCGCAGTTCGTCTTCCAGCGCATGCGCACGCTGCGTATCGCGCGTTACCGCAACCAGCAAGCCGCTATGCGATTGCGCGGCTTCCGCGACCAGCAGGGCTCGCGCCGAACCGTGTGGCGGAGTCCAGAAGCGGCGTTGCTTGGGGGAAGTGGGGAGCGGTGGGTGACTGATCGGATTCGGCATGGGGAGGCTGCATGGGCAGGCGCGGCCCTTGTGCCGCGCCGATCAAGCGCGCAAGTGTAGCGCGTCGTCGCAGCCGTCTCCCGTGACGCGCGCTTTAGAGCGCCAAGCTGATTTGTGCCGTGCCGGCTTCACCGGGCAGCATGTTGGCGACAAAGCCGAGCTCTTTGCAGAGCTGAAGCATGGGCCGGTTTTCCATGAGTACGTAGCCCCACAGCTCGCTGAGGCCGCGACGGCGGGATTCGTCGACCAGTTGCTGCATCAGCAACGCGCCAAGCCCGATGCGCGTCCACTCGCGTTCCACCAGCACGGAGAACTCGGCCGTGTTGCTGGCCTCATCGACAAAAATGCGGCCAACGCCACGCAGCTCGGCGGGCTTGACGGTTTCGTCCATCAGCACGAAAGCCGCTTCCATCGCCGGATCGATCCGACACAGACGCTGCGCCATCGGGGCAGGCAGCTCCGACATGGCGTGCATGAAGCGACGACGCACGTCCTGCGGCGACAACCGCTTGAAGCAACGTTGCATAGCCGTGATATCGCCGGGCTCGATGCTGCGGATCACCAGTTCACGGCCATCCGCCGTGTGCACCACTTGGCCCTTGGGCGTCGTCACGCCGCTCGGCGAAGCAAAGCGCTCCGGACTGCGCGGCGGCAGCTGAGCGTGCCGGGAGTGGGATCCAGGATCGCGGGCGGGGGTCATAAGCATCACCATACTCTAGCGTATTGTGTGCAATGCAACATGAACAACTTGCAACCAGCGGGACACCGTCCGTCCCATATTTGAGCGAATTCCTGTGGATTCCAGCGATGCGCAGCGCTTTTCATTGCGCAACACAGCATGCCTTGGCCTTGTTTAGTCGGCGATGTCCGGCTCGAAGAAACTCCAACGCACCTCGGCAAATTGCGCCTTCATAGCCCGTTCGACGGTATTGATCGCTTCGATCAGGCTGAGATTGTCGGCAGTGGGTGTCATGCGTGCCTTGATCGCCACCATGACGTCCGGTCCCATTTGCAGCGTGATCAGGTTGAGCACCTCGGCCACCTCCGCGCGTCCGGCGAGGAAGGCGAGCAATTCGGCGCGGCGACGCGGCTCCACGCCCTGGCCGATCAGCAGCGCCTTCACTTCGATCGCCAGCGCGATCGCCACCACTACCAGCAGCACGCCGATGGCGATGGTGCCCAGCGCATCGAACAACAGGTTGCCGGTGAGCATGGTGGCGCCGATGGCCAGCGCGGCCAGGCACAGGCCAATCAACGCGGCGAGGTCTTCGCCGAAGATCACCAGCAATTCGCTGGAGCGCGTTTCGCGAAACCACTGCCACAGTCCCTGATCACCGCGTGCGCGATTCACTTCTTGCATGCAGCCGCGCATCGAGATGCTTTCGGCCACGATGCCGAACAGCAGCACACCCAGCGCCAGCCACGGCCACTTGATGGGTTCGGGCTGCGTGAGCTTATGCGTGCCTTCGTAGATGGAAAATAGGCCACCAACCGCAAACAGCAAGATCGCAACCACAAACGACCAGAAATACAGGGCGCGGCCCCAGCCGAGCGGGTAGTCCTCCGAGGGAGGCCTTTTGGCTTGCCGCATACCTAACAGCAGCAAACCCTGATTGCCGCAATCGGCCAGCGAATGCACCGCCTCGGCCATCATGGCGCCCGAACCGGTGATCACCGCCGCGATCAGCTTGGCGACGAAGATCGCAAAATTGGCGCCGAGCGCCAGCAGGATGGCCTTGAGCGAATTGGCATGACCGGACATGCATCAACCTCTTGTCGCAAATCCTATCCCACGATCGACGGCGATCCTCAGCGGATACCGGCGGCCACACCTACGCCGAAGTGAATATCCGGATGACCCTGCCGAAGTTCCGCGGGGGTCCAGACATGCGACTGCGCCACGCCAACCAGCGGATAGACATACGCAGCCTGATCTACCGCGCCTGCGCGGCTGCCATGCAGTTGCCCGCTGGCCGTGATCAAGGCGCCGACCGGATAGTTGAACGATTCAATATAACCCGGGTAGATCGCTATGAAGCGTCCGGCACCGTGCGTGTTGGGCTGCGGGCGCTGCGACGCATCCAGCGGGTACGCAAGGATCTCGATCTCGCTGTGATCCGGAAAATTGCGCACCTCGATCACGGTACCGCCCCAGATCACCTCGCCTTGGCCGTATTGCTCGGGTGCTTGCGCCACCTGGGCAGGAAGCACGGTCAGCGTGCCTGACGCAACTTTGTAAATGGGCGCCGGCGCGCAAGCGGCCAACGTCATCGCGAAAAGGGGAGCCAGCCAGCGCAATGAACCTGAAGTGCTACGGATAGGCATGACGAAATCCTTGCGTCGAGCATGACAACGCGTGGTTGCCGGTCAAGCACTGAGCTTAGCGGGTGCGCTTGGGTGGCGGTAGGCGGCTCATGTGATGCACGGATGTTGGTGTGGGCGTTTCCTTGTCTTGCGCTAGCCAATCGAGCCGCCATTCGGCCGCCCGTTCTTGCGACAACAGTGTGGCCATCGCTTGCAGCGGCTCACGCAATACCTGATCGAGGTTCCACGGCGCATTGAGAATCACCATGCCCGAACCATTCAGGCGCAGCGGCGAATCGTCCGGACGCACCAGCAATTCCGCGCGCAGCACACGCCGAGCCATACCATGCTGCAAGCCGCGCAGAAACGGCTGTACCTGGCTGCGCAGTTTGATGGGATACCAGACCGCGTAGATGCCGGTCGGCCAACGCTGCAACGCTGCCTTCAGTGCCGTGTCGATCAGGCGATATTCCGCTTCCTGCGCTTCGTACGGCGGATCGATCAACACCAGGCCACGCTTCTCCTTGGGCGGAACCAGCGCCTTCAATGCTTCGTAGCCGTCGCGGTTGTGCACATGCACGCGATGGTCATGGCGAAACAGTTCGCGCAGTTGTATCGCTTCTTCCGGATGCAGTTCGCACAGTTGGGCGCTGTCCGTTTCGCGCATGGCGCGAGCGGCCTGCAAGGGCGAGCCGGGATAAAGTTTCAAGCCCTGTTCGTTGCCGGGCAATGCAAGGATCGCGTCGAGCCAATGGCGCAGCAGCGGCGGTAGCGTTGCACCAGACGCTTTCCCGGCTTGATACATGTCGGGAAACAGCAAACGCATGATGCCGTCGCGATATTCGCCGGTCTTGCCCGCCTCTTCGCTGTCCAGGGCATAGCAACCGCTGCCGGCGTGGGTATCGATCAGCGCGAACGGCGTGTCTTTGGCGCGCAGCGATTGGATCAGCGCAAACAACACGCTGTGCTTGAGTACATCGGCGAAGTTGCCTGCGTGATAGGCGTGACGGTAATTCATGGCGGTCGCGGCAGGCTGGGGCTAAGAGTATAGAGCCCCGGGCCGCCGCGAGCCGTGACTTCAATAGGCCACGGTCATCCGTTGGCGCAGGGCATCGTGTTTGTCGAGGCGATCGAGCAGGGCGACGGCGTAATCGGGCACGCTGATGCGGCTGGTGCCGCTCGCATCCGTCAGCAATTTGTCTTGGCCGACGCGATAGGTGCCGGTGCGTGCACCATCCTCAAGCAACGCGGCCGGACTGATATAGGTCCAGTCGATATCGGCTTTGCTGGCGCGAAAGATATCCAGCGCGCGGGCCTGGGCTTCGGCCTCCGGCTTCCACGCGGCGGGGAAGTGCGGATCGTCGATCACCTTCACGCCGGGTGCGGTTTCCAGGCTGGCGGCGCCGCCCACCCACAACAAGCGTTTCACGCCGGCACCGGGTAGCGTGTCTAGCAGGGTCCTGGCGGCGTTCGGAATGGTGTCGCTGTCGCCCTCTCGCCGTGCAGACAGGCTGGCGATCACCGCATCGGCGCCCTTCGCGGCGCTAAGCCAGCTAGCCGGTTGGGCGACGTTGCCCACGACCACATGCAACCTCTTGTGCTGCTGCGTAAGGCGGCCAGCATCGCGCACGATCGCCGTGACGTCGTGACCGCGTGTGAGCGCTTCTTCAAGGATTGCGTGACCCACGTGGCCGGTAGCACCGAACAGAACCAGTTTCATGACCTATCTCCATCAAAAAAGGGGCGACGGGGCGAAGCATGCACGTTTGCATTGGTCGAATAAATGGACTAATTAGTAATTGACTGTCAATAATAAATTGACAATGATTCGACCATGCAGCGCGACGTCAATCTCAATCGCCTGGCCGTTTTTGTGACGCTGGTACGCGCAGGGTCGTTTACGGCCGCCGCCGTTCAACTTGGGTTGACCAAAGCCATGGTCAGCCAGCACTTGTTGCGTCTGGAGCACGAGCTTGGCGTAACGCTGATTGTGCGCAGTACGCGGCGCATGGCGTTGACTGAAGCGGGCGCGGCGTTTCATGCCGACTGCGTGCAGTTGCTGGAGCAGGCCCAGGCCGCCATCGATCGGATCGGTGATCGCCGCAACACACCGACAGGCACGTTGCGTCTGACGACATCGACCGACTACGGCATGTCGGTCGTCGCTCCCGCCTTGGCCGATTTCCAGCGTCTGCATCCGCAACTGCAGATGGATGTGGTCATCAACGATCAGATCAGCGACCTGATTGCGGAACGCTTCGATGTAGCCATCCGTATCGGCTGGCTGCGCGATTCGAGCTTGCGAGCCGCGCGGTTGGGCAGCTTTCGTCAGTTGGTGATGGCAACGCCGGCTTATCTTGCCGAACAGGGCGTGCCGCGACGACCCGAAGATCTTGCCACGCATCCCTGGATCGCCATGTCGGCGCTGGCGGCGCCACTGCGCTGGACCTTCACGCGCGGTAGCAGTACGCGTCGCATCGTACGCATGCGACAGACGATGCAAGCCAACAATGCGGCAGCGGTTCGCTCTCTTGTTCTGAGCGGTGCGGGTGTATCGGTGTTGCCCGACTATCTCGTCCAGGACGACATTCAGGCCGGACGTCTGCACGTTTTGCTGGCGCAATATCGCTTGCCCGAAGGCGGCATTCACGCGGTGTATCCGGATCCGCAGCCGCCGGCGAAGGTGCGCGCGTTTATCGACTTTATGCGTGACCGGCTCGCCGCACGTTGAGCGGGACGCTAATCCACCATGTTGTGGCTTTCCGCAGTGCCAAGCAGTTCCGGCTGGATGGGCTGGCGATCGGAGCGATGCAGCAGCGGGTGCATAAACACGGCGGTGAGAATGACCACCACGCCCGCATAAAACCACGCATCCAGCTGGCGCTGTTCACCCAGCAACAGGATGGCCAGCACGATCGCGTAGACAGGTTCCAGATTCGTGATCATCTGCGTGGCGAACGCGCTGATATGGCGCAGCGCGATAAGCGCGAGCGTGAACGGCAACAAGGTGCAGCCAAAGGCCAGCGCCAACAACAACATTGCATCGTGCATGCTGGGCAAAACGAAAGCCGGCCCGGTATGCGGCAACAGCGGCGCCAGCAGCGTGAGGAACAACGCACCGGTGCCCAGTTCGATACACGTAACCGTTAGCGGATCGCCATGTTCGACTAACCGCTTATTGAGGGAGCCGAACAGCGCCACAAACAACGCGGAAAGCACGCCTACCGCAATACCCCAGCGCATGCCTGGCGGCACGCCACCGGCGACCAAGGCGACGCCCGGCACAACGGCGATAGCAATGAAAAGCTCACGCGGATCGAAGCGCCAACGCGCCACCCACGGCTCGATAAAGGCGAGAAACGCCGGCCCGAGCGCAATGCACGTAGCGCCCACCGAAGCGTTGGCAAGCTTGATGGCCGCGTAGAACGTGAGCCAATGCAACGACACCAATATGCCGATTCCTGCGTAAGCCAGCCGCAATCGCATCGTCATTGCGCGCAGGCCGCGCCAAACGCGAGGCATCAACAACAGCGCGCCGGCCACCAACAGCATGCGCCACCACACCAAGGCGATGGCCGGTAGCGTGATCAACTTGCCGAGGATGGCGGTGAAGCCCCACAACACGACGCAAAAGTGAATCTGTAAGCGGGCCTTGTTAACGGGCTGCATGGTGGTGGCGATGTAAATGGGGACGAGTCGACCATTCTAGCTGCCGCCGAGAAAAGGCGGGCGTCGCACCGCTGTCGCGTCGACGTGGCATGCTTGGCGAGCTACAGCTCACGGAGCGGCTATGGCTCGTCAACATAACGCAGGGGGATCGGGGCGCGGGCGCCGATCCGAATCGCCAGCCGAATCACTGAGCTTGCGCGAACGCCTGGGGGCCCTGCGCAACGTACCGCCGTTCCTGCTGAGCATCTGGCACACCAGTCACTGGCTCACGTTATCCAGCGTGGCATTGCGTTTGGTGCGTGCTGTATTGCCGGTAGCCACCTTGTATGTCGGCAAGTTGATCATCGATGAGGTGACGCGTTTGCTGCGGATGGGCGGTCCGCGTGCCGATGTCTCTGCGTGGCTCAGCAGTGGCGTCTTGCATCACCTGTGGATGTTGTTGGCGTTGGAATTCGTGCTGGCGGTGAGCGCGGATTTATTGGGGCGTGTGGTCTCCCTGTGCGATTCGCTGCTGACCGAGTTGTACTCCAACAGCACCAGCGTGCGACTGATGGAGCACGCCGCATCGCTGGATCTCGAAGATTTTGAAGATGCCGACCTGCAGGACCGCCTGGACCGCGCACGCCGCCAGGTTGCCGGGCGCAGCGCGTTGTTGTCGCAGTTGCTGAGTCAGGCGCAGGACGCGGTCACCATTGTCAGCTTTGCCATCGGTTTGCTTGTCTATGCACCCTGGTTGATCGTGCTGTTGCTGGTGGCGCTGGTGCCTGCCTTTGCCGGTGAGATGCATTTCAATGCGCAGAGTTATGCGGTGAATTTCCAGTGGACGCCGGAGCGGCGCGAATTGGACTACCTGCGCATGGTGGGCGCCAGTGCGCAGACCGCGAAAGAAGTCAAAAGCTTCGGGCTCAACCGCTTCCTGATCGATCGCTATGCGGTGCTGTCGCAATCGATTTATCGCGCCAATCGCCGCGTAGCGCTGCGCCGGGCGGGTTGGGGTGGTGTGTTCACCACCATCGGCACCATCGGCTACTACGCCGCGTACGCCATCATCGCCTTTCGCACCGTGCGTGGCGATTTCACCATTGGCGACCTTACCTTCCTGTCGGGCTCGTTCAGGCGGCTGCGCACGTTGCTTGAGAGTTTGTTGACGGGCTTCTCGCAGGTTGCGGGGCAGGCGCTTTATCTGGACGATCTGTTTTCGTTTTTTCAGATCCAGCCGGAAATTCTGTCTCCGGCCGATCCGCGCCCCTTTCCGATGCCGATTCGCGAAGGGCTGATTTTCGAAGATGTGGGCTTTCGCTATCCGGGTGCCGAGCGCTGGGCTGTCCGCCATCTCAGTTTCACGCTGTGTGCGGGCGAGGTCCTTGCGCTGGTCGGTGAGAACGGTGCGGGCAAGACCACACTGGTGAAGCTTCTTTCGCGCCTCTACGACCCCGACGAGGGGCGCATCTTGCTCGATGGATATCCGCTTTCCGATTACAGCCTGGCGGAATTGCGCGCCAATATCGGCGTGATATTTCAGGATTACGTGCGCTACTACTTCACCGCGTCCGACAACATCGCCGTGGGCCGTATCGAAGCGCGCGACGATGAAGAGCGCATCAGCGACGCCGCGCGGCGAAGTGTTGCCGATGCCGTGATCGCGAGACTTCCCAAAGGCTACGCGCAAATGCTGGGCAAGCTGTTCAAGGAAGGCGTCGATCTTTCGGGCGGCGAATGGCAAAAAATAGCTATCGCCCGCGCCTATATGCGCGATGCGCAGTTGTTGATACTGGATGAGCCAACCGCAGCGCTCGATGCGCGGTCGGAGTTCGAGGTGTTCCAGCGCTTCAAGGAACTATCGCATGGACGCAGTGCTGTCATCATTTCGCACCGGTTTTCCACCGTGCGCATGGCCGATCGCATCATCGTCATGCATCATGGACAGATCAGCGAGATGGGCAGCCACGAACAATTGGTCGCGGCCGGCGGCCACTACGCCGAGTTATTCGAACTGCAAGCAGCGGGCTATCGATAAAAGGTAGCTACTTCTTGCCGTTCGTCGGCGACGGAATGTGATGAAAGGAAGTCAGTACTTGCTGGCAGGTGTTCTCACTCTGCCCTCGGCTCGGCACAATCACCGCCAACAACGCCGCTACGGGTGCGGCTACCACAGCGAGTGCCACGGCGCCGCCGCCGCGAAGTAACAGAGGCGCCGCGTGTACGCCGACGTCCGGGTTCTTCAAAGTGCCCCTTACGTACAGTGGCGAGCGCAGCGAAAAGACGCGGATACCCTTGGTGTGAGGGGTTACATCCATATCCAGCTTTTCGTTGGCAAAGTTGATGGTGCCATCCACATCGATCGTCGCATCGCTGGTATCCAGTACGAACAATCGGCTGGTAAACAGGCCATCCGTTCCGGCGAGATCGGCCGCAGCGCAGTTGATTCGCACCGTTCTGTCGCCGAACATTTTTTCCATGACCACGTTGGCGACATTCAGGCCGGCGGTTTCGAGCAACGTCTTGCTGATGGCGCCATCGTTCATCAGTAGCTTCAGTTCGCCATTGGCCTTGCCAAGTATCGATGCGACGGAATTGCCACTTGCGTTCAGCTTCACGTCTCCATTGATTTCACCAAAGCTGGTCTGCATGGACTGAACGGTCGGAAACAGCTGCTTCAGTTGAAGATGGCGTGCGCGAAGATCCACGGCGCTACGCATCGGTTGCACGCTACTGTCGATACGAAGACGCCCGTCGACGGTACCACCCGCTGCGCCCAAGTGCAGTGGATCGAGTCGGAGCAAGCCATTGTCTAGAAACACATGCGTGCTGAGTGCATCGATAGGGATCGCACCGGGATGCTCGATCCGCGCAGCGCTAAACGTTACGTCGGCATCCATCGCGCGGAGGCGGTCTGTACGGAATGGTTCGACTGGCAACGCTTTGTCGGCAGGCTGCTTGGTAGTGTCGCCGCGTTGTTGCTTCTGAACTTGATTGTCTGCGCCGATCAGCGGTGCCAGGTCCACGAAGCGCAGCTGTTGCGAGTGCATGTCGCCGCTGAGTTTTGGTCGGTCGCCGCCAGTCACAACAAGCATATTGCCGCCGATATCGCTTTCGCCGACGCGGCCACGAAAGTCGCGATAGCTGAAGCGGCTGCCACGCAGGTGCAGTTCCGCCGACAGATGGCCTTCGGTGGCGTAGGGTGGTGTGTCGGGGAGCGTAATGCCGATGATGGGATACAACTTGGCCATGCTGCTGCCCGCAAACCACACGCGTAGATTCATCGCTCCCAGATGCACGGGGTCGGTCAGGGTGCCCACCAGTGCGATTTTGCTGTCGCCGATGTGCATTCTCGCCTGCACCGGGAACGGCTGATCAGTCTGTTGTAGCGCGAGCACGGCGCCGGTCTTGCCGGTACCGGTTACTGGGGTGCCTTGATAGCTGCCGTCGACGGTCCACGTGAATTGATAGCTCGTGTGATGGGCGTTGGTGGAGGTGTCCGGCGCGGTCTTGTTCGAATCCACGACTTTTCCAACATCGTGGCCCACATCGGCGCGTGCGTTGCTTGTAGCCTGCGCCACGATGTCGTCGTAGGAAATGGCCTGCTGCAATGGAGTGATGGTGCCGTGCAGATTCAGTCGGTTCTTGGCGTCGTCGAGCGCGACTTGTCCTTTGTCGAAGCCAATGGACTTCAGGTTCAGTTGCCAGCTTGACGGTGTACTGCTTGAGGGGATGACGAAATCCCAGTTTGTCTGTCCCTGGCTATTGCGTTCGAGATCGATCTGCGGGCCAATCAGTTGCACCGAAGGTACGTCGATATGTCGAATCAGCAGCGCCAACGGCACGATACGAAACTGCACGGCGTCGAGATGTCCAAATTGTGGCTGTGTCGCCCAGGAAGGATTGCCAATATCGATATCGCGCGCGGTGAAGGTGGGCCACGGTAGCCATGCGCGCAAGCCGCGTTCGGTGGGTTCGCGCTGCCAGGCGGCCGTCAAGTCGCCCTGAATGACGAACGGGCGTCCCATAGCAGTGCTGACCTTGTCATCGATATAAGGCTTGAGTCGGTTCCAGTCGAACAAGGCGATCAGCAATACCAGCGCAAGGAACAGCACTAGCAGCACGCCTGCGATCCAAGCCAGTATTTTGTAGCGGCGCCTCATGACTCCTTGCCTTCGCTGCGCTGCCGGCCGGGGCGGCCGGCACACTGTTCAAGAGACTATGCCGCAGGCGAAGATTTTGTGTAATTGAGCCAGCGCGCTCAGGGCCGATTCATCCGCCCCATTCACGTGTCTCTTATGGCTTGGCGTTCGCCACGGGTTCTGTGCGTACCGGGATATCGATATTGCATACATCGATTTTGCCGGCGGGCAAGGTGTAGAACGTGTCGCGACGATTGCGTTTCGCTTCGACAATGGCTGCGAAGGTCGAGCTGTCGGTGCGCAGCACTTGCAGCTTTTCGCGTTCTGAAGGGGGTAGATCCGCGGCTAGGCGAACGGAAAGAATCGGCAAACGCTGCGCTGCCTGTGTATAGAAGCCGAGCGGACCGGTACCGCGGGGAAGTCCAGAGAGATACGGCATACCCTCGATCACCCGGCCGGCGATAGCCAGGTTGCGGTCGAGCCCACGCGGTGCCTGACCGATCACGACGTAGAGCGAATTGCCGTTGCCGCTATCGGGTGCGATATCCCGCGCTACACCGACCATGCCGTAGCAATGCGTAAGCCATTCGCGGCCGCCAGCGGGATCGCGCGCGGCGGGAAAGCCTTCGGTGAAACCCGCTAGCGGCGCATAAATGTCGCCATCGGGCAGAGGTGTCCACGGCAGCTTGGGATCGATCGTGCGCGTGTATTCCGGCGGAAGCTTGGCCTTTGCGCTGCCCAGCGGCTTGATCTTGCTCTTATCGCCATTGTCATCGTCGTTAGGGTCGCCCCACTGCGTTACAAAATTATCTTGCACGCGGATGATCGCCAGTCCGTCGAAATAGTGCTCGCGCACCAAGGTGCGGATGTTCGCCGCATGCAATGGCGTGAAGTCGGGTGCCAACTCGATCACGACGCGCCCTTGCGGGAGCTGCATATAGAGCAGGTTCGCAGGATCCGGTGTGCGCCACTCTTCCGGTTTCGACTTCGCGATCAGTTCTTTCGCGGTCGGCGTCGGCTTCGACGTATCGGCCGCAGCCGGCAGAGTCAGCAGGCCGATAGCGACGGCCAGAGCGGTCGATAGATAGCGCAGATGCATGGACTTCCCCTGGGCGATGTACTGGATGAACAAGGTAGCAGAGACGCCATGGCGGGGCCTACTGCTATGCATCCATGAAAGTGGGCATCGACGTAGCGTTGAAGCGGGATGCCAGCCGGCTTTCAATCAGCGTTGAGTAGAGGGGGTTGCAGCGTCGCTGCCGGCATGTATACGATGTATACATGATTCGCTTGACGACTGCCGAGAAAATCCTCTGCGCCGCGCATAAGCTGTTCGACCGCAAAGGCGCGGATGCTGTGACGATGCGCCGCGTGGTCGATACGGTCGGCATCACGTCGATGGCGATCTACCGCCATTTCCCCAGCCGCGATGCGCTGCTGAGAAGGCTCTCCGATGACAGCTTCAACGCTGTCGCGCATGAGTGGGCGGCACGCACGCGAACTCCCGACGTGCTCAAGCGTCTGATGGCGTTGGCAGATCCCTATCTGGACTACGCGTTGGCGCATCCACACTTGTTCGATCACGCCTTTTCAGTGCGTCGCGACGATGCACGGCGTTATCCCGAAGACTTTCGCGCACGCCTCTCACCCACCTTCAATGTCGCGCTTGATGCGATCAACGAAGGCATAGCGCAGGGTGTGCTGAAACAAGACGATCCGCACGATGTCGCGATGGCATGGTGGGCGCAGCAGCATGGTTTGGTCGCCCTCTACCGCGCCGGTCGTTTTAGCTACGACGAGACGCAGTTTCGCGCCTGCTACACGCAATCGTTGAGGAGACTGATCAATGGCCTCAAAGCCTAGTAGTTCTACGCTGCTTGCTTGGTTGGTGGCAACGGCACTCGCCGCGCTCGCTTGGTGGTTTGGCAGCGGCCTGCAACCGCTGTGGTGGCTGACGTGGCTTGCGCCGCTGCCGGTGTTATGGCTCGCGCCGCGAGTCCGCGCCCACTGGGCGGCACTGGCGGCCTTCGCGGCGTATGTCATCGGTGGGCTCAATCTGTGGACGTATGTGCATACATACGTAGGCCTGCCTTTGGCAGTGATCGCATGTTTCATCAGCTTACCGGGCATCATGCTGGCGTTATGCGCGCTGCTGTTCCGGCGATTGTCGTTACGCGGGCATACGTTGGCAGCGGTGTTCGCCGTGCCGACGGTGTGGGTGGCCGCCGAATACGTCAACAGCGTGCTCTCACCGCATAGCACATTCTTCAACATCGCTTACACGCAAATGGATGCGCTCGCGATCATCCAGATCGCCGCCGTCACGGGCCTGTGGGGCATCGGCTTTCTTGTGTTGCTTTTTCCTGCAGCGGTTGCCGTGCAGGCATCGTTGCAGCCCGAGAAACGCGGCCGATTGTCGGTGCTTGCCATTACCGTATTATTTATCGTCACAGCCGTTGCATATGGTGGCTGGCGATTACAGGCACCACCCACGGCATCGATGCGCATCGGTTTGGCATCGTTGAAAAATCCCGTTAAGCCCGGGTTGAACACGGCGGTCGGACAAGCTCTGCAGGTGCGTTATATGGACGTGTTGGGTCGTCTTGCAGGCCAGGGTGCGCAGATCCTGCTGATTCCGGAAACATCCTTGGCCACGCCCGATGCCACCGTTCCGGCATTCGCGCAGCTAGCGAATCAGCGCAACTTGATCGTGGGTGCCGGCATCGATTTCCAAGGCGATGCGCAAGCGGAACGCAACATGTCGACGGTGTTTCAGCCGGGCGCTGCGTCGCCCGCCACGTATAGCAAGCATCATCTACTCATCGGTTTGGAGCAATACACGCCGGGCGACACCTACACCGTGCTGGAAAGTGCGCCACGGATCGGACTGGCGATCTGCAAAGACATGGATTTCCACGATATCGGCCACGCCTACGCAATACGTAACGCGCAGTTATTGCTGGTGCCTGCGTCGGATTTCATCGTCGACGGCCGGTTGCATAGCCGCATGGCGATCATGCAAGGTGTAGAAAGCGGTTTCGCCATTGCCCGTGCCGCCCGTGGCGGCCGGCTCACGCTGAGCGATGATCGTGGCCGCGTGGTGGCCGAGGCATCCAGTGAAAGAAGTGACGCCGAGCTGGTGGGTGACTTACCGCTGCGTCAGACGCATACCGTGTATGGGCGCTGGGGTGACTGGTTTATATGGTTCGACCTGATCGCCCTGGCGGTATGTTTGACGCTAGCTTTCTTGCCGTGTCGCACTCAGTTTGGCAGTGACACTTAGTTCGCCAGTGGCTCGGTCAGCGGCGGTCGCTGCACGCTCAGCGCAGTACCCGCCGCTGCCACGATGATCGCTACGATGGCCAGCCACTGCAGCAGGCTAAGCTGCTCGCCTAGCAATGCCACACCAGCCACCGCCGCGATGGCTGGCTCCAGGCTCAACAACGTACTGAAGGTGCGCGCTGGCAGCCGCGTCAGGGCGATCATTTCGAGGGAATAGGGCAGCGCCGAGCTGAGCAACGCCACACCCAGCGCATACGGCAACAGCGCTGGCGAAAGCAGCGCGCTACCGGCATGCACGACACCGAATGGTATCGCGAGCAAAGCACCGATCGAGGTGCCTAGCGTCACCGCATCCGGTCCGTAGGCTGCGCCAGCCTTCTTTCCCAGCACGATGTACAGCGCCCAGCCCACGCCAGCGGCCAAGGCGTACATCACGCCAACCGGATCGAGCGCTTGCATCTGCCCGCGCAGCGGAAGCAAAAGCGCGAGCCCGGCCAGCACCAGCGCGATCCATACAAAATCGAGCAATCGGCGCGAACCGAACAGTGCCAATGCCAGCGGCCCAGTGAACTCCAGCGCTACGGCAATGCCCAGCGGGATCGTGCGCAGCGACATATAAAACACCAGGTTCATCGCACCCATCGAAAGGCCGTAGCCCCATAGCGCACGCCAGTCGCGTTGACTATCCCGCCGCCGCCAAGGGCGCCGCCACAACAGCAAAATCAGCGCGCTGAGCCCCAGCCGATAGGCGGTGGCACCCTGCGCGCCAACCTGCGGAAAAAGATGCTTGGCCAGCGACGCGCCACATTGGTAGGAAACCATGCTGATCAACAGCACGCCGACCGCGAGCGCGACCGGAGCAGCGGTGGAACGTGATGACATGAGTGCAGCCATGGCGGGAGAACAGTTCGCCAATGATGCACGCAGATTCAGACAAAGCCCACTGTAGGGGCGGTCCCTGTGCCGTTATTGCTGACAACCTATGACAGTAGTGAGTGTTGCGACTCAGCTCAGACTTTACCCGGTACGACTTTCGATGAGGTCGATCGACTACTGTGCCGACGTCATCCCGATCGTCTTCAACCATGTCTCCACCAAGGAAGGCCACTCAGAAATCGGAAGCTTTGTGTGTCGTAGCCCAAACGCGTGCCCCCCCTGCGCATACAGATGCATCTCCACGGGTACATCGGCGTTCTTCAACGCCGTGTAGTAAACCAGCGATTGCTGCACACCATCCACGTTGTCGTCTTCGGCTTGCAGCAGGAAAGTGGGTGGCGTATCGCGGGAAACCGGCACGTTGGGATTTAGCGCATCGTTATCGGTCGCCAGATGGCCCGGATAAATCGCTGCAGCAAAATCCGGGCGGCTGCTTTCTTTGTCGGCCGCGTCTATGGGTTTATACAAGCGACGCTTGAAGTCCGTGCTCACCTCCGCCACCAGATATCCGCCTGCTGAAAACCCGATCACCCCAATCTTGTGGGGATCGATGTGCCATTGCGCAGCATGCAGGCGCACCAGCCGCAATGTTCTCTGGGCATCCTCCAGCGACGGCACCGATGTCGTCAGATTGTGTGGACGACAATCGCATTGCCAGACATAGGGCACACTCGGTACGCGATACTTCAACAACACACACGTGATGCCTTTGGATGTCAGCCAATCGCAAACCTCGGTGCCTTCGAGATCGATGGCCAGGATTTGAAAGCCGCCGCCCGGAAACACAACGACCGCAACACCCGTGTTTTTCCCCTGTGGCGCATAGACCGTCATCGTCGGCTGGGTCACGTTGGTGACCGCCCCCTTCGTTTCGCTTTCGGCCCCCGGCATCGGCTGCGCATCTGGCGCGGTTCCCGGCCATATGGGTATTTGCGTGTGCCCCGGTGATGGCTGCCAAGTAGACGGCTGCGCGATGAGGTTCGCGGATGCGAGCACGGCACAAAGAGCGAAGACTATAAGCTTCATGACAATCCCTCAGCGGCGGACAGAGCAGGGCAAACTGTCACCCATGCCGAGGCCTTCAGAGTGGCGCGATTCGGGCGAACGAATGGCACGTACGGCATTTTTCGGCCGATACAGGATGGTGCGGCCAGTCTATTGAAGCGGCGTGCGAGGGATGGTTGCTTTCGACCCGAGGCAGACAGAAGTAGTCAAGGCATCAATGCTCGGACTTGTCTTCGCGATCCGCATGCATGCGCCGAATTCGAACGATAGTGCCACCTTCATAGTTCACCACAAACGTTGAACCTTCGTGCGTTTGACTTTCAATTTGCACAGGCTCTTGCGTTCGTGCGGCGGCCAGCTCGTTCTTATTCAACGCAGCGAGTTCCCCGCTGGGGACAAGCACCATCGGCGGACTGAAGGGCTCGAAGCTGCTGTAGTGCTCACCACAATCGCAGCCTGCTGAAAAAGCCTCGGGAAAACGTTTTACCCAGATCCAGTATTTGTTTTCGTGCTGAATCTGAATACGAGTCTCGCTATTTCTTACAGCAGTCGTTGCGCCGTTCGGGTTCCACACACGTACGATGCTGGCCGTGCTGCAATCAGCCGAGGCGCATTCCTGGACCACAAGATAGTCGGTATCTGCCAGGTGAACCGGCTCGACACTGAGGACGTCGTCTTTCACCAACGCTTGCGACGGGAAAACAACCGACGGGATATGCGGATCGGTTTTGAAATCACCGGAAATGAGGTAGCCGCCGTGATGCGATATGTAGGCCGGCGCGGTAACGTTAACCGGCGACAATGTCTGCTGGCCAATCGCCGCAGTACTAAATGCGCAGCCAGGCAGACTGATCCATGAAAAGTGCTTTAACCAAGGTCTCATGTCGATTCCATGCAGTTATCGCGCCTGCTTTTCCTATCGCGGCCTAGACTAACGAATTTATTGCGGCAGGGGGAGCGATGCCATAGGAGTCACCAAAGTTAGCCTGTGGCCCGGTAAAGGATCGATCGAGTCATATTAAACCGATCGTTGCTGCTGGCCTTGGTGCCTTGGGTGGTTCGGTTCCGCATTCCGATAGATAGCCCATGATTGGATGGATCATGTTTGCGATGGGCACTCTCATCGGCATTTCGCTCTTTATCTCTTCACATCGCCCAAAGTAATTCGCGTATGTGCGTTGGAAAGTCGAAACATGCACCAAACAGGCAGCTTTTGCTACGCCGCTCTCGGCTGGGCGTAAGAACACAGGTACACTGATCAAAATCATAAAAGCCTTTCCCTGGAAATCGTTACCCGAAATTTGCTGTACTTCCTGTGTTTCCCTGGGGAGAGGCTCATGAAGGCAAAGGTTCGAGTGTGGAGAAGTGGTCTTGTCGCGTTGCTGGTGCTGGTATCGGGCCATGGATACGCAGATGCCACTCAGGAAGCCCAGGTTATCGTGCATGCAGACCGTCCCGGGCCGGTCATCCATCCGGAAATCTACGGCCAGTTCGCCGAGCAGCTCGGGCGAGGCATCTACGGTGGTATCTGGGTTGGGGAACATTCCTCCATTCCCAATATCAGGGGATATCGCAAGGACGTGGTCGAGGCGCTGAAAGCCATCAAGGTGCCAGTTATCCGCTGGCCCGGCGGCTGCTTTGCCGATCAATACGACTGGCGCGACGGCATTGGCCCGCGTGACAAGCGGCCCGTGCGCATGAATGCGTCCTGGGGCGGCGAAGACAGCAACGAGTTCGGTACGCACGAGTTCATGGACTTCGCCGAGCTGATCGGCGCCAAGGCTTATCTCAGTATCAATGTTGGCACCGGCACGCCGCGCGAGATGAGCCAATGGATGGAATACATCACCGCGGACGGGCATTCGAGCCTGGCGCAGCAGCGGCGCGCGAATGGACGCGATAAACCGTGGAAGCTCGATTACGTCGGCATCGGCAACGAGATGTGGGGGTGCGGCGGGTCCATGCGTCCGCAGTTGTATGCCGATGTCTACCGTCAGTACGCCACGTTCGTGCATGCGCCGCACAATGCGTCCCTTGTCAGAGTCGCCAGCGGCGCGAATGCCGACGACGTCGGCTGGACCGACACCGTCATGTCGATCGCGGGCAGCCAGATCGATGCGATCAGCCTGCATAACTACACCATTCCGACCGGCAGCTGGTCGCACAAAGGTTCGGCCACGCAGTTCAGCGAGGGTGAATGGATGTCCACGCTGCAGGGCGCCTTGCGCATGGACGATCTCATCGCCAAACACAGCGCGGTGATGGATAAATACGATCCCAAGAAACGTGTGGCGTTGGTTGTCGACGAATGGGGCAATTGGATGGATCAGGATCCCGGCACGGGCGATGCCGCGCTCTATCAGCAGAACAGCCTACGCGACGCGCTTTCGGCAGCCGTCACGCTGGACATCTTCCAAAAGCATGCGGACCGCGTGCGCATGGCCAACATCGCACAAATGGTCAACGTGCTGCAGGCGATGATTCTCACCGATCAGTCGCGGATGGTGTTGACGCCAACGTACTACGTGTTCGACATGTACAAGGTGTTTCAGGGCGCCACCTATCTCCCGGTAGACGTACAGGTACCGGCGTATCGCTATGGGAATACGTCGGTGCCAGGTGTTCACGCTACTGCGGGACGCGATGCGGCCGGTGTCCTGCATGTCGCGCTGGTGAATCTCGATCCGCACCATACAGATACCGTTCGCTTGACGTTACTTGGCGTCAAAGGAACGACTGTGCATGGTCGCGAGCTGACGGCGGCGGAGATCAACGCCGTCAACACGTTCGATCAGCCGGACCGAGTCAAGCCAGCAGTCTTTGACGGTGCAACATTCAAGGAAGGAGTGGTGACGGCCGTGTTGCCGCCGAAATCCGTCGTGGTGCTGGATCTTCACTGATGCGCGCTCGACGGATGAACCTCATGTTGCGCGCATCGGTGGCAGCGATTGTTCTTTGCTTGATGATGCCTACGGTACAAGCCGGTCAAGATATACGGCACATCGCCATTGACGTGGACGGCGCGTCATCGCCGCTTGATCGCTACTACGAATTTTCCATCGGCTCGGACTATCCGGGAACGCTGATGCGCGATGACAGTCTCGCTCAGCTCAAGACCGTAAGCGAGGAATTGGGGCCGCGTTACATTCGCTTTCACGCGATTTTTCACGACGTGCTGGGCACATATCGGGAAGTGAACGGCAAGCCGGTCTACGACTGGACGAAGATCGACCGCCTCTACGACCGATTGCTTGCGATAGGTATCCGGCCCTTCGTTGAATTGGGGTTTACGCCGGAGGCCATGAAGACATCCGACCAGCACATCTTTTACTGGAAGGGCAACACTTCGCATCCGCAACTTCCGAAGTGGACCGGATTGGTTGACGCCTTCGTGCGCCATCTGGAGCAACGCTACGGACAACAGGAAATAAGGGCTTGGTATTTCGAAGTATGGAACGAGCCCAACCTGGCTCTTTTCTGGCAGGGCGGCGATCAAAAGGCGTACTTCGATCTCTACGATGCAACCGCGCGAACCATCAAGCGGGTCGATCCGCAATTGAAGGTTGGTGGGCCGGCCACCGCCGGCGCGGCATGGGTGCCTGAGTTGATGCAGCACACTACTCAGGCCGGCGTGCCACTCGATTTCGTCACCACGCATACGTACGGCGTAGACGGTGGATTCCTCGATGAGCATGGCGAAAGCGACACGAAGCTGTCGCCGTCTCCGGATGCGATCGTCGGCGACGTGCGTCGCGTACGCGAGAAGATCGACACTTCCTCCAGACCAGGGTTGCCGCTTTACTTCACCGAATGGAGCACCAGCTACACGCCGCGCGATCCCGTGCACGACTCGTACGTGAGTGCTGCCTACATTCTCAGCAAACTCAAAGCCTGTGAAGGCATGGCGCAGGGTATGAGCTACTGGACCTTCAGCGATCTGTTCGAAGAACCGGGCCCGCCGACTGCACCATTCCAGGGCGGCTTTGGTTTGCTGAATCCACAAGGCATTCGCAAACCGGCTTATTTCGCCTACAAATACCTGCATCGCCTGGGCCGCACCGAACTGAAAACCACCGACACGGAAAGTTATGTCACGTGGAATGACCACGTGCTCAAGGCACTCGTGTGGAATTTCGTCTCACCCAAACAGACGCAGAGCGATCGATCGTTCTATACCAAGGTATTTCCGTCGCAACCTGCCCAAGTAGTGAGGCTCGATCTTGAGCATATGCAACCCGGTGAATACCAAGTCGCAATTTATCGAACGGGCTACGATGCCAATGATGCCTATTCGGCTTATTTGCGCATGGATTCACCCGCATCACTTAGTGACGATCAACTGAGACAACTGCAGGTCACGACGGCGGATCGCCCCGAAATACACGCGCTAGTGGTCGATTCCAATGGAATCGCAAACTTGTCCATTCCCATGCGATCCAATGATGTCGTATTGGTGGAAGTGCTGGCCAAGCGCTAGGTCTCTGCCCGGAATGATGCAGCCGCTATCAAAAACGATACTTTTTCGCTTTCTTGCACGCGCCTTGGCTTCGCCCGTGATTCCATCGATCAAACGCCGGGCATACGTTTGCTCAGAACACTAGACCCGTTAATGCGACCAGATAAACGTATCCACGCTTCAGAACAGAAAATAAAGATTGATGTTTGTAGAAGTCTCATCAATCTAATTATTTAATTTTTGTTGCAAATTTAGACGTCTAAATTTAGACGTCTAAATGTTTACTGCGTCGCAATATATAAAGAAATACACGAAATATTCTTAAAAACCTTCCTTCTTGCATTGCGCGGATCATTTGCATCGCACATGATTTAGTCACCCCTACAGGGGTTCATGCGGAGTCAGTCCATTGAGCGCGACAGTGTCGCGCCCAGGCTTGCATCCGTTCGACGGAAAATATGTGCCACGCCACATATTTTGTGTGAGGGGTTGGATCGCATAAGGGGAAGACAGTGGGGCTGCATACCTATTGGGAAGTGATAGCTTCGAAGTGCAGTCCTACGATCCACACGCTAAGACCCAAACGCAGAGTCTCCACGACGGCGCGCAGGGTGCGTGCTGTCTTCGCGTTGTTTGTTGTTGTATTGGCGTCGTCATTGACTGCTCGTCATGTGGACGCGCAACAAGTAGAGCCGACGTTGCCAAGCTCACAGCGCCAAACGATCAATCTCGCTGCGGGTGTTCCGCAATACATCGGAAACGCCAGTTCTACGTCGAATACACCGCAGAGTAACTGGTGGTTCGAAAACACCAACAACTCGGCGGCCTACTCGGCGACCGGCTTTAGCGAGCGTTCCGATACGAGTGCATCCTGGACGCAGGTGGGTTTGCCCTACGATGCCAATATCCCGCGCACTTTCATCAACCAGACCTCGGGCGGCGGCCAGGGATCGTTGACGGGAAACGACAACTGGTACCGTTTGCATTTCAAAGTAGACCCGAAGTACGCAGCGCAGAAGTTCCTGCTCAATGTTGAAGGGTCGCACACCGGCATCCAGATCTTTATAAACGGGAAGTTGTTACCCGGCGTCAGCGCAGTAGCAGCCGATTCGCAGGCTACTCACGTAGTGGGCTTCATTCCGGTGGTCGTTGATCTGACGCCGTATATCGTCGCGGATGGCAGCACGGACAATGTCATAGCCATCGATGTCTCGCGCGGTGCTCCGTGGTTCGAGAACCCCAACTTTTCCGGTGCTTTCCGTTTCGGCCAGGCGATGGCGGGATTATTCCGGAACGTAAAACTGTACGTCACCAATCCGGTTCATATTCCGCCGAACGTCTATTCGAATCAGAAGACTTGGGGCACCTACGCCGGAACGGTATCGGAGGTGCGCTCTGCGCAAGGAACGGCAACGGCGACGTCCGCAGTCGTCGAGGTACAAACCAATGTACTGAACGAGACCACGGCGACGCAGCAAGTCACGTTGACAACGCAGATCGTGGACGCAAAAGGCAACGTAGTTGTTACAGCGCCGCCGGTCACGCAAGCCGTCCCAGCGATGACGCCCAGTACGTTTCCGTCCGGCGCGACGCCGATGTTCGATCAGATGATTACGGTACCCAACCCGACGTTGTGGTATCCGAATAACGCAAGCTGTGGAACGCCGCCGGTCTCGTGCGGATCGCCGTATCTGTACAAGGTGTATCACATCGTCAGCGTGAACGGCGTCGTGGTCGATTCGACGCAAAGCACGCTGGGAATTCGCACCATTACCTGGGATGCGAATTTCCCCTACTTCAATGGCCATGCGGTTTATCTGTGGGGAGGTTCCAGCCGCTACGACTATCCGGGACTTGGATCATCGGTTCCCGACGAGCAGTGGTGGCGCGACATGGCGCAGATCGCGGCGCAAGGCGGCAACGTATGGCGCCCTGGCCATTCGACTAGCAGCGAAGAGATGGTGGAAGCTGCCGATGCCTACGGCATCATGATTGACCAGCCCAGCGGCGACGGCGAAGGCTACTGGAATGCCAGTTCCAATCCGACCGCCGACGATCTGCAGCTGAAGCAGGAATTGCATCGCGACATGATCATCCGCGACCGTAACCATCCCTCCATTCTCGATTGGGAGCGCGATAACGGCGGCATGAATCCGACGCTTGCGAGCGAACTGGGCAGCATCGAAACGACGTGGGACAGCATCAATCCACGCATGAGCGCCGATCGTACTTATAGTTCCTCGTACGGCTTCATCGATGAATGCGACGGCGCAGGTTGCGAAGCCGGCAACAAGCAGCAGAATCCGAACAACCCGGCCTTTGGCGCCGAGTATTGGGACAACATGGGCACCGGTCGCGGTCTGGCCTATGACTATGAACTTGCGTTTGCGGCGCCGTATCTCGACGACTGGCGGCGGGGAAGGGTGGCCAACGCGTTTGGCATGGCGCAGTGGTATTTCGCCGAATCGCCGGGTGAGGTCAGCCTTTGGGCCGAATATCAGAATCAGCCCAACATGGTGAACTTCGTGCGCTCGCTCGGTTACTCCTCCACCGACGCGAATCGTTTTCCGCGCTTGCTCTATTACATCTATCAGGCCAACTGGATACCGTACACGGTAAAACCGGTCGTGCATCTGGCGCATCACTGGAACCGCGCCTATGAGTACACCGCAGGCACGCCGCTCCAAGAGAACGCTTTCAGCAACTGTCCGGGAGTGCGCTTGCTCATCAACGGCGTTCCCAGCGATCCGGTTACGGGCACGCCGCTGCAGGATCAGACGCCCAATCCTTGGAACGTCAATTCCAGCGCCGATCTCTCGCAAAACACTACGGTCATGCCGGGGCAAGTGCACTGGATGGTGAATTGGGCCCCGGGCACGGTTACCGCACAGTGCCTCGATGCAAATGGCAATCCGGTTGCCGGCGTAAGCGATACGCGCACGACCGCGGGGCAGGAGAGCAAGATTGTTCTTAGCGTCGTTCCTGAAGTGATCAAGCCTGACGGCACCACTTTTCAGTGGACCGCCAATGGTTCGGATGCAGCTTTTGTGGTCGCACAGGTCGAGGACGCCAATGGCAATCTTGTGCCGACGGCAAAGGACAACGTCACGTTCTCGGTCAGCGGGCCGGCCAGCTACATGGGCGGTACGCAACAGCTGGTGGCTGATCCATCGTGGACCGGCTATTACCAGGATGCGTTCTCGCAGGCGAACAGCAATGTGATTCAAGGCGTGCCTTACGCCTTCTTCCACTCGCCCGGCGATCCGGAACTGAACTTCGAAGGCGGGTTGCAGAAGATCGCCCTGCGCAGCACGTTTACGGCCGGCACCGTCACGGTGACGGCGAGTGCGCCCGGACTGACTAGCGGTAGCGTTACGCTGGCCTCGGTAGCACCACCTATCTCCTCGCAGTCGCAAGCGCCGGCCATCATCGTTCCGCCGGTGAGCGTGGCAACTACATCGGGCTATCCAGCAACCTTCAGCGTGGTGGCCTCCGGTTCGGGTGCACTCAGCTATCAGTGGTCTGACGTAAGCGGCCCGATTGCCGGCGCAACCAGCGCCACGTACACCACGCCTGCGACAACGGCTGCCAACAACGGCGACACCTTCACGGTGACGATCAGCAGCAGCAACGGTACGGTAACATCCACGCCCGTCACGCTCAGCGTCGATGCGCCAGCGAACGTGGTCATCACCACGCAGCCAGCGTCCCAAGCGGTAGTGGATGGGCAATCGGCCACGCTGACGGTGGCCGCGACCGGTTCGCCGACACTGACATATCAGTGGTATCAGGTTGGCTCCGGTGCCATTGCCGGTGCAACCAATGCCACGTACACCACGCCGATCTTTACAGCGGCAGGAAGTGCAAGTTTCTATGTCGTGGTTACCAACGACCTGGGTACGGTTCAATCGTCCACAGCCGCCGTGACGGTCGATGCGGCAACACTGGTGTCGATTGCCTCACAGCCAGCCAGCACCATTGCGCCAGTCAACGAGCCCGTTCAGTTCTTGGCGATCGTTACCGGCTCTGCGCCGTACACGTATCAGTGGCAGTTCACGCCTGCAGGGGGCTCGGCCACGATTGTCAGCAGCGGAACGCAACAGTCCAATACGCTCACTTATACGATTCCGGCGGTGAGCGCCGCAAACGTCGGCACGTACACGGTCACGGTGAACAATGCCGCTAGCGCGCCGGTCACCAGCAGCGCAGCGCTGATTACGCTTGCACCGCCAGGTGTCAACCTGGCGTTGAATACGCTTGCGACGTCAAGCAGCACGCAGAACGCGTGCACCGATAGCACGACAACGCCGCCGTACTCGGGCACGGGATGCTTGGGACCGGAGAATGCGGTCGATGGCAATCTCTCCACGCGATGGGGCTCGGCGACCGCCGGTGCGCCGCCTACGCCTGCTGTTCCCGGTGTCGATCCCTCGTGGCTGCAGATCGATCTGGGTTCGACGCAGTCCTTCAACACGGTGATCATCAACTGGGAAAACGCGTATGCGACCCAGTACCAGATCCTCTATACCAACCAGGATCCGGCCACCAATCCGACATGGAATGTGGCCTACACCAACAACGCCGGGGCGGGTGGAACGGAAACGCTCAACTTCCCGACCGTCATCGGGCGTTATGTGCGGTTGAACGGGATACAGCGCGCAACGCAGTACGGCTACTCGGTCTATGAGTTCCAGGTCTACAACGTCGCGCAGTGTTGCACCGCTACGGATCGATATACCGTCAACGCATCGAACCCCAGCCTGGTGACGGATACCCTGACCGGGTTGACCTGGACGCGCACCGTGATGACGGACACGACACCCGGTTCGCAGTTCACCGGTGTGAATGCGCAGAGCTATTGCGCGGGCATCAACATGCGTCTGCCCACGCAAGCAGAAGCGCTAAGCATCAGCGGCGTCAATAACAACACCACCGCGTTCTCGGGAACGTGGAGTACGTGGACGTCAACCATCGACCCGAACGATTCCACAAAAACCTCAGTGGTGAATTTCGACGGCACGTCCAACTACCAAGTCACCGTCAACTATCCTGGTGCCACGCTGTGCGTCTCCGGCAACGACGCCGGAACGGTGCCTGCCATTACCGCACAACCAAACAATCAGACCGTAGCGCCTGGACAACCTGCAACTTTCAGTGTGGCCGCGACCGGCCTTGGTAGCTTGACCTACCAGTGGTCTGAAAACGGAAGCCCCATCGCCGGCGCAACGTCGTCCAGCTATACGACGCTGGCTACGGCGGCGGCCAACAATGGCGCGATCTTCAGCGTGGCCGTCAGCGACGTGTTTGGCACGACCGTGAGCAACGCGGCCACACTCGCCGTGCAGCAGAACAGTTGCACCGCTGTTCCGAGTACGCCGGGCACATTGGCCGCTGGCGCTAACGCTTCCAACCAGGTGAGCCTGACGTGGGGCGCGAGTACGGCGGGGAGTGGCTGCACGGTCAGCTACACCATCTATCGCAGCAGCGCTGCCGGATTTACACCGTCCAACGCAAACCAGATCGGCACGACATCGGGAACCACCTATTCGGATACCAGCGTGGCTGCTGCCGCCACTTACTACTACATCGTCGAAGCGAATGACGCTGCCGGTACTTCGGCGGCGTCCAACACCGCCACGGTGACCACGTCCGTCTCTACATGCACGTCAAACTGCACAAGCCCGGACGCCATTGCGATCAGTGCTGGCGGTCCTGGTGCGGGCTACTTCGCCGCCGATGAAGATTTCGACGGCGGTACGGCATCGGGCAGCAATGCGACGATCAACATCAACGGCGTGACCAATCCCGCGCCGCAATCGGTGTACCAGAACCAGCGCTTCGGCAACTTCACCTATACGCTGCCTGGCCTGACCCCGGGGACCACCTACGTGCTGCGCCTGCACTTCGACGAGTTCTATTGGACGCAAGCCGGACAGCGTGTCTTCAACGTCAGCATCAATGGCACGCAGGTGCTGAGCAACTTCGATGTCTTCGCTGCCGCGGGCGGTCAGGATATTGCGGTGGTCGAGCAGTTTGCCGCGACGGCCAATGCGCAGGGGCAAGTCGTACTGCAGTTCGCCTCCGTCAAAGACAATGCCGAGATCAACGGCATTGAGATTGAAACCGCGTCTGCGGCGAACACACCACCCAATGCGCCATCGAACCTCGCAGCAACGGTGGCTTCCTCCAGCCAGATCAACCTGAGCTGGACGGCTTCGGCGGCATCGGGAGTGATGTACACGGTATTCCGTAACGGCGTCGCGGTGGCCAATAGCCTGACCGGAACGACCTATAGCGATACCCGTCTCACTTCCACCACCACGTACTCCTACACGGTGGAGGCCGTCGATTCGGCGGGTACCTCGATGGCTTCCAACACCGCCACGGCAACCACGTTCGACGTCAACTGCGGCACCTCGGGGTGCGGCTCGGATGTGCTTGCCATCAGCGCCGGCGGTCCCGCAGCCGGCACTTACGTCGCCGATGAAGATTTCAGCGGCGGCGCGGCATCCGGTACCGGCGCGACCATCAACACCGCTGGCGTGACCAACCCCGCGCCGCAGTCGGTCTATCAGAACCAGCGTGTCGGCAATAACTTCAGCTACACGCTTCCTGGTCTCACCGCGGGTGCCAGCTACCTCGTGCGCTTGCACTTCGACGAGTTCTACTGGACCAAGGCGGGACAGCGCGTGTTCAACGTCAGCATCAACGGCACGCAGGTGTTGAGCAATTTCGACGTCTTCGCAACGGCCGGTGGACAGGACATCGCGATCGCCGAGCCCTTTACCGCGACGGCGAATGCGCAAGGGCAGATCGTGCTGCTGTTCAAGGCGATCACCGATAACGCCGTGGTCAATGGTATCGAGGTGGTCTCCGCTCCCATCGGCGCGCCGAGCAGCCTGACCGCGACATCCGTGTCGGCCAGTCAGATCAATGTGAACTGGACGGCTTCGTCGGCTTCCGGCGTGGTCTACGACGTTTTCCGCAGTACGACGTCCGGCTTCACGCCTTCCAGCGCAAATCAAATCGCCACAGCCACCGACACCAGCTATTCCGATACCGGCTTGGCGACGAACGCGACCTACTACTACGTGGTCGAGGCTTCCAATGCGTCCGGCACGTCGGCACCGACCGCGCAAGCCAGCGCCAATACCCTGGCGATTCCGATCGCGCCTACCAATCTGGCGGCAACCGCGGCTTCCTCCAGCGTCATCAATCTCACATGGACGGCATCGACCACGTCCGGCGTGACGTACACGGTGATTCGCAATGGTGTTGCCGTCGCCAATGGCGTGACTGGCACCGCTTACGGCGACACAGGCCTGACCGCCTCGACCGCGTACACCTATGTTGTCGAAGCGATCAACGCGGCCGGCCCATCGCCGGCTTCCAATAGCGCGATCACCACGACACCGGCGTCCGGTTCGGGGGCGGTGACGGCACCGGCCATTGCTACTGCGCCAACCAGCCAAACCGTCACGATTGGGCGGACGGTTACGTTCTCCGTGGCAGCCAGCGGTGGCTCACTGGCCTATCAGTGGTACAAGAATGGCGCCGCCATTGTCGGGGCAACCAGCACGAGCTACACCACACCGGGAACCACGTATGCCGATAACCTCAGTGCGTTCACGGTCTCGGTCAGCAACACGGCAGGATCGTTGACATCGTCGGCTGCAACGCTGAGCGTCAACCTTGCGCCCAGCTACACAGTCGTTCCCGGCGTCATTGTCACCGACCTCAACAACAACACCAACGGTGCATGGACGGACAGCCAGATCTATGTCGAGATCCTCGGCAACGATCCGGCCACCGGCGCGCTCTCGTGGGTCAACTACGACGGCACGATCACGCCAGCAAACGTGTCGGACAACACGGCTGCCAATGCACTGGTTGCGCCGAATGGACAGACGTATCCCCATTACGCATTCACGCTTGCTCAGGCCAACCATCAGCTTCAACTGCCACCGTTGACGTCTGGACGCATCTACATTTCGGAAGGTAGCCCGCTCTACATGTCGATCATGGCCGGTGCGAACGGCGGCAATAACGGATACGCCGGGCCCAACCCGCTCAACAACACCGATCCCAATATCAACGTCCACTACGACTGGTACGAGTTCACCTACGGCACGAATGGCGGCATCTTTATCAACACCACCCAGGTCAATCAGTTCGGCCTGCCGCTGCTACTGGATGTTTGGGGATCGAAAGAGACCTACCACATGCAGGTGGGTATCAACGAGTCGATCGCAAACCTCGACCAGGAATACATCGCCCAAACACCAACGGTATTCCACACGCCTGCGCCGGACAGCCTGCGCATTCTGTCGCCCGCGGAAACCACCTTCAATGCAGGTGGAACCAACGGAACCTACTTCGACAGTACCATCGCCAGCGCATGGGCGCAGTACAGCAGCACGCCGCTAACGCTGACTCTCAACGGGCGCCAGTTCACCGGCACCACGTCCAGATCGACCTTCACCTTTACCGAGGTCAATCCCGCTGCGGCCAACGTCGGAGAGACCTTTGTCGTACAGCTGCCCTCCACGCAAGATGTGCTGGAGTGCGCAGGGACGATGGCCAGCGGTGTTGCGGGAAGCGCGCCGCAACAACAGGACGAGAACGCCATCCAGTTGCAGCTGGAAAATCAAATCTGCGCAGCGATGAACCGTGGCGTGCTGCCTACTTCCGCGAACTGGGCGAATGCATCGACGTATTATCAATCCTCGCCCGCCAACTCGTATTCGCAGTTCTGGCATCAACACTCGGTGAGCGGACTGGCCTACGGCTTCTCGTACGACGACAACAACAACCAGAGCACGACCATTACGACGCAACAGCCCGAGCACATGGCCTTTGGCATTGGCTGGTAGCTTTTTGAGGACGTGCTTGGATTGATCTTTGTTGAGTGATGATCGAGCTACATAAAAACTCGGCATTGCCTGCCGCTTCGGCGGCAGGCTTATCCGGGCAGTCAAACGGTCGTCAGATGCAACGAGTTCCGACTCCGATCCTTGCCTCTGATCAGGCCCCTCGCTCGACCCACTGAGCACGCCAGGCAGGCGCGGCTAACGGATCGACGAAGTATTGAGTTTCATGCGATACCTTTCCATCGCGAAACTCCATGATGCTCACGGTGTAGGCGGCGTTGCCCTCGTAGGTAATCACATACTCGGTCACCCAGAAGTGGCCCTCTCCTGCGATACGACGAACCATAAACCCCGATGGTTTGCCTGGGTGATGGCTACGAAGCGCTTGCAAGTTACGCCGGCCATGAATGATTTCGCCTGACTGCGGGTACTCGCACACAACGTCATCGTGATAGATCTCATGCTCGGCGACTTGATCGCCCGCAGCGGATGCCGCCCAATGTCGGTCAATCGCCATCCGGATATTCTGCACTTCCATCATCGGCTCCACGTTGAGCCCGCGTGCTTACGGCGCCAGCATTTGGTGCGTATCTAGCGCCTGAGGCAAGCGGCGTGCAATAGGCCGCGTCCGCTTGGATGAATGCATAGGTTGCGCTTCGCCAAGCGGACGTACAAGTGCTCGTCAGACCTCCCCAATCTTGAAGTACTCCATTGATTTTCCATTGCGTGTGAACGCCAACGTTGGTAGCGCCGTGACAATGTAAGATTTAGACCCAAATCAGTAATCATTTCACCATGATGTATTCGCCATCCTTACTGGAGGCGCGAATGGGCGAGAATCTTCCAATTCGGCTGGCTCAACTTCCATCGGCCTGGAAGCAGCTGCTCATTTATCTGAGACTATCGCGGCTTAAAGCCAAGGAGTAATTTCGATGACCAACGACGTCCTTCAAACTAACTTGCTCCGCCTGTTCGAGCGCCACGACGTAGAGCTGGAATTGGATGAAGAGTGGCTAGTAACCGATGGTGATTTTCCGGCTATTCGTGCCACTTGGCACGAGGGCGAAGAAGGTGCGCCGGGTCGGCTGGATGTGGATGTGGTGATCAGCGAAGAGCGCCACATCGAGGAAAGCTTTGCCGGCAATGGTCGTGGTGACGCCGGTGCGCGTGATGCGCTTAACGCGTTCGAACGCAATGCCTTGTACGCCCTGTTGGCGGCATGCTGGTACGTCACCGATGATCGGCGCATTCAACTGCAAAGCTGGGATCTGGGCGTGCGGAGCTGGGATGTATTTGTCGGCCCGCTGGCGTTCAGTCGTGATGATTTGGCTGCACCCGAAGGCTTGATTTCGGGCTTGCATGATGCCCTGCGCAATGAGTCACTGAGTGGCGAATTGCACTGGATTCGCCTGTTCCATCGCCGCGCCGATGATGGCTCAGTGGTTACTGAGGCGTTGCTGGATAACCAGCCATGGCCCGGTGGTGATCGTCTGCTGGGCCAGTTGGCTTGGCCATCAACGGAGAAAGGGTACAGCGCACGTTGCTTTATTGCGTTGGATATTCGCGATTACTGAAGTCATGCATCGGCATTGGCTCTTACCTTGTTGGGGAGGGAAATGGCGCAATGTAGTTCTCTCCGTGAAACCGCGTGAACCCCTTCCATTGACGTTAGGGGTCTGCAGCCAATGGGCACCTGAACGTATCAATGTCTGGGGATCTTAGTCTCATTGCATCCGTGTCCCGGCACGGAATTGGATATCAGTAGAGTGAAAATTGGTGAATGATGGAGATGGAAGTGAATAAGGATGTTTTCTTAGTAAGCCTTTTCTTCACCCTCGCTGCATCGAATGCAGGTGCCGTGGCAACCGCGACACCAAGTTCGGGGAATTCTGCGAATGGCGAATCCTTGTTTGGCACCATCTCAAAGCTGGATGCCGAGTTCTTCAGTGCGTTTAACAACTGCAGCTCACCCGATCAGCTTAAAAAGCATGCGAGTTATTTGAATCCAAACGTTGAGTTTTACCACGACAAAGGTGGTGTCACTTGGACGAGACAAGACTATATCGAGAAAACTCGAGAGAATGTCTGCGGCAATTTCCGTCGCGTACTTACGGCAGGAAGCCTGCAGGTTTTTCCTATCGAGGGGTACGGGGCGATCGAAGAGGGACATCACACGTTTTGTGCGATTAAATCCAACAAATGCTTCGGCGAGGCTAAATTTTTAATCGTTTGGCACCATTCTTCCACGGGGTGGGAGATAACCCGAATCCTTAGTTACGGGCACCAAGCCATCGATTGAATGCGCCCGCGCATTTCATACATATAGTTCCGGTAGATCGGAGATCTTGCTCTGTCTCATCGTGTCTTGGGTGTGCGTAAGAGCATAAGTTGGCCGCCCGGGAGGGCGTGGCCGAAGCGGGGGGCGCTTCAGACGGTCGCCACCCGAAGGAGACATGCCCATTTTAAGCCCAAGGTTTAGAATGCGACCTCCGATAAAACCACCGAGGCATCGCTATGAAGTCGGAAGGCAAATACTGGTTTGGTCGAAAGCGTTTCGGGTACGGTTTTGGTCCAAGAAGCTGGCAAGGCTGGCTGGCCCTTTTGGTGTATGCCGGGTTGATGATCTTCTTGCCAAGAGTGATCGCGCCGGCTTCTCATCACGGCGCGTATATCGCTTCGGCGATTGGCCTCACTGTGGCTTTCTTTGCGATTTTTTTCTGGAAGCTCGATACATCTAAGTCAGATTAGGTCAACCCCGCTTCATGATTCATCTCGTGGATATTGGCATGTCCGCTAACTATTGATCTTGCCCCCTCTCCGCGGACACCCCCTTAGGATAGCTCGAACGCTTCTGGGCTGAGATAGCCCAAGGTCGAGTGAAGCCGGGTTCGATTGTAGTAAACCTCGATGTAGTCGAACACGTGTTC
>JAATFF010000046.1 GCA_015655335.1 Lysobacterales bacterium | reverse complement strand
TCGGCACGGTGCCGATCTACCAGGCGCTGGAGAAGGTCAACGGCGTCGCCGAGGACCTGACCTGGGAGGTGTTCCGCGACACCCTGATCGAACAGGCCGAGCAGGGCGTGGACTACTTCACCATCCACGCCGGCGTGCGGCTGGCCTATGTGCCGCTCACCGCCAAGCGCGTCACCGGCATCGTTTCGCGCGGCGGTTCGATCATGGCCAAATGGTGCCTTGCGCATCACAAGGAGAATTTCCTTTACACGCATTTCGAAGACATCTGCGAGATCATGAAGGCGTACGACGTGTCTTTCAGTCTCGGCGACGGGCTGCGCCCGGGTTGCATCGCCGATGCGAACGACGCCGCCCAATTCGGCGAACTCGACACGCTCGGTGAGCTGACGCATATCGCGTGGAAGCACGACGTGCAGGTAATGATCGAAGGCCCCGGCCACGTGCCGATGCAGCTCATCAAGGAAAACATGGAGCGCCAGCTGGAGAAGTGCCACGAGGCACCGTTCTACACGCTAGGGCCGCTCACTACTGACATCGCGCCCGGCTACGACCACATCACCAGTGCCATCGGCGCGGCGATGATCGGCTGGTTCGGCACCGCCATGCTCTGCTACGTCACACCCAAGGAGCATTTGGGTCTACCGAATAAGCAAGATGTGCGCGACGGCATCATCGCTTACAAGATCGCCGCGCATGCCGCCGATCTCGCCAAGGGACATCCCGGCGCGCAAGTGCGCGACAACGCGCTCAGCAAGGCGCGTTTCGAATTCCGTTGGGACGATCAGTTCAACCTCGGCCTCGATCCGGAAAAGGCCAAGGAATTCCACGACGAAACCTTGCCGAAGGATGCGCATAAGTCCGCCCACTTCTGCTCCATGTGCGGGCCGAAGTTCTGCTCGATGAAAATCACGCAAGACGTCCGCGACTACGCCGCCGAACATGGTGTGGATGAAATCATTGCGCTGGACGAAGGCATGGCCGAGAAAGCCGCCGAGTTCCGCGCGCAAGGTGCAGAGGTATATCGCAAGGCCTAATGCCTGGGCGCCTGACGCTTCAAGCAGCGGTGAATGTCGCCGTTGCTTGAAGACCACCTTTCAGTCGCGGGGCGTGCTCTGTGCTCGCGCATACTCGGCGGGCGAGCGTCCCACCAGTTTGCGAAAGTCGCGGCTGAAATGCGCTTGATCGAAATATCCCAGCTCCAGCGCCAATGCCGTCCACGCAATAGGTATGCCGGCTTGTAGTTGCGCTATGGCTTCGTGCAAGCGGTAACGATTGATCACCCACTTCGGACTGATGCCGACGTATTGATTGAACAGTCGTTGCAACGCGCGCTTGGTCATTCCGGTTTGCGAAACGAGCCCGTCGACCGACGTCAGGCTGCGATCCGAAGCAATGCCGGCAACCAGCGCGCTGACGCGCACAACGTTCGGATCGTCGGGCGGAAGATGGGTGAGCAATAGTCTCTCCGCCGCGGCGGACATCGCATCGATGCCTTCGTTGGCGAAGACTTCTCTCTCCAGCCACGCCGAGTCTTCACCGAACACGCGTTGTGGTTCCAGTGAGCGGTCCATCAAAGTGGCAACGGGCGCGCGATAAAAAGGGAAGAAACCGCCGGCTTTGAACTTGATGCCGAACACCCGTCCCTTTCCCTCGAGCAGACGGATGAAGCGGCCGCTATGCACGCCATAGATGGCCGTCGATCCTGGCTCGACGACGAATTGTACGTTCGGATGTGGAAGGGTTTCCTGCTGTTGCACAGGTAAGTCACGCAAATCCCACGAGACATGCCAATAGTGTTCGACCAGAGATGCCAGCGCAGAGGAAGGCGGCCTGCGAGCGTGCTGGAACTCGCCATGCTCCAACCGCTGGCGCAGCACTCCGCGCGGTCGATTCGCGTGCGTGTTCATGGTTCGCTGACCCTGGATATCATCGTGTTGTCGCGTTTTTCCAATCGTCATAACCAGACGTTGTACTAATGTCATGGCGAGAAGGCGAGTCGATATGGCCCATTTCACGGAGAAAACCATCATGCACGCAAGCGGACCCTTCGAGGTAAAACTGGCGCCACAACCGGCAGCGCCTGGCATTGAGCAGGCCAATCTGGGGCGGCAGACCATCGACAAACAGTTTCACGGCGATCTTGAGGCCACCAGTCTTGGCGAAATGCTATCGGCCATGGGCCATGTGCAAGGTTCCGCTGGTTATGTCGCCATCGAGCGCGTCACCGGGACGCTTCACGGCAAGCGGGGAAGTTTTGTGTTGCAACACACGGGCACCATGGATCGTGGCGTGCCGCAACTGGCGATTACGGTCGTACCCGATTCGGGTACCGACGAGTTGGTTGGATTGAGCGGCTCCATGCAGATCCAGATCGAGCAAGGCCGACACGCGTATACCTTCGACTACACCCTGTCTTGAGCGAGACAGCCTGAACGGAAAACGCATCGACTACCGTAATTTCACCCACGCTTTGCGGTTGTGAAGACAGGATGGGCTGGCAACACTCCCAGCCACTCGCCACGAGGAGACCGCCATGGCGGCCAAGCCCTTTCTGACGGATATCAAAACCATCCGCAAACGTGCTCGCGAACACATTGAAAAGGGCGCTATCACCGATGGCTACAAGGCCGATCGCAACACGGTGATCAAAATATTGAACGAGGCGTTGGCCACCGAAATCGTCTGCGTGTTGCGTTACAAGCGGCACTACTTCATGGCTTCGGGCATTCATGCCAAGAGCGTTGCGGCGGAGTTTCTAGAGCATGCCAACGAAGAGCAGGCGCACGCCGATTTGATCGCTGAGCGCATCACCCAGCTCGACGGTGCGCCAAACTTCAATCCGGATGGCCTGCTTAGTCGCAGCCACGCCGACTACGTCGAAGGCGACGATCTGGTCGACATGATCAAGGAAGACCTGGTTGCCGAACGTATCGCCATCGATAGCTACCGCGAGATCGTCCAGTACCTGGGCAATGACGATTCGACTTCTCGCCGCATGATGGAAAGCATCCTGGCGATGGAAGAAGAGCACGCCGAGGATCTTTCCACGCTACTGGACGAGCTGGGCAAGAAGGGCGAGCCAGCCAAGCCCGCCAAGCGCGGCAAGTAAAGCATCGACTTGGGTCCTCTCCTCGCGTGTGACGAGAGGAGAGGACCGGCCATTACCAACGCGACACCACTAGCTTGCCGATGGTGCTGCCCGACTCCAATCGTCGATGCGCTTCGCGCATGTTCGCCGCGTTGATGGGGCTGAGCGTTTCGCGCTGAATACCGCGCAGCTCGCCCGCGTCGATCAGCGCTGCTACGCGTGCGAGGATACGTCCTTGCTCGGCCATGTCGGCGGTTTGATAACGCGGCCGCGCAAACATCATTTCCCAATGAATGCCGATGCATTTGGCTTTGTACGGATCGCCGATATTCAAAGGCGTCTTGGGTTCCACGATCAATCCAAGATGCCCTTGCGGCGCTAGCAGTTCGCCGAGCTCTTCCCAGTATTGCTCCGTGCTGGCGAGATTGATTGCCGCATCGATCTGCTTGAAATCCAGCGCGGACAATTGCGGCGTGAGCGGTTGGCGATGATCGATCACATGCTGCGCGCCCATGGCGCGGCACCATGCCTGTGTTTCCGGTCGTGACGCTGTGGCAATCACGGTAAAGCCCGCACGTCGTGCCAGCTGGATGGCGATGGAGCCTACACCGCCTGCGCCGGCAATCACCAATAGCGACTTTCCTTCGCCGCCGTTTTCGCTGTTGTAGGGCATACGTTCGAACAGCAGTTCCCACGCGGTAATGGCGGTGAGCGGCAACGCGGCAGCGTCGGCCAGGTCGAGCCGACGCGGGCGATGCGCCACGAGACGCGCGTCGACGGCTTGATACTGTGCATTGCTGCCCGGGCGCGTGATGTCGCCGGCGTAATACACCTCGTCGCCGATCTTGAAGCCGCTGACCTGGGCACCCACCGCTTCGATAACGCCGGCTGCGTCATAACCCAGGATGCGTGGCTGTGATTCCACCTGTGGCTTGGGCGAACGAATTTTGGTGTCGACGGGATTGATGGACACCGCTTCGACGCGTACGAGCAGATCGTGCGCACCGATGTCCGGTTTCGGCAGTTCCACATCGACCAGCGATTGCGGGTCGTCGATGGGAAGGTAATGGGTAAGAGCGACGGCTTTCATGGGGATATCTCCATCTATCAATCGATGAGCAGTCAAACGGAAGGCGGATTGCGTTCGGCGAATTGACCATTCCAGTACGCGTAGTAGGGGTAAGGCGGCGTGACGGCGCTCGCTGCATCCAGTCGCGCAATCTGTTCGCGCGTGAGGTTCCATCCCACGGCGCCCAGGTTCTGGCGCAATTGTTCTTCGTTGCGCGCGCCGATCAAGACCGTGGAAACGGTGGGACGCTGCAACAGCCAAT
>JAATFF010000131.1 GCA_015655335.1 Lysobacterales bacterium | reverse complement strand
TCGATCGAATCGGCGAAGTCGGCGCGGATCGTGCCCTTGGCGGCATCCTTCGGATTGGTCGCGCCCATCAGTTCGCGATTCTTGAGAATCGCGTTGTCGCCCTGCAGAACCTGGATCATGACCGGACCGGAGATCATGAACTCCACCAGCGCGTTGAAGAACGGACGTTCGCGATGCACTGCGTAAAAACCTTCCGCTTCTTTACGCGAAAGATGCTTCATCTTTGCGGCAACGACTTTTAGGCCCGCCTTTTCGAAGCGAGCGTAGATTTCACCGATAACATTCTTGACGACGGCATCGGGCTTGATAATGGAAAGGGTGCGCTCCAGCGCCATACGGTCTGCTCCGGGTAAACGGATTATTTTTAATGGGCGGTCTGACTACTCGTCAGCAAATCTAGAACTAAATGCGTCACGAAATGCGGATTTAGCTCACGAAAGTTTGACAGATTCTAGCCCATAAGCAACCCCGACCCCGGGCTTTTGCAAACGACCGTTTGACTGTCCCCAAGGCATCCGCGTATGCTCAAACGATCGTTTGATTTCATTCGGTAGGCGACGCCCGTGAACAGCTCCGCTTCCACCAAGGAACGTATCCTCACCGCGGCGGAGGCCCTTTTTGCCCAGCGCGGCTTCGAAGGTGCATCGCTCCGTCAGCTGACCGCTGCGGCCGGCGTGAATCTCGCCGCCGTGAATTACCACTTCGGGTCCAAGGACAACCTCGTCGAAGAGGTCTTCAAACGTCGTCTGGATCAGCTCAATGCTCGCCGCCTGGCAGCCTTAAAGCAGGTTGCCGGACATCCGGAGACGACGTTGGATGACGTCCTAGCGGCCTTTATCCGCCCTGCCCTGGACCTCTCCCACGATGGCGGCGGCGGTTTGTTCATGCGTGTGCTGGCCCGGGCCTTTGCCGAGCACGACGACAGCCTGCGCAAGTTCTTGTCCGAAAACTACGGCCATGTCATGCGCCAGTTCACTACCGAATTCGCGCGACTGCTGCCCCAGCTGAGCAAGGAAGAGCTGTACTGGCGCATCGACTTGGTCACGGGCGCCCTGACCCATGCTATGTCCGGCTTCGGCATCATCCAGCGCAAAAGCGACGTCAGCGAGATCACCCATCGCGAGCAGACCGCCGCCCACCTGATCCGCTTTGCCGCCGCCGGCCTGAGCCATCCCTGATTCCGTGTCACCGGCCGCCCACGGCCCCCCTTTCTGAAACCCGTCTCGTTCAACCTTGTTCGCATTCGTACCCCCGGAGAAGCCAATGACCGCTCCATCCCAACCGAAGTCGGCACTACGCATCCGCAAGGCCGCAGTGCTCGGCGCCGGCGTCATGGGCGCGCAGATCGCCGCGCACCTGACCAATGCCAACGTCGAAACCGTGCTATTCGACTTGCCTGCGAAGGACGGCCCCAAGAGCGGGATCGCGCTCAAGGCCATCGAAAACCTCAAGAAGCTGTCGCCCGCTCCGCTGGCCGACAGTACCCGCGCCGCGGCCATCATCCCGGCCAACTACGAGGATGACCTGGAGCACTTGAAGGACGTCGACCTGGTGATCGAAGCGATCGCCGAGCGGATGGATTGGAAGCTGGATCTCTACAAGAAGATCGCCCCGTACGTGTCGCCGACCGCCGTGCTGGCCAGCAACACCTCGGGATTGTCGATCAATGGCCTGGCCGAAGCGCTGCCGGAAGAGCTGCGCCACCGCTTCACCGGCGTGCATTTCTTCAATCCACCACGCTACATGCATCTGGTCGAGCTGATCCCGACCAAGCTCACCGACACGAATGTGCTGGAAGGCCTCGAGGCGTTCTTGACCACTACCGTCGGCAAGGGCGTGGTTTACGCCAAGGACACCCCCAACTTCATCGGCAACCGCATCGGCGTGTTCTCGATGCTGTCGACGATGTATCACACCGAACAGTTCAAGCTCGGCTTCGACACCGTCGACGCGCTGACCGGGCCGGCCTTGGGCCGCCCCAAGAGCGCCACTTATCGCACCGCCGACGTGGTGGGCCTCGACACCATGGCGCACGTGATCAAGACCATGGCCGACACGCTGGCCGACGACCCCTGGCATCAGTACTTCAAGGCACCCGTGTGGCTCAGCGGCTTGATCGAACAAGGCGCACTGGGTCAGAAGACTGGCGCCGGCTTCTACAAGAAGGCTGGCAAGGACATCGTGGTGCTGGACGTCGCCAAGCGCGATTACCGTGCGTCGGAGCAGAAGGCGTCCGATGAAGTCTCCGCCATCCTGGCCATCAAGGATCCGGCCGAGAAGTTCGGCAAACTGCGGGCGTCGAACGATCCGCAGGCGCAGTTTCTGTGGGCGACGTTCCGCGACCTGTTTCATTACACCGCGTATCACCTGGCCGATATCGCCGACACGGCGCGTGACGTCGATTTCGCCATTCGCTGGGGTTACGGCTGGAAGCTCGGTCCATTTGAGACCTGGCAGGCCGCCGGTTGGCAGCAGGTCGCCACCTGGATCCAAGAAGACATCGACGCCGGCAAGGCGATGAGCAAAGCACCGCTGCCGAAGTGGGTCACCGACGGGCGCACCGGCGTGCATGGCAAGAACGGCTCGTACTCCGCTGCTGCGAACACCGACAAGCCGCGCTCGCAGCATCCGGTCTACAAGCGACAGCTGTTCCCCGATCCGATTCTCGGCGAGAAGTTCGATCAGGGCACGACCGTGTGGGAAAACGACGGCGTGCGTCTGTGGACACTCGGCGACGACGGCGTCGGCATCATCTCGTTCAAGACCAAGATGAACACGGTCAACGACCAGGTGCTCGACGGTATCCAGCACGCTATCGGTGTTGCCGAGGAAAAGCTCAAGGCGGTGGTGATCTGGCAGACCAGCGAACCGTTCTCCGCCGGTGCGGATCTGAAGGGCGCGCTTGGCCTGCTGCAAGCCGGCAAGATCGACGACTTCAAGGCCATGGTCACCAACTTCCAACGCACCAGCATGCGCATCAAGCACGCGCTGGTGCCGGTCGTGTCTGCCGTACGCGGTCTCGCCCTTGGCGGCGGCTGCGAATTCCAGATGCATTCGGCACGAACCGTTGCGGCGCTGGAAAGCTATATCGGCCTGGTCGAAGCCGGCGTGGGCTTGCTGCCGGCCGGTGGCGGTCTGCATGAATTGGCCGTGCGCGCGGGACAAAGCAATCCTTCCGATCCGTTCGAATCGCTGAAGAAAGTGTTCGAGACCATCGCCATGGCCAAAGTTGCCGGCAGCGCTTTGGAAGCCAAGCAGATGGGGTTGTTGCGCGACAGCGACGTGGTGGTGTTCAACGCATATGAACTGCTTTACGTCGCCAAGCAAGTTGCCGTTTCGCTAGCCGAAAGCGGCTGGCGCGCGCCGCTCTACGCCCGCAGCGTTCCGGTCGCCGGCGATGTCGGCACGGCCACGTTCCGTGCGTCGCTGGCCAACCTGCAAGCCGGTTACTTCGCCTCCGAACACGATATCGCCATCGCCACGCGCATTGCCGACTCGCTGTGCGGTGGCGCGATCGAGCGCGGTTCGCTGGTCGACGAAGAATGGTTGCTGGAACTGGAACGCAAGCACTTCGTAGAGCTTGCACAAACCGAAAAAACGCAGGCGCGCATCGCCCACACCATGACCACCGGCAAACCGCTGAGGAACTAAACGCTCGTCGCCCCGGCGCACCCCGCAAAAGGGGCACGTGCCGGGGCCCAGCGACTCTGAGTCACCACAAAGACCCTGGGTCCCGGCATGCGCCGGGACGACGAACAAAAACCAAAGCGCGTCGCTGCATAGTGCGCGACGCCACGGAGCAAAGACCATGACCAAGCAAGTGCAAGACGCCTACATCGTCGCCGCCACCCGCACGCCGGTCGGCAAGGCGCCGCGCGGCGTATTCCGCAACACCCGTCCGGACGACATGCTCGCCCACGTGATCCGCGCCGTGATGGCGCAGGCGCCGGGCATCGATCCGCATCGCATTGGCGACGCCATCATCGGCTGCGCCATGCCCGAAGCCGAACAAGGCATGAACGTGGCACGCATTGGCGTGCTGCTGGCCGGCCTGCCCGACACCGTGCCGGGCGTCACCATCAACCGCTTCTGCTCGTCCGGCTTGCAGGCGGTGGCGATGGCTGCCGACCGCATTCGTCTGGGCGAAGCCGACCTGATGCTCGCCGGTGGTACCGAGAGCATGAGCATGGTGCCGATGATGGGCAACAAGATCGCCATGAACCCAGGCATCTTCGACAACGAGCACATTGGCATCGCCTACGGCATGGGCATCACCGCCGAGAACGTCGCCAAGCAGTGGAAGGTCACCCGTGAACAGCAGGATGCCTTCTCGGTGGAAAGCCATCGTCGCGCGCTAGCTGCCATTGCCGCCGGCGAATTCAAGGATGAAATCACGCCGTTCAAGCTCGACGACCATTACCCGGATCTCAAGAACCGCGGCATCAAGATCGACAGTCGCACAATCGACATCGACGAAGGTCCGCGCGCCGGCACCACGCTGGAAGTGCTTTCCAAACTGAAGACGGTGTTCCGCAACGGCCAGTTCGGCGGCACTGTCACCGCCGGCAATTCCTCGCAGACGTCCGATGGCGCCGGTGCGGTGCTGCTTGCCAGCGAACAGGCGATCAAGGATTACAACCTCACCCCGCTGGCTCGTTTCGTCGGCTTCTCAGTGGCCGGCGTGCGCCCGGACATCATGGGCATCGGTCCGAAGGAAGCCATTCCAAAGGTGCTCAAGCAGACCGGCATCACGCAGGATCAGCTGGACTGGATCGAGTTGAACGAAGCCTTCGCGGCACAGGCTCTCGCCGTGATCGGCGACCTCGGTCTGGACCAGTCCAAGGTCAACCCGCTCGGCGGCGCCATCGCGCTGGGCCATCCGCTTGGTGCTACTGGCGCCATCCGCGTCGCCACCCTGCTGCACGGTATGCGTCGCCGTAAACAGAAGTACGGCATGGTGACGATGTGTATCGGCACCGGCATGGGCGCAGCGGGCATCTTCGAAGCGCTTTAAAAAGACCAAGTAGTACGTGAAATCGGGAGAGCGTCGTATATGTACGACGCTCTCTTTTTATTGGGCTTTCGACTAAGTGGCGTCGACCCATGAATCGATGGCTAAACGTGTGACTTCCCGCTCTTGTCGCGATGCTGCGAGAGGCGAATAATAGGCCTGTTGCGGCGCACAACCCCGATGTGCCCACGCCCCGAGCGCTCTCGGTATCCCGCCAGCTACGCTGGTGCAGGTAGATGGCGCTTGTCCCAGGAAACGATTTGTGAGCGCGCTGATAGAGGAAAAGGTTGATGCACCGGCACTCCCGCAGCCGGTGTATCCCGATTACCGCATCATTTCCCTGATCGTAGGCTGCGCGATTTTCCTTGAGCAGGTAGATGGCACCGTCCTGGCAACGGCGCTGCCGACGATGGCTCGCGATTTCCATGTATCGGCACCGGCGATGAGCATTGCCGTCACCAGCTATCTGCTTGCACTGGCAATACTCATTCCCGTCAGCGGTGCCATCGCCGATCGCTTCGGTGCCAAGCGTGTATTTAATTCGGCCATCGCCGTCTTCATCCTCGGCTCGATTCTGTGCTCGCTCACCAACAGCCTGCCGATGATGGTGGCAGCGCGGCTACTGCAAGGCATGGGCGGCGCGATGATGGCGCCGGTCGGGCGACTGGTGATCTTGCGCACGGTTGAGCGTCGCCATCTGGTGTCATCCATGTCGTGGACGCTGATGCCCGCCATTCTCGGCACATTGGCCGGACCACCACTCGGCGGCTTTATCGTCGAGTACCTCGACTGGCGCTGGATCTTCTACATCAACGTGCCGATTGGCGTGCTTGGCTACTGGCTGGTGCGGCGATTTATCCCCGTCGTGCACAGTGCCGCTCAACCGTCGCGTTTCGATTGGCTGGGCTTTGGGCTGTGCAGTGTCGGCCTTGGATGTCTACTGTTTGGGCTGGAGCTGTTCGGCGAGAACACCAATCCGATGAATGCGCTGGTGCTGATCGCCATAGGCATCGCGGCAGGCATTGCTTACGGATGGTATGCGAAGCGTCGTATCAATCCCGTGGTTGATCTTTCCCTCATGCGCATCGAATCGTTCCGCCTGTCGGTGATCTCCGGTTCGCTGATGCGCATTACGCAAGGCGCGCAACCGTTCTTGTTGCCGTTGTTGTTCCAGATCGGTTTTGGTTTTTCCGCTGTGCGTAGTGGCCAGCTGATTTTGGCGACATCGCTGGGCGCATTGTTGGCGCGCAGTTTCACCACACGCATCTTGCGATGGGTCGGCTTTCGCCGAGCGATGGTCTACAACGGCGTGCTGGCCAGTTTGGGCTATGCGGTATGTGCCTTTTTCCGTCCCGACTGGCCATTCGGTTTGATGTTTGGATTGCTGGTGTGTTGCGGTGCCTTCATGTCGTTCCAGTTTGCCGCGTACAACACCGTGGCCTACGAAGCGGTGCCCACCGATCGCATGAGCGCCGCGAACAGTTTCTACACCACGCTGCAGCAGCTGATGCTTTCGGTTGGCGTTTGTTGCGGCGCGCTGATTCTCAAGTTCACCATGGCGGTCGGCCACAATGCGGAGCCAAGCCGATTGAATTTCTCCGTGGCATTTTTGATCGTCACGGTGATATCGCTCAGCTCCACCCGCTGGCATCGCGCGTTTTCCCACGATGCCGGGCACGAAATGAGTGGTCATCGGCAGCGCAAACAAACGGGCGTCGCTTAGCCACGGACCGTCGGACTGCCGATCAAAATCGTACCTATAGCTGTTTAACGGCGTCAGGCGTACATTGCATCGGCTGGGATCCAGGATGGGAACTATTCAAGCGGCAGGGGCGTTTCAGCCATGTTCCCGGGGATCCTGGTGCAAACCAACCCTGTGGAGAATCGACGATGAAAAGATCATTTTTGCTCGGGGTCGCACTGGTTTCCCTGCTGCCGGTGCTGGCCATGGCACAAAGCGCCTTCGATGGAACCTGGAAGGTCGACCTAAGTAAGGTGCAGATGCCAAAGAAGCCCGATGTCCTGGTGCTGAAGGATGGCGTCTATCAGTGCAAGACCTGCGTACCGGCGATAACCGTCAAGGCTGACGGTGACGACCACAGCGTGACCGGACATCCCTACTTCGATACGGTGGCCGTCAAGGTCGTGGATGATCACACGATCCAGGAAACGGACAAGAAAGGCGGAAAGGTTGTCGCTACCTCCACCGTAACGATCGCTCCCGACGGCAAAACCGCATCGGTCGATTTCACCGATAGCAGCGACACCGATGCCGCCCCCATTACCGGCAAAGCAACCATGGCGCGTGTTGGCGCGGGGCCGGACGGGTCGCACAGCATTTCGGGGGCATGGCGCAACGCCAGCATCCAGACGCTTTCGGACAATGGCCTCGTCATGACATACAAGGTCGAGGGCGACCAGCTCATGATGACTACCCAGACGGGCCAGTCCTACAGCGCAAAAATGGATGGCACCGAAGCGCCCTACAAAGGCGATCCAGGCATCACGAGTGTAACGGTGATGAAAACCGGTGCTGACGCTTTCACGGAAACCGACAAGCGCAACGGCAAACCCATCAGTGTCGCGGAGATAAAAGTGACTCCCGACGGCAAGACCATGAATGTCGTCGTCCACGACAAGCTGCGTCAAACCACAACATCCTTCGCTGCCGAAAAACAATAATCGGTCCGCACGGAGGCGTGGGTGTCGCGCGCCCACACCTCCAACGGTCTGCCATTGTTCACCATGGCGACACACCGTTTCCAAACCGGGTGCTACTCATGGCAACGATTGGCCTTATGTTGGGCGCCATCACAGCCACTTAGATGAAAGGTGCTCTCATGATCGAACGTCGCCCCTTCAACAGCCTTGGCGGAGCCGATCACGGTTGGCTCAACGCCAAACATCATTTTTCCTTTGCCAGCTACAACGATGCCAAACGCATGGGCTGGGGCGCGTTGCGTGTGTGGAACGATGACACCATCGCCTCGCAGACCGGCTTTCCGCCGCACCCGCATGCGGACATGGAAATCATTACCTATGTGCGCGAAGGCGCCATCACGCATCGCGACAATCTAGGTAACGAAGGCCGTACGGTCGCCGGTGACGTGCAGGTCATGAGTGCCGGCAGCGGTATTACGCACAGCGAATACAACCTGGAGCCAGACACCACGCGCATCTTCCAGATCTGGATCATTCCGGACGAGCACGGGCAGCCGCCCTCCTGGGGCGCCAAACCATTTCCGACTGGCGAACGTTCGGGCCGCTTCGTTCCCTTGGCCAGCGGCTTCAAGGACGATGGCGATGCCCTACCCTTGCGCACGAATGCACGCGTGCTTGGCGCCACGCTCAAGGCCGGCGAAACAACCCGCTATTCGCTGGACAAAGATCGCTTCGCTTACCTTGTACCTTCCAAGGGTGCGGTCGAGATCAACGGCATCCGTCTCGATGCGCGCGACGGCGCGGCGATCCGCGATGAAACTACGCTGGAAGTGAAGGCACTCGAAGATGCCGAACTGGTGCTGGTAGATTCAAGCCGATAAGTTTTCCGGAAGTAGTCATCATGTCATCCATGCAGGCCATCGAAATCATCCGCCCTGGTGGCCCGGACGTATTACGGCTTACGCAACGCCCGATTCCGCAACCCGGTCCTGGTGAAGTACTCATCAAGGTGGTTGCGTCGGGCGTAAACCGTCCCGATGTCTTTCAACGCGCGGGCCATTACGCGCCACCGCCCGGCGCTTCCGACTTGCCGGGGCTGGAAGTGTCGGGCGAAGTGATGGATGGCGATTTCAGCGGCCAAAATCCTTTTGGTCTTAAACGAGGCGATGTTGTTTGCGCTTTGTTGGCCGGTGGTGGCTACGCGGAATATACGGTAGCGCCCCTTGGACAGTGCCTACCGGTTCCGTCGGGCATGAATCCGCTTGAAGCCGCATCACTGCCGGAGAACTATTTTACGGTGTGGAGCAATGTTTTCGATCGCGGTCGCTTGGGGCGCGATCAAGAGGGTTCGCCGGAGAGCCTGCTGGTTCAGGGTGGCTCCAGCGGTATTGGCGTAACCGCCATCCAATTGGCGCATGCACTGGGACATCCGGTATTCGCTACCGCAGGCAACGATGAGAAATGCCGCGCCTGCGAATCACTCGGCGCGCGCGCCATCAACTACCGCACCGAGGATTTCGTCGAACGCGTGAAGGCCATGACCGATGGCCGCGGCGTGAATGTGATTTTGGATATAGTCGCGGGTGATTACATCGCGCGCGAAATCGACGCGCTGGCCTACGATGGTCGCTTGGTCATCATCGCCACGCTCGGTGGTGCAAACGCGAAACTGGATGCCGCCAAACTGATGCATCGACGCATCAGCATTACGGGCTCGACATTGCGGCCGCGATCGGTGGAATTCAAATCCGCCATCGCTGCCAAGTTGTATGAAAGCGTATGGCCGCTCTTTGCAGAAGGACGTCTGCGTCCGGTGATATACGAAGTATTTCCGGCTAACGACGCTGCACGTGCACATGCATTGATGGAAAGCAGCACCCACATCGGAAAGCTTCTGTTGCGCTGGTAGCACTGCACGCAAAAAAAACCGGGCGCCGAAGCGCCCGGGACAAATCACGAAGGCTCACCAGAAAGAAAACCTTGGCCGCCGACCCACGACTTCGGTTACCACACCATCGAGGCACCGAAGCCCACACCCACATCGCCCTGCGAGTTGCCGGTCAGGCTGCCCTTCAGCACCCAGCGACCATTTGGAGTGATGGTGGACATACCCACCGCAATGGCGGCCTGACCGTTGAAGGTGCCGACACCCGCACCCACCGAACTCTGGTTGGGCTGATAGGCCTGCGGGATGTTGGTCATGGCAATCGCAGCAGCCGTACCCGCATCAGCATGTTGCCCAACGCTGGTGATGCGACTGTTGAGCTGACTCGCCTTTTGGTCCACGTAGCTCTGTGCCCAGCTCTGCGAAGCTTGCAGCTGCGACACGTTCACCCCGTCGGTCGCATTCACGCCAGCCGACACGTTGGTAATCGTGCGCTCATTGCCCGCCGAACCCACCGACACGCTGTTGGCCTGCGTAGCCACCGAACCAGCACCTAAGGCCACTGAGTTGGTCGCCGTGGAAGCCACGGATGCACCTTGGCCCACCGCTGTACCAGACGACGCGCTGACGCTTGCAGCCTGACCCACCGCCGTACCCGACGAAGCGCTGACATTGCTGTTCGCACCCACCGCGACGGAGTTGGACGCACTCGCGGCCACCGTGCTGCTGGCACCCACCGCCGTACTGTTCGCGGCGTTCACCGATGCATTGCCACCAATTGCCGTGTCGTTGTCGCCCGCTGCATAGGCATTGTTACCGGTTGCCAGGCCGTACGATCCCAAAGCCTGCGCGTTCTGGCCCACCGCCGATGCGTTATCGCCCGTGGCGACCGAGTTGTAACCCAAGGCCACGCCTGCGGTATCGCCCGCATTGGCGTTGCTGTTGGTACCGGTGCTGCTGCCCGTACCGTCCAGGTAACCCGGAGTGCCCGCACCGCCACTGTTGTTTTCGATGTTGGTTACACGGCCATCGACAATGTTGATCTGGTTCTGCAGATCGGTCTGCACACCGGACAGCTGGCCGAAGTTCACCGCGTCGTACTGGTTCACGCCGTTGGCCACATTGGTGAGCACCACCGGCGCGCTAGCACCTACACCGCCCAGCGTTATCTGACCGTGGTTAGTGCCTGGGTCATAGACCACGGCATCCAACGCGTTGCCGTTGCCGTCTACCAAGCCGGCGTCGGACAGCGACTGGTTCAGCTGGGCCACGTTCACGGCATCGGTATCTTCCGTACCGGCCGCCACGTTGGTGATCTGACGCTCGCTACCCGCTGCACCCACAGAAACGGTATTGGCGCGTGTTGCCTTGCTGCCGGCGCCCAAAGCTACGGCATTGGTGGCTACCGACTCGGCACCATTGCCAACTACCGTCGAGTTATTGAAAGCAACAGAATCTTGACCAATTGCCACACTTGATCCAAGGGACTGAGCGTGCTGGCCAATCGCTGTGGAATTTTTGCTGGCCACTGCTTGTGCGCCGACTGCTACGTCATTGCTGTTGAAGGCCCTAGCACCATCGCCGACAGCTACCGATTCCTCGGCGGACCTCGACTGATTACCTATCGCCACTGCGTTTGGATAAGTCGCCATGGCGTCTGTACCGATTGCAACATCATTAGCGAACGTCGCATTCGCACCGAAGCCCATCGCTACTGCACCGGCACCGCTGGCAATGGCATTCGGGCCGACCGCAATTGCATTGCTACCGGTCGCCTTGGCATCATCGCTACCGTCGTCTTTGCCATTGGCTTTGAAGTAGTGCGCGCTCGCGGCAACCCCACTCTGCAGGTTGCTGATGTTCGTGGTGTTCTGGCTCACCTGATTGCCGAGGTTGGTAATGTTCTGCGTATTCTGCGCGACCTGGCCATTGGTCGCGTTAAGCTGCGACATGTTCACCGCGTCGGTATCAGCCACGCCGGCGGCCACATTGACGATCTGACGCTCGCTGCCGACTGCGCCCACCGAAATCGTATTGGCGCGATTCGCAGTCGAGCCTGAACCCAGCGCCACGCTCCCGACTGCCGACGTATTGGCGTTGAAACCTATCGCAACGCTCTCACGTGCGTTGGCCTGCGAATTAGCACCCATAGCGACATCGCCAGCAAACATTGCCGCAGCGTTCTGACCGACAGCCACTGCACCAGACGTTGCATCTCGGGTATAGACCGCTGTTGCGCCCTGACCAAGCGCAACTGAGCCAGTACCTATCGCGCCGGCGCCGGTGCCTATAGCCACCTCATTGCCAGTGAATGAACTGCTTGAGCCTTTTTGACTCAAGGTTGTGGCAGCTTGCCCCATAGCAATAGAGCCATCGTACGCGGCGTTGGCATTGCTACCCAACCCAATGGCATTGGTGCCGGAGGAAGTCACGCCATAGCCAAAGGCCATGGAGCCGGTGTTAGCGGCGTTAGAATTCCGACCCAAGGCAAAGCTATTTTGCCCATTCGCGTGGGCAGAGCTACCGATCGCAACAGCGCCGTCGACGGTCGCGGTGGAGTTCGTACCAATAGACACCGCATTGGTAGCGGTCGCCTGAGCGCTCTGGCCGATCGCTGTCGCCCAGCCGCCTGATGCATTTGCACCGGCACCGATAGCCTGCGAGTACTTGTCGGCGGTTGCATACGAGCCGATCGCGACGCTCGCGTTGCTTGTCGTTGTTGCATGGTCACCGATAACTACCGTATTTCCCGTTGCAGCCGTCGCTGTGTTGCCGATAACGACCGCGCACGCAGCAGTCGGCACACTGTTGTCTTGCATGCAAGCACTTGGGCCCACTGCATTGTCGCCAAGCACGACGTTGCCGGAGTTACCCTGGGTCACGTTGTTCCCCAAGGTCTGTGCGCTTGCATAACCGGTAAAGCCCATGCCTGCGACAGCGGCTGTCAGTGCAATCACCGACGCCATCGAGCGGTTGGACTTCTTGCGGCCCTTGGCCAATTCAGATGCCACCACCCACTTACCGGTGGCGGCGTTCCAGACGATGCGATAAATGGTGTTCATACGATGGTTGCCTGGTGAGTTTGAATGAAGTTCAGACGCACCTTTGGTTGCTCGATCATTCGATCGCGCAACGAATCCATTCGATGAAGAAGAGGCGATTCCGTTAGGTGCGCCGGCCTCGCAGTGATGTCGCGAGACCACACCAGGAATGCTAGGAAAGAGGCCTTCTTAGCCCTATCGGACCAGGACTAATTCGTACTAGTACTAGTCTTAGATATGCGGTTTAACCCAAGAAAGCGGCCCTTTACCCCGCGCACGGATACGGGTCGCGCCCGTATGTGCTCACTTGCAGGGATTCGCTATTTGCGGGACTTTTTTCCGTGCGCCGTATAGTCGGCCGGCGATTCGCAAACCATCTTGACCGAGGGGCTTTCAGAACCGCCGAAGATATCCAACCATTGCTCCATCAATTGGCGCTGCCGTTGCGGCGAGCCATAGAGAAATTGATTGAATTGATCGGCGAATGCTATGCGCTGAGCTTTGCCGAGCCTGCCGAAGTGGAGCAACACGGCAGAAACTTCCGAGTCGTACGCGTCGTCCACGATGCATGCCTCTGCACAAGGAAGGCCGAGCCGAAATCGGTCCCGAATCCCATGAAGGCTATCTGCGCGGCGAACGGCACGCTATCGGAAAACGTCCATTGCAAACGACATCTAACCGCACAAGGCATCAGACATTTCCTGCATCGTCTTCCGCTCGGCGGGCATTCTTTCGAGACGTTTGCGAAGCAGATACGAGACCATGTACAAGGGCGTACTTGAATATATCCGCATCATGCTGCAGGCCGAGTTTCTTCATGGCGGCCATTTTCTGTGCGCTGATGGTCTTGTTGCTGCGGCCGACACGCTCGCCTATTTCAGAGATGGTGAGGCCTTCGGCGTATAGACGAAACACCTCGGTTTCTCGCTTGCTGAGCTGCGGCAACGGGCTTGAACTGCTTGCGTCTACCTCGACCTGATTGAGAATCAGCTGTGCCAAAGGTGATAGATACCGCTCACCCGCATGTGCCATGCGAATAGCCGACTCAAGATGCAGCAAGTCGTCCGATTTACTGACAATGCCTACCGCACCCACGTCCAGGATGCCCTTCATGACGACGCTGCTCTCAATGCCCGTGAGCACGACGAGGCGAGTCGCTGGAAAACGACGTCTCAGAAAGCGTAAAAGCGACAACCCGTCGCCATAGCGGCCATGCGGCATGGAAAAATCCGTGACGACCACATCACACGCCGACTTACCAAGCAATGCCACCAGTTCCGTGGAGCTGATGGCCATACCCACCAGCGACAGCCATTTGAATCCGGACAGCAAGTGCTCCATGCCGGCCAGCAAGGTCGGGTGGTCATCGGCTATGGCAACCCGTACGATCAATCCAGGCTCCTTGCGTATATCAACCTGCGGAACGGGTGTCTAAGCTATCACAGCCCATGGTGCCCAACCTGACGGGTTGTATTACGATCTTTCGCCAGGGCAGGTGTTTTTCCCTGCCGATATGGCGAATAGGCGCGACCAGGATGGACAACCATATTCGTGTTGCACTGGCCGATGATCATCCGGTTATCCGGATGGGCATAGAGGCCACGCTCGACGATATTTCTACCGTAAAGCGGATCGGCTCAGCCGCCGATTCGACGCAGCTCATTACGCTGCTCCATGCGCAACCTTGCGACATTCTGGTCACCGATTTTGCGATGCCTGGTGGCGATCACGGCGATGGGCTCGAATTGATCGCTTTTCTCCGTCATCGCTATCCGCTTCTGCGTATCGTCATGCTGACCAGTATGGACAAGGCTCCGTTGATACGTAGCTTGATGGCTCACGGCATCCATGCAGTGCTTAGCAAGACCGACGACATGTCTCACCTTCGCGCAGCCCTTCAGGCTGTTCATATAGGGCGACGCTATTTTTCGCCAAGCATTGCGCAGTTGATGAAGTCGCTTCCGCGCGTGGCTACGGTCCGCCTTTCGGAACGGGAGTCGGAAGTCATCTCGCTTTATGTCAATGGCGAAAGCATCAACGCCATTGCCGAAAAACTGCAGCGCAGCAAGCAGACCATCAGCACGCAAAAGGTCAGTGCGATGCGCAAGCTGGGTATCGAGGCAGATGCGGATCTGTTCAAGTACGCCATCGAGCTTGGCTTGACACAAAAGCCACCCAGGGAATAAACCGCTAGACGCAACAAAAGCAGTTGCGCCTACGCTTGCGAGAATGGAAAAGCCAACACGTCGCCGATCTTGTCCGTACCTGCCAGACACATCAAAAGTCGCTCGATACCCAGCGCCACGCCGGCGCAATCGGGCATCTTGCTAAGCACCGCCAGTAATTGTTCGTCGATGGGCATTTCACGCAAGCCGCGCTCGCGCCGACGGGCGTTGTCGCGCTCGAAACGAGCACGCTGTTCCGCGGCGTCATTGAGCTCGTGATAACCGTTGGCGAGTTCGTACGGCCCCAGGTACAGCTCAAACCGTTCTGCCATCGGCGGATCGCCGGGGCGAATCCGCGCCAGTGCCGATTGGCTGGCCGGATAATCGTGGATCACGGTGATGCGATCGCGCGGAAAAGCCGGCTGCAGTTTGTGGGTGATCAGAAGATCCAGCCAATCGTCGCGGGTGAGTCCGGATGGATCAATGTGGTACTCGGCAAGCGGCCTGCGCAGTTCTTCGACGTTGGCATGCAAAGGATCCAATCCGAGTTCGTCGAGGAAAAACTGCCGGTAGCCTTCGATGAGCACTTCGGCGCGCCGACCTACGGTCGCCAGTGCGGATTCGACCAAGGTGATGGCCTCTTCCATGAGTTGCCGGTGATTCCAGCCGACGCGATACCACTCCAGCATGGTGAACTCGGGATTGTGGCGTTCCCCTGCTTCGCCATTACGGAAAACACGCCCGAGCTCGTAACAGTCGCCCACCCCATCGGCAAGCAGGCGCTTTAGCGGATGCTCCGGCGACGTGCGCAACCAGCGCTCGCGTGCACCGGCATCGACGTGGCCGCTGAAAGGTGCGGTGAAGCTTTCGATATTCGGATCGGTGTTTCCGGCCACGGACAGTATGGGAGTTTCCACTTCCAGCACGCTGCGCTCCGCGAAGAATGCTCGAATCAACGCATAAAGGTGCGCGCGCCCCTGTAGGCGTGTGCGGAATGGCGTAACCAAACTAGCATCCACGGCAGTTATGTCCCGTGCTTCTTAAGCAGATTGAGCAGGCGCGCCTCGTCCCAAATATCCACACCCAGTTCCTGGGCTTTGTCGAGCTTGGAACCTGCCGCTTCGCCTGCTACGACAAAGCTGGTCTTCTTTGAAACGCTGCCGGCCACCTTTGCACCCAACGCTTCCAGCTTCTCCTTTGCTTCATCACGTCCCATGTGGGTGAGGGTACCGGTAAGAACGATCGTCTGGCCTTCCAGTGGCAGCGCGGCGACGGCACTTTCTTGCGGGACTGCGGCGAGCAGCTGGTTCATGGCCGTTTCCGCCTCCTGCAGAGTCGCACGTTTGGCGCGGTCGGCAAGGTATTCGTCGAGGCTGGCTGCGGCGTTCTGCGGTAATCCCGCGGTAATCCAGTGTGCGCTGCCACCGGCATGCAGTTTGGAGATGCTCGAAAAATGCGTGGCAAGCAATTCGGCGTTGCGACGACCGATGCCGTTGATACCCGCATCTTCCAGCAACACGGCGAGACTTAGCTTCTGATGCAAACGTGACGAGGGATCGGCTTCGTCGGTCAATACAATGCCGGCCTTCAGCAATGCGTCCACCACGGCGCGATTGCCGTCCTGCTCAAAGAACGCAGCGATCGATCCGGCGACTTCGCCGCCTATATCCGGCAGTTCACGCAAGATGGCGGCAGGCATGCTGCGCACCCATGCCAGGCGCCCGAGCCAGCCAGCCAGCGTTTTGGCCGTGCTTTCACCGATATGCACGATGCCCAGGGCGTAGAGGAAGCGTGCCAAGGTGGTCTTCTTGCTGGCCTCGATCGCCTCCATCAGGTTTTCCGCCCACTTGGTGGCGATCTTGCCGGCTTTTACAGTTTCCGGAACGGTGCCATCGCGTTCGTCGGCACGTTGCTTCATTTCCAGGAAATGCTGCAACGTTAGGTGATAGAGATCGGCAGGCGTATGCACGTAACCGAAGTCCACCAGCGCGTCGACGAAACGTTCGCCGATACCTTCGATATCCATCGCGCGACGCGATGCAAAATGAATCAACGCTTCTTTGCGCTGTGCCGCGCAGATCAAACCGCCCGAACAACGCCATGCTGCCTCGCCTTCTTCACGCACGAGCGCAGAGCCGCACACCGGACAATGCGTGGGCATGTGCCACGGTTGCGTTTTGGTCGGACGTCGTTCGAGGATAACGCGTGCCACTTCGGGGATGACATCGCCCGCACGGCGCACGATCACCGTGTCGCCGATGCGCACGTCCAATCGCGCAACCT
>JAATFF010000163.1 GCA_015655335.1 Lysobacterales bacterium | reverse complement strand
GCGCCCTCGGCCTTGCCGGCGCCGACCATGGTGTGCAGTTCGTCGATGAACAGGATGATCTGACCTTCGTTCTTGGACAGATCGTTCAGCACGGCCTTCAATCGCTCTTCGAACTCGCCGCGGAACTTGGCGCCGGCGATCAAAGCGCCCATGTCGAGCGCGAGCACACGACGGTCGCGAAGGCCTTCAGGCACTTCGCCTTTCACGATGCGCTGCGCGAGGCCTTCCACGATCGCGGTCTTGCCGACGCCCGGTTCGCCGATCAGCACGGGATTATTCTTGGTGCGACGTTGCAGCACCTGGATGGTGCGGCGGATTTCTTCGTCGCGGCCGATCACCGGATCGAGCTTGCCGCTTTCGGCGCGGGCGGTCAGATCGACGCAATATTTTTCCAACGCCTGGCGTTGATCCTCGGCGTTCTCGCTCTGCACTTTTTCGCCACCGCGCAGCTTGTCGATGGCCGTTTCAAGATGCGCTTTCGTCGCGCCCGCCGCCTTCAGTGCAGCACCGAGCTCACCCTTGTCATCCAGGGCCGCGAGCACAAACAGTTCGCTGGCAATGAATTGATCGCCGCGCTGTTGCGCAAGTTTGTCGGTGAGATTGAGCAACCGGGTCAGCTCGTTGCCGACGTGCACATGGCCCTCCTGCCCACTGACCTTGGGCAGGCGCTCAAGTATTTCACCGACGCGCTGGCGCAGTGCCGGCACGTTGACCTGAGCCTGGGTGAGCAGCGGTCCGGTCGAACCGCCTTGCTGGTCGAGCAGCGCGGCCATGACGTGCGCCGGCTCGAGCATGTTGTTGTCGCGTCCGACCGCCAGCGACTGCGCATCGGCGAGTGCCTGCTGAAAACGCGAGGTGAGTTTGTCCATTCGCATCGGAGTATCCCCAAAGAGGTTTGGCGGACACGCCGCCACTGCCGGGTGAGATGCGGACAGCGCGGAGCGATTCAAGCAAACGCAGGATGGCATCCTGCCGAGGCTTCAGCTAAAAGCAAGTGAAATCGCGATTTTCAGCTCTCGGCGAGCCAGATCAGACTGGCGAAGCGGCCGCTGCGCGCACCTTCGCGGCGGTAGGAATAAAAGCGCGCATCGGTGCGGGTATCGAATCCGCCGCCATGAATATGCGCGATACCCGCCGCCTGCAAACGCTGTCGCGCCAGCAGGGAAAGATCGCAGAACCAATGACCGGGACGGGTCGCCACGAAGGCGTCGGCAGCGGCGGGGTCGTGATCGAGGAAGGCCTTGCGTACCTCCTCCCCCACTTCATAGGACGCCGCGCCGATGCAGGGTCCAAGCCATGCCATGAGACCGGCGGGAGATCGCTGCATTTGCTCGACGGTTTCCTCCAGCACGCCGGCGGCCAATCCGCGCCAACCGGCATGGGCAGCACCGATGGCGCTACCGTCTTCGGCGCAGATCAGCACCGGGAGGCAGTCCGCAGTGAGGATCGCCAACGCCGTCCCGGGCACGCGCGAGACTGCCGCATCCGCCTCCGGTTCTTCCGGGCTCGGCAGCGGGCCCAGTTCGGCCACGACCGTGCCATGCACTTGCCGCAGCCAGCGTGGCTCCGCGGGCAAGTTCAACGATTGGCGCAGCGCACTGCGGTTGGCGCGAACGGCGTGGCCATCGTCGCCGCTGCGCAAGCCGAGATTGAAACGGCCGAAGGGCGGCTGCGAGATACCGGGACCCTCACGCGTGGTGACCGCCGTATGCACGCGACGCGGCGCAGGCCAATCGGGAAAGATCCACGTATCGCTCATAACAATCAGTACTCGTCCGACCCATTAACAGCCAGATCGGCACGAAGCGTAACGACCAGCGCGTCAAGGTCCGGCGGACGCGGCGCTTCAAAAGCCATCGTTTCACCGCTCGCGGGATGGACAAACGACAAACGCTCCGCATGCAACGCCTGTCGCCGGAAACCCCGCAACGATGCGGTGAGCTCGGGCGTCGCGCGCTTGGGCAGCTTCAGACCGCCGCCGTACAACGGATCGCCCACCAACGGATGGCTGATATGCGCCAAATGCACGCGAATCTGATGCGTCCGACCGGTTTCCAGATTGCACTGAATTAAGGTGTGCGCACGGAAGCGCTCGCGCAGACGATAGTGCGTAACGGCATGCTTGCCGTCCTCCTCGTCCCGCACCGCCTGGCGCAGCCGGTCGCCAATATGGCGGCCGATGGGGGCATCGACCGTGCCGCCTGCGATCAGGGTGCCAAGCACGATGGCCTCGTACTGCCGCTCGACATCGTGCCGGGACAGCATGTCGACCAGTGCGGTATGCGTCGCCAACGTCTTGGCCACCACCATCAGGCCAGAGGTGTCCTTGTCCAGCCGGTGCACGATGCCGCCGCGCGGCAACTCGGCCAGCTTCGGATCGTGATGCAGCAAAGCATTGAGCATGGTGCCCGCCGGGTTGCCAGCACCCGGATGCACCACCAGACCGGCGGGCTTGTTCAGCACCAGCAAGTACGGGTCCTCGTGGACGATGTCCAGCGCGATGGCCTCGGGCGCGCTGGCGACCTCGGTCTCCAGTTCGGCCTCCAGATGCACCTGCTCGCCACCCCGCAGAAGGTAACGCGGCACCGCCGGCACCCCATCCAGGGTCACCGCACCGGCCTTCACCCACGCGGTGAGGCGCGAGCGTGAATAATCCGGGAACATCTCGGCCAATGCCTGGTCGAACCTCCGACCTGCGGCCGACAGGGGTACGACCGCCTCATGACGAATAGTGGTCATGCCAGGCTCCCCGGCCGGAGGCCCGTTTCGGCTATCATCCCTTTTCGATCAAACATCTGAACCCCTTACTCATGCGCGTAACCAAGTTGCCGGTCACCTCGACGCCTGTTTTGAAAATACTCATCGTGCTCGCCCTGGCGTTGACGATGAGCGCCTGCTCGTGGTTCCACCGCGGCGGTGACCCGCTGGACACCTTGCCGCTGCCGCAGCTGTATGCCAAGGCACATAACGATCTGATCCACTCCGATTATTCGGCAGCCGAGAAAGCCTACCAGCGTCTGATCGCCCGCTTCCCGTCGGGTCCGTTCAACCAGCAGGCACAGCTGGAACTGGCTTACGCGCAATACAAGAACAACAAGCCGGACGATGCGTATTCCACGGTCAATCGCTTCATCAAGACCAATCCGCTGAGCAATCATGTGGATTATGCCTACTACTTGCGCGGCATGATCAACTTCGATCGCACCAGCGGCATTATCGAGCGCGCTTTCGCCAGCGAACGCACCGGCGCCCAGACGCGTCGCGACCAAGGCTACAACCTGAAATCGTTCGACGATTTCTCCGAGCTCAGCCGTCGTTTCCCGGACAGCGCCTACGCCGCCGATGCGCGCCAGCGCATGATTTACCTGCGCAACGTGCTGGCCCAGTTCGAAATCAACGTGGCCGAGTTCTACATCCGCAATAAAGCCTATGTCGCTTCGGCCGACCGTGCCCAGTACGTGATCGAGCATTACCAGGAAGCCCCGCAGGCCGGCGACGCTCTGGCTATTCTCTGCCGCAGCTATCTGGCGCTAGGCCAAAAGCAGCTGGCCGACCAGACCCGTCAGGTGCTCGCGCTCAACTATCCGGATCACCCGTACCTGAAAGATGCCAAGTGGCCGCATTCGCCGTCGACGATTCGAAAGCTGATCCCGTTCTCGGGTCACTACTGATCGGGTTATCGCGAAGCGCATCGCGCATAAAACAAGAAAGCCGGTGCGCTCTGCGTCACCGGCTTTCTTTTTGCCCCTATTCCCGTGGATGACGGCGACGCCGTCGATCACTTCCACCCGGAGGTGATCGGATACCGCCGCTCGCGGCCAAAGGCGCGCGTGGTCACACGCGGCCCGGGTGCCGATTGACGACGCTTGAATTCATTCACCAGCACCAGCCGCACCACGCGATGGACGGTGTTTTCGTTGTAGCCCGCCGCGATGATCTCCGCTTGCGACTGCTCATCTTCAATGAAGCGCGCAAGGATGGCGTCGAGTTCGTCGTAGGGCGGCAACGAATCCTGATCGGTCTGGTTGTCGCGCAACTCAGCTGAGGGTGGACGCTCGATCACCTCCTGCGGAATCGCCCAGTCGCCAGCGTTGCCTGTTTGGCGCGCCTGGGCCTCATTGCGCCAGCGCGCCAGACGATAGACCTCGGTCTTGTAGACATCCTTCAACGGCGCATAGGCGCCGCACATATCGCCATACAGTGTGGCGTAGCCGACCGCCATTTCGCTTTTGTTGCCGGTCGCCAGCAAGAGGCGGCTATGTTTGTTGGAAAGCGCCATCAGCATGACGCCGCGTGTGCGCGATTGCAGATTCTCTTCGGTGGTATCGGGCTGCTTGCCGCCGAACAAGGGCGTAAGCGCCGTCATGAAGGCGTCATAAGTCGGCTCGATACCGATGACGTGATAGGTCACGCCAAGGCGCTCGGCTTGTACGCGCGCACCGTCCAGCGAAAGCTGCGAGGTATAGCGCATCGGCATCATCACGGCGGTAACACGATCCGAACCCAGCGCATCCACCGCCAGCGCCAGTGTCAGGGCTGAGTCGATGCCGCCGGAAAGACCCAGCAGCACGCCGCCGAATCCATTCTTATCGATGTAATCGCGAACACCCCGCACCAGCGCGGCGTACAGTGTCGCTTCGCGCGATATTTCTGCGGCGACTGGCCAGTCCCGAGCATGCAGACTTCGATCGGCCGGATCGAAATCGGCCCACAGCAGCGCATCCACGAAAGCAGGTGCGCGCGCGGCAATACTGCCGTCGCCGTTGACCATGAGCGAACCGCCGTCGTAGACGACCTCGTCCTGGCCGCCAACGAGATTGAGATAGATCAACGCGCATCCGGTTTCTTTGGCGCGAGCGATCAATATGTCTTCGCGCACCGTTTGCTTGGCGTCATCCCAGGGCGAGGCGTTGATCACTACAATCAATTCAGCGCCGGCGGCGGCCGCGGCGGCAGCGGGCTCGGCCTGCCAGATGTCCTCGCAGATCAGATAGCCGACGCCAATACCGTCGACGATAGCAACCGCGCTAGCGCGACCGGGACGGAAATAGCGTTTGTCGTCGAACACCCCGTAGTTAGGCAACGCTTGCTTGTGCGTGATCTGCACGATCTCACCGTCGCGCAGGAACGCCGCCGCGTTGTACACCTCGCCCTGACTGTGCGGGAAGCCGACGATGGCAGCCAAGCCATTGGTATCGGCGGCCAAGTCTTGCACGGCCTCCTGGCAAGCGGCGAGGAAGCTGGGTCGCAGCAGCAGGTCTTCCGGCGGATAACCGCTGATGGTCAGCTCCGGAAACACGGCCAGGGACGCGCCGCCGGCGCGCGCGCGCGCCATGAGTTCACGTACTTTGGCGGCGTTGGCGGCGACGGCGCCAACAGGGAAATCGTATTGGGCCAGTGCCAGGCGGAGGGCAGCCATCGTTGTGCTTATCCAGGATCGATGGGGCTAAATGGTAGTCGAACAAGCCTTCTACAAGCCCTTTCCGGTCTGCCTGTGGAGGAAGCAACTCCCAGAAAAGCCCGCACGGTAAGTTCGCCCCATCGGAACTTATTGCGCATCGGCCTTAACGCCGGTGCTAACATCCTTAGACGCAGACTGGCGAAGGGGCAGCTTTGCGTCATTATTCGCACGCGCAGGAACCCGCGTCGTCGCGGTCGTCAGGCCGTGGCTGGGTAGGCTTGTTTTCAATTCTCCTGGCCTTGTTCGCCTACCCAACATGCTTGGCGGGTGAGCCCTACCCGCTGTTTGGGCCGCTGCCACAAGAACCCTCCGTCGCCACCTATAAAGCCGTGCCTGGCGAACATGCACCGCAAAGCTATGCGGAGCTGGACGCCTGGCTTGCCTCACGCACCCCCGTGCGATCCGTCAACATGCTGGGCGGCGACTTCTGGCTGGTTTCGCAATTTCGCCCGGACCGGCCCGTCGCCGATTGGGTGGTGACCTTCGACAACACCTACTACCAATACGCCACCATGGTTGTGCTTGGCGACGACGGACTGCACCGGGAATTTGAGACCGGCGCCGACAGCGACATCAACGATGTGCCGCGAGGTACGGCTGCCGTGGCGTTAACGTCAGGCCACCGCTACGCGGTTGTCGTCCACGTGACATCGATGTTCTTCACCGCGATGCCACGCATCGATGTGCAAACGCGTGCCCAATACCATCAGCGCCGAACGAACGAGTCCGCGTTGATGCTCGGTTCGCTAGGCGTGCTGTTCGGCCTGGGTGTTTTCATCCTGTTTGTGGGTTTGTGGATCAAGGATCGCAGCTACACGCTCTACGGCTGCCAGGCGCTGATCCTGGTGCTGGGATGGGGTTTCTTTTTTGGCGTGCCGCAGAGTTGGCTGGGCGTCACCACCGGCCCGATCAATTTCACACAGTGGTTCATTCTGCTGCCCGTGGTGCACGCGCGATTCACCATTCGCTTTCTCGATCTGTGGCGACATGCGCCGCGGATGGCGCGAGTCGGACATGCCATCGCCATCGCGTCGATCATCGCGCTGCCCATTTCGCTGATCTTCCCTTCGCTCGCCTTCTTGATCGCCACGTTTGCCGTGTCGATCGTTGTGCTTTTTTCCGCCACTATGGGCGCATGGGCACTCTTGCGCGGGGTGCGCCGCGCGCGCTTCTTCACGCTGGCTTACATGGCCGTACTGATACCCGGCTCGATCATCCTGCCTGTCAACTTCGGACTGTTTCCCAGCATCGTCGACAACGCCGACCTGCTGACCTTGATGGGCAACAGCTGCGAAGCCATGTTGCTTGCGTTTGCGTTGGCCGATCATGTGAAGTTGGTCGAAGATGGACGCGAGCGCTTCCGTCGCGGCATGCAAGAAGCCATTGCCAAGGCGTCCATCGACGCTCTGACCGGGCTCGGCAATCGACTCGCATTCAACGTCATGATCGAAGAGATCACCCGCCGCGAAAACACCGATCCGGCCCAGGGTACGTGGCAGATCGCAATGATCGATCTGGACGGACTCAAGCAAGTCAACGACAGCCTTGGGCACGAACGCGGCGACGAACTGTTGCGCGCAGTCGGCGAGGGCCTGGCTCGCCTGGGCGATCTCATTCGCGCATTCCGGCTGGGCGGCGATGAATTCGCCGTGATCGCTTATGGCGACGAACTCGGCCAACAACGCCTGGCCAGAGCGCTGGCCGAGTTGGACAAGACGCTACGCGAAAGTGATTTTCCCGATACCGGCGTAAGCTTTGGCATCTGCAGCGCACCCGCCGACCAGAGGCGTTTCAGCAACGCCGATTTTGCCGAGCTGGTGCGCGAAGCCGATCGCACGATGTACGCGCACAAATCGCGACGTCGTACCGAGCGTGTGGCGGAACAACCGTTGCCGGAAGCACGCACCGAGTAGCGTGTGACGCTACTCGCCCTTCACCAACCGTGCTCGCCTTGAATGCTTGCGGGTAGCCCGCAAATGGCTCTGCTCGCCTGCATGCCGCCCATGACAGCGGCCTCCACGCATCCGGCATCCAGGCCGGTCTTCAACCAGTCGCCAGCCAGAAACAGATTGGAGAAGCCCGATTGATCGGCATGCAGCCGGTAACGGCTGGTATCGACCAGCGACAACACATAGCGCTCGGAAGGGTCGATATTGGCGCGCCAGTACTGACTATCGAAACGCGAAACGCCCGACCCACCCGCCGGATCGACCAACCATGCCCATGGAAATCCCTCGGAACCGGCATGCGTCCACAGCGCCTGGATCTGCGTCTGCAATTGATGGATCGCGGTCGTTTTGACCAGTTCGGCGCAATGCGCCGGAAACCCGTGATCGTCAGGCGGCGGATACGCATCGAGCGCCAGCGCATTGCAGAAGTACCCAATGTTTTTCGGTTCGTCGCTTGACGGCCAGGTTTCCCTGCACAACAATTGATTCATCGATGCCCAGGTATCGAACGGCTCGGTAAATCCAGACAGCAGCGGCTCTTCGCCGTGCGCGTCCGGATAATTCCAACCAATGCCTTGCAGATCCCGGTTCAACCAGACCTGATAAGCCTGCGTTGCGACGGTCGCCACTGACTGACTACATTGCTGCAACGGCGCGCTGATCGCCAGCAGCGGTTGCGCGACCTGCGCGAGACTTGCCACGGACAAACCGAACACCACCTGATCGAAATCGATGCCCCGTCGCAACGTCTTGCGCGGTAGCGCGGAACCGGTAGCTTGCCGATACACATCCGGCCAGCTTGACCAGTGACTTTCCAGATTGATCCCGTGTTCTCGAAGCAAGGCGGCTTGTTGCGGATCGATCTGCTCGTAGCGTGGTTGCGAGGGCCAGCAAGGCAGATCGTTCACATCGACCAGTGGATCGTACTGATCGCCGATCAACGCCACCTGCTGCTCCAGCTCGATTTCATCCACGTTTCCGTTGGTGGCGTCGGGCCGCAGTTGGCAAAGTTTGTGGAAATAATGGAACCGCACGCCGCGGCGCTTTAGCACTTCGTACATCGGCGCGAAAACGACATCGCCCATGCCGGCCTGCATCTTGTACATCAGCGCGCCGCGATAACTCAGACCCACTTTGAGCATGCCGCGCAGCATCGTACCGGCCTCGATGTTGGGCTGTGTCGGATCGCCGTTGCGATATGCAAATACCAGATCGTAAAAACCGCGTATCGGCGCGCTGTCGATGCTCACGGGCTGCGCGCCGTGCCGCGTCATCCATATACGAAAATCGGTATCGTTGATGACTTCAAAACCTTTGCCGATCACGTCATCGGCCAACATGCCAATACCGATGGCCAGCGACATGTCTATCGCGAGATAAAGCCGGCGCCAATCGTCGGACCACGTATCGGGATTGCCGAACGGTGCGGCTACATCGTGCAGTGCGTGCTGCAAGTCTTGCAGCAGTTTAAGCACGGCTGGCCAGTCTTCCGTTGCGGCACCGGCTGACGTCGGCGATTGCGCGGAAGACCGCGCAAGATCTCTTGCCTTGCGTGCGACCACTAGCGGATCGCCCACGTCTTCGAACGCGGTAAGTCCGGCATGCGCAGCGGCAAAGATGTCATGCAAGCGACTTTCCCGATGCTCGCCCATGCGAAACGGCGAACCCAGGTGCTTGACATACGTCAACGCCCAGGACTCCAGCCAAGAGCGTTGCCAATCCAGCAACTCCGCCATCGCCGCGCCTGCCGTTTCCGGCGCGCGTGGCGTGCCAGGTACGCCCGGCAGCTCGGGCGTATCGATGGGCCAGATGCGCCAGGTGCTCTCAATCAACTCGGCCAGACACACGTAATGCTGCGGCTTGAAGGCATCCGTCCAGGTCGCCAACGGACTGCCTGCAGGCCGGCCCAGTTCCGTGTATGCCTGTTGCATGAGATGGAACGCGTTATCGTAAAACCCGAACCAGATGTGCAGGCCGTGTTCCTCGATACGCTGAGCCATATCGGGGTTGCGACCACTGGCGCCTTTACCGCCGAGCCGCCAACCCATCTGATACACATCGATCTGATAACGGTCTTGCCAGTTATCGCCGCTGCTGAGCCAAAACACCGCTGTCATCGCGCCAACACCACCGCCAAGGATGGCGATGCGCTGCGGTTGCGTCGCCATCAACGGTTCTCCTTGCCTGCGGAATTGTCGACCAGCTCAATGCCATCGCCTACTTCGAAATCGAAATCGATGCGGAACCCGCAGTGCGCTTGCTGCTCGCCGATGATCCAGCCGAGTGTGTGATGCAGCGGAAAACTATCGAAAGCGTGCAATCGAAGGTCGTATCGACCCGTCAACAGGGCGAGCTTGCGGATCTCCTTCACCTTCGCCGGTGCGGCAACGATCGCCTGATACACCGCACGATGACCGCTGCTATCGGGAAACTGTTTGAGGAAAACCTGATCAACGCCGGGGAAAAATTCGAACCACTTGTCGAAGGTTCGCCGCCACGCCGGATGCGTATCCCAAAAGCCCGGCGTCTGGTGCATGCAGGCAATCAGGCCATCGCGCCATACCGCGACATCTTTCGTTGGCTCATCCATCACGCCAGCCCTCGCGTTCAGATCGAGCAACGGATGCATCGCCAACTCGGTTTCCAGCGAATAGGGCTGAAACCCTTTCGCAGCGAGACGGAACGTCGTGGGTGGCTGGTCAGGCTCCGGCATCCCGTAAAGGCATTCGAACTTGGGATAACCGTACAACTCGCGCCCGTTAATCAGCGCCATGCAGTCGTCAACCCAGATGTGCAGCGGATAGGCATAAAACGTGGGCCATTCTTCTCCCGGTTTTGTCGCGCCCACCATCACCCAGGTGACGATGTCGATTTCCTTGCCCCAGCCCTTCACCACGTCCATGGGATAGGCGCTGTGCGCGTGACTGATCTCCGCGAAGCTCAGCAGCACGTAGTGAGTCAATACGGTGAAATGGATTTCTCCGCGGCTGCACGCGTTGAGCGTGCGGTCGACACTGGCTTGCAATGCGGTCAGATCGCCGGGCACCCAGAAGCCGTAAAGGCGCGCTTTATCAAGCGCCAGCGGCGGATGCATCAACGGCGAACCCGGCGGATACAAATACGGAGGACGTGACGAAGCGGCCATGCGAGCACCCCCAATGCATCGAGCTTGGACCTTTACGCTGGCACGATTTGGGACGTTTGTCGATTTAGCCCGTATGTCGGGGCGATGACAGCGCGAGCAAAGGGCCCGGCTTTTTTCCGAATGTCAGGGGCACAAAAAAAGGGCCGCGTTGCCGCGGCCCTTTCCAGATCGCCCGAAGCGATCGACTTACTTGTTCAACAGCTTGGCAAGCGTCTTGCCCAGATCGGCAGGCGACTTCACCGTGGTGACGCCGGCCTTTTCCAGCGCCGCGAACTTCGCCGCCGCCGTGCCCTTGCCACCGGAGATGATCGCGCCGGCATGACCCATGCGCTTGCCCGCCGGAGCGGAGGCGCCTGCGATGAACGACACCACCGGCTTCTTGACGTATTCGCCGATGAACTCAGCGGCTTCTTCTTCCGCGCTGCCGCCGATTTCGCCGACCATGATGATGCCTTCGGTTTGCGGGTCATCCTGGAACAGCTTCAGGCAGTCGATGAAGCTCAGGCCGTTGATCGGGTCGCCGCCGATGCCGATGCAGGTGGACTGGCCCAGGCCTTCGTTGGTGGTCTGGAACACGGCTTCGTACGTCAGCGTGCCGGAGCGCGACACGATGCCGACCTTGCCCGGCTTGTGGATGTGACCCGGCATGATGCCGATCTTGCATTCGCCCGGGGTGATCACGCCAGGGCAGTTCGGCCCGATCAGCACGGTTTCCGGATGCTGCTGCAGCACGTTCTTCACGCGCAGCATGTCCAGCACCGGGATGCCTTCGGTAATCGCCACGATCACGCGGATGCCCGCATCGATCGCTTCGAGAATCGAATCAGCAGCGAACGGCGGCGGCACGAAGATGACCGACGCATCGGCACCGGTGTCGTCGACCGCTTCCTGCACACTGTTGAAAACCGGCAGACCGATGTGTTCGGTGCCACCCTTGCCCGGCGTCACGCCGCCGACCACCTTGGTGCCGTAGTCGATCGCCTGTTCGGCGTGGAAGGTGCCCTGCTGGCCGGTAAAGCCCTGCACGATCACCTTGGTGTTCTTGTTAACCAAAACGCTCATGATTTATTGCTCCTCACTTCGCGGCAGCGACGGCTTTCTTAGCCGCGTCGTTGAGATCGTCGGCCGGCGTGATCGCCAAACCGGAGTGGGCCAACAGGTCGCGACCCTTCTCGACGTTGGTGCCCTGCAGGCGCACCACCACCGGAATCTTCAGGCCCACTTCCTTCACCGCGGCGATGATGCCCTCGGCGATCAGGTCGCAGCGCACGATGCCGCCGAAGATGT
>JAATFF010000071.1 GCA_015655335.1 Lysobacterales bacterium | reverse complement strand
GCCGAGGCGCTGCTGTCGGATGCATGCAAGATGATGTTGTCGAGGATCAATGTCCCTTTTGCAATGCTAGGCACGCTGGATATCTGCAACTGCAACGGCGTCCCGTCGGTTTCCTTGGCTGACAGGTTCACCCAGAAAGGTTGTGCGGGAGCCAGGCGTCCGGTATCGAGCGAGACGTCGCTTAGCCACTCGCTGTTGTTTTCCACCACGCTACCGTTTCGAATGCGCACGCCGGTGGCGATACGTGGAATCTGTAGCGGCATCGAGGCCGATTGCGGCGGCATGTTCAACAACCACGCTTGCAGCGCATCCAGATCGACACGCGGTGAATCGATCTGCATGCGCGAAATCACTACCGGACCGCCGAACAAGGTGCGCCATGGCAATACCAGGCGACCGTTCGCGGCCAGCAAAATAGGCATGTTCGATGCGTTGGGGCTGGTATCGCGCGCAACGAGCGTGATGCCTACCAGTTGCAGTGCCGGGCGCGGAAACAGCGTGGGACTGGCCGGACTCGACAGCGTGAGTTGCAGGCCGGCGTTGTTGGCTTGTTCCTGGAGCATTGCAGTGAAGCGATCCGGCTGCAGCAGCAGATACAGCGCGACCAGCACAAGAAGCACGATGCCGCCTAGCATGCTTGCGCCAGTGATCAGCAGCAGTCGAAGCGGGCGCGGCACAGTCATTCAGGCGCGTGTGAAATCGGCGGGTAGCAATCCATCGACGTAGGCTTCCGCGTCGAACACGCGCAAGTCCGTGGCGGTTTCGCCCAGGCCCACGAAACGGATCGGTAAACCAAACTCACGCGCGAGTGCGAACACCACGCCGCCTTTGGCGGTGCCATCGAGCTTGGTTACCACCAATCCGGTAACGCCGACGATCTGGCGGAACTGACGCACTTGATTCACCGCGTTCTGGCCGGTCGTGCCGTCGATCACCATCAGCACTTCGTGCGGCGCATCGGCGTCGAGTTTCTTCAATACGCGCGCGATCTTGCCCAACTCGTCCATCAGGCCCCCTTGCGTGTGCAGGCGGCCGGCAGTGTCGGCAATCAGTACGTCGGTGTTACGTGAACGCGCAGCCTGCAAGGCGTCGAAGATGACACTAGCGGCATCGGCATCCTGGCCCTGTGAGATCACCGGCACTTGGTTGCGGTCACCCCAGGTTTTGAGTTGCTCCACGGCCGCGGCGCGGAAGGTGTCGCCGGCGGCCAGCAGCACCTGTCGTCCGTCGTCGCGCCACAGGCGTGCAAGTTTGCCAATGGTCGTGGTCTTGCCCGCGCCGTTGATACCCACGGTGAGTACGACGAAGGGCTTGCGCCCGCTGATATCCAGCGTTTGCTGTACCGGCTTGAGCAGCGCCACTAGTTCCTGACGCAACGCCTGTAGCAGGGCGTCGGCATCGGCGAACTCGCGCTTGTGCATGCGCTTGCGCAGGTTCTCCACCACCGATGTGCTGGCCTCGATGCCAACGTCGGCGGTGATCAGCGTGGTTTCCAGCTCGTCCAGCAGGCCATCGTCGAGCTTAGGATGGGGGGCGAACAGTGAAGTGAGTCCGCGCGCGAACGTGCTGCCGGAGAGGCGTTCGCGCCAACCGCGCTTGGCGGACGGTTCGGCGGCCTGTTCAACGATCGTCGGGGTGGTGTCCGGAATAGCAGGGGTTTCAGGCGATGCGGTCTCGGCCGGGGCCTGGTCCGTCGCGTCTTCGTTGTCCCCGGCGACGCCGTCGGCGGGTTTCTTCTTCCAGAACTTGAGCATGAAGGGCGTGATTCAAAGACAATAGGCGGCATGCTATCACCCCAATCCGTACTGTCCGCTGAGGGCGCCGGCGCATGAACGCCGTGCCTGGGCGTATCCGCATCATCGGCGGCCATTTGCGCAATTCCCGGTTAAATGTGCCCGATCTCCCTGGATTGAGGCCCAGCTCCGAGCGCGTACGCGAGACATTGTTCAACTGGCTGGCGCTGACGATGGCCGGGGAGCGGGCGCTGGATCTGTGCGCAGGGACCGGGGCGCTGGGCATCGAGGCGCTTTCGCGTGGCGCGGTGGCGGTGCAGTTCGTGGAGCCCCAGGCCGCCATAGCGGAGGCCCTGCGTGGCAATCTCGCTAGGCTGAAGGCTGGCGGCGGCGAGGTGGCGTGCGCGGACGCGGCGAGCTTTCTGAAGCGCCCGCCGCAACCGTTTGGGCTTGTCTTTCTCGATCCGCCATTCGCCGCGCAGCTGTGGACGCCGCTGGCGCAGCAACTGGAGCAGGGCGGATGGCTCACCGCTTCGGCGCGGATCTATGTTGAGTCGCCACGGCAGTCGGTGCCTGTGCTGCCGACGAACTGGGCGTTGCACCGGGAGGGCCTGGCGGGTGAAGTGCGCTATGCGCTCTATCGCCGGACTTAAAGCGTTCCGTTAAGCTAATGCTTTCCGCCGTGAATGCCGTTTTCGTGAACAAGCCGGTCAACACACGTCTTGCCGTTTATCCGGGTACCTTCGATCCCATCACCAACGGCCATGCGGATCTCGTGGCGCGTGCCGCGCCGCTGTTCGAACGCATCGTCGTCGCGGTGGCGGAAAGCCAGAACAAAGGCAAAGGTCCCGGATTCACGCTGCAAGAGCGCATTTCGCTCGCACGTCTCGCTCTGGCGGACTTGCCCAATGTGGAAGTGCGCGGGTTCGATTGTCTGCTGGCGCAGTTCGTCAGCGACATCGGCGCTGGCGTGATCATTCGCGGCCTACGCGCTGTGTCAGATTTTGAGTACGAATTTCAGCTGGCGAGCATGAATCGCCATCTCATTCCCAACGCCGAAACGCTATTCTTGACGCCGGCCGAGCAGTACAGCTTCATTTCTTCCTCGCTGGTACGCGAGATCGGTCGCCTTGGGGGCGACATCTCCGGTTTCGTGCATCCCGCGGTCCAACAAGCCATGCGGCAGCGCTGGCATAAAAAGCAACCTGAAACCGAAGGGGATAACTATGCGTAAACTCACTCTCATCGCCACGGCCCTTGCGCTGACCGGCTGCCTCGCCCTATCCGCATGCAACAACCAGGGTGCCGACCAGCAGCAAGCGACGCAGCAAACGCAGAAGCTCACCAAGCCGAGCGACCCGAACGACACCAAGGCGTGGGGTGCTTACCTGGGCCAGATCGTGCAGGCCAACATGCAGGGCATGTCCGCTAGCCAGCCGTACGCCTACATGGTGCCCGCCGGCGATAGCGACGACGTCAAAGACAGCCGCGATCGCCAGCTGAGCAACGTGCAAGATACGGTCGCTCGCGGTGTGTTGCCCGGCAACATGCTGGTATTCGGCGGTCCGGATTCGGGCAAGACAGCTGACCTGGTTACCACCGCCTTCAAGGACGCCAAGCCCGGTTCCTTCAAGGGCGTGATTGTGCTGTTCATCGGCGACCAGGCTGACGAACAGCGCGTGAGTGCCGTGCTGCAGCCGACCAACGCAACGATCCGTTTCGTCGCAATGTAAGACGTTGCAACGCAAGGCAGGCGGCGCAGGTAAAAACCTCCGCCGCCTGCATTCGGCGCGTTCTGCGCGTTCATCAGGCTAGGGCTTGTCGCGGCGCGAAATTTTCCCCGCATTCTGCAGCCATCCTGTGCTTATGCTTTTTGCTGCCATGCGCAATAAGTGCTTGCCCGTGTAAACTACGCCGGCATGTCCCTGAAGATCCTCGATACCTGCGTCAATTGCGACGTCTGCGAACCGGTCTGCCCTAACAAGGCGATTTCGCTTGGCGAGGAGTACTACATCATCGATCCTTCGTTATGCACTGAATGCATCGGTCATCACGACGAGCCGCAGTGCGTGGTCGTGTGTCCAGTGGAATGCATCATCGTCGACCCCGCGCACACCGAGACGCGCGAGCAGCTCGAAGATAAATACACCTATCTGATGGAGACCAAGGGATGAAGCTCGCGTTGCGCTGGCATGTGCTGCTGATTGGTTTTTTGCTGGGTATGAGTGGGGCATACGCCGCCGACAACCCGACGCCTTCCCTCCACGCCGAGCAGCTCGCGCAGCGTCCTGGCCGCGCCGGTATTGCCAGTGCCAACGCATTGGCCACGGAAGCGGGTTTCGAAGTGCTCGCCAAGGGCGGCAACGCGTTTGATGCCGCCGTGGCGGTGGCGTCCACGCTATCGGTGGTCGAGCCGGAAAGTTCGGGCATCGGCGGCGGCTTCATGGCCACCCTGCACATCGCATCGAGCAATCGCGACGTCTTTGTGGATGCGCGTGAAACCGCTGCGGCGGCCGTCAATGCCAAGGATTATCTCAATCCCGATGGCACGCCCAATCGGGATGCCGCCTTGAAAGGTCCGCTGTCGGCGGGCATTCCGGGCGAACCGGCCGGCCTGGCCTGGTTGTCCAAGCACTATGGCAAGGTGCCGTTGACGGTGTCGCTGGCGCCGGCGATTCGCACGGCGCGCGATGGCTTCAAACCGGATGGCCGCCTGATTGGCTCTATCCAGGATGAGCAGAAGAATCTGGAGCGCTGGCCCGCCTCGGCCGCCAAGTACTTGCCCGACGGCAAGGTTCCGGCAGCTGGCGAGATCTGGCGCGATCCGGAGCAGGCCCACACGTTGGAGCTGCTGGCTCAATATGGCGATTCCGGTTTCTACAGCGGCGAAACCGCGCAGAAGCTGATCGACGCCGTACATGCTGCGGGCGGCAACTGGACCTTGAAGGATCTGTCGTCGTATCGCGTCAAGGAACGTATGCCGATTACGGTCGATTACCACGGCTACAAAATCATTACGGCGCCGCCGCCATCGTCGGGTGGTGTGGCGATTGCCGAAATACTCAACATTCTTTCCGGCTTTGACATGAGCAAGCTGGATCAAGTGCACCGTACGCATCTCGTCATCGAGTCGATGCGCCGGGCATTCCGCGATCACAACGATTACCTGGGCGATCCGGATTTCGTGAAGATGCCGCTGGATATGCTGTTGTCGCCGTACTACGCCGACGGTTTGCGCCAGACGATTCTGCCGGACAAGGCCACGCCGTCGTCGATGTTGGCGCCGACCAACGGCCAGGATCCGGGGATGCATACCACGCATTTCTCCATCATCGATGCCGACGGCAACATGGTGGCGATCACCTCCACCGTGAACTATGTTCTGGGCTCAACGTTCGTGGCGAAGGGCACGGGCGTATTGCTCAACGATGAGATGGACGACTTTGCGCTGGTTCCCAATAAGCCGAACGTTTACGGCCTGCTCGGGAGCAAAGCCAACGCACCGGAACCGGGCAAGCGCATGTTGTCGTCGATGTCGCCGAGCATCGTGATCGGCCCGGATCGTACGGCGGTCATCGGCTCTCCCGGCGGCTCCACCATCATTACGCAGGTGCTCGAAGGTATTCTGGCGTTCATCGACGGCGGCGACGCGCACCAGATGGTAGCGCACAAGCGCTTCCATCACCAGTACATGCCGGACGCGGTGATGGTGGAACCCGGTGCTTTCGATGCGCCAACCAGCGAAGCCCTCACGCGCATGGGCTATACGCTCAAGGAGCGTGAGCCATGGGGTTTCATGAACGTAGTGATCTGGGATCGCCGCACCAACAAGCTCGATGCTGCGAGCGACCCGCGCCGGCCGGATGGCTTGGGCAAAGTGCAGTAAATGACGCTTCTCGGTGATTAACTAGGTCAGTTCGGAATTCAGTTCATGCAGCTGTGGTCCATCAACGGTAATTCGCAGAAACTTGATGGCGGTGCCATGTTTGGCAACGCACCCAAGGCGATGTGGTCGCGCTGGATCGCGCCGGACGAACTCAATCGCATCCCGCTGGCTTGCCGCTGTCTGCTGGTGAAGGATTTCGAAGGTCGCAACCTATTGTTCGAGACCGGCATCGGCGCCTTTTTCGAGCCATCGCTGCGCGAACGCTACGGAGTGGTGGAAAGCCATCACGTATTGCTTGATTCGCTCGCTGCCGCGGGCATTTCGCATGAAGACATCGATGTCGTGGTGCTTTCGCACCTGCATTTCGATCACGCTGGCGGATTGCTTGCGGCGTGGGAGGAGGGCAAGACGGCGCAGCTGTTGTTTCCGCATGCGAAGTTCTTGGTTGGGGCGCAACATTGGCAGCGCGCGATGAAACCGCATCTGCGCGATCGTGCCTCTTTCATCCCCGAACTGCAGCAGCTTTTGCTGCAGAGCGGGCGACTGGAGCTGGTGGCGGGCGAATACTCGCAGACCCTGGGTCAGGCGGTGCGTTTTCATTTTTCCGATGGTCACACCCCCGGCCTGATGCTGGCGGAATTTGCCAGTGTAGTTTTTTGCGCCGACCTGATTCCCGGCAAGCACTGGGTGCATTTGCCCATCACCATGGGCTACGACCGCTTTCCTGAAGCGCTGATCGAAGAAAAACGTGCTTTTCTGGACGATAAGCTCGCACGCAACGTGCGGCTGTTTTTTACCCACGACCATGCCTGCGCCATCGCCCGCGTGACACGCGACGAGCGGGGGCGCTATGGTACGGTCGACGAGCAGCCCGAATTACGTGGCCCCGTTATCTAATCTGTAGCACCCATCCACGTAGCCTCCGGGAGGTTCGATGAGCGGCGAGCGGAAGCCATCCCTCTCTATTCGTGAGCTCCTGTTGCCCGCCTTGGGTGCGGTCATTCTGCTTATCGGCGTGGGCGTGGCGGCAGTCACCGAGAAGGGGCAGATCGACTACCGCACACAGATAAAAAGACACGGTGGCGATGTGCTGGATCTGGGCAGCAACGGTCGCCCTGATGCCGATGAACAAGGCTATATGGTTCGGGTGGTCGGTCCGTTGCAGGTGGTGGAGGCTCCGCTTGATACGCAGTTCAACCAGCAAGCCAATCAGCCAGTACTGATCCGCCACGTGCAAATGTTTCAGTGGCACGAAATTCGGTACGGCGGTCCGCCGACATACGAACTCGATTGGCAAGACAAGCTCATCGACTCCAGTCGTTTCGAGCACCCCGAAGGGCACGCCAATCCGACTCAGTTTCCACTCGCCGGAGCCCAGTTCGACGCCGGACTCGTACGTTTGAACGATTTTGTGTTGGCTCCGGCACTCGTGCATGCGCTGTCGGGAACCCAGCCGATATCGCCGGATCTGCGCAGTCTGCCGAGCAATCTCGCGGCCAGTTTCAGCTTGTACAACGATCATCTCGTCACCAGTGCGGTGCCTTCCAATCCTCAACCCGGCGACCTGCGCGTAAGCTGGGAGGCCGTGCCGGTCCAGGCGATCACGGTGATAGCAAAGGTGGACGGCAATAAGTTGGGCCCCGCCACGGACGCCGCGGACGGCGTGGGTTTTGCCGTGCAAGAGGGCGACGTGCCGTTGGTGGACATGTTTCCCGATCTTCCATTGCCTCCGGACTATCGTTGGTTGCGTCGCATTTTCTCCGTGCTGCTGGCGACGATAGGCACAACATTGTTGGTACGTTGGCACTACGAGAGCATCGATCCTATCTTGGCGCCTTCCATTGCCATCTCAGTAATTGGAGCGGTGGATTCGGTTCTGTGGCTTGGTCACGACAACCTGCTGGCATCATCGTGGTTCGGCGTTGCGCTTGTTGGCATTGCTCTGACGGCATGGCGCGTGCGGGCGTTAAGGGCGCGCTGATACGCCCATCATTCGATCGTCAGATTTTCGTCTGATCGTTGCCTCGATCGCGGCTTCGGCGTGGCCGAGTGGCGCTTGATCATCGCCGAACGCCTATTTTTTGGGAGTTCGGCATGTCATGTCGTTTATCGGTCGGCCTAGTACTGTCCTGCTGCTTTGTGTTGTCCCCCGCCTACGCGCAAGATCGTGCCGCCTGGAACGCACCGCAAACGCCTTTCAGGATTTTCGGGAACACCTATTACGTCGGCCCTCATGGTTTGTCGTCGATCCTGATAAAGACCTCGCAAGGTTTGCTCTTGATCGACGGCGATTTGCCGGAATCCGCATCACGCATTGAAGCCAACGTCCGCACGCTTGGCTTTCGCGTCAGCGATATTCGCTGGATCCTCAACTCGCACGCACATATTGATCACGCCGGTGGCATCGCCGAACTTCAGCGTGCAAGCGGTGCCCAAGTTCTAGCCCGCGAGGCAGGCGCGCACGCCATGGAGCGGGGCGGCGTGGACCCGGAAGATCCTCAGTATGGATTGTCGCCCGCGTATACGCCGGTGCATAACATTCGCATTGTCCGCGATGGCGAAACGTTGCATCTGGGCGATATGGACATCACTGCGCATGCGACACCCGGCCATACGCCCGGTAGCACGTCATGGACGTGGCGTAGCTGCGAAGGAAATACCTGTTTGAACATTGTCTACGCGGACAGTCTTACAGCGATCAGCGCACCAGCGTTCCGCTATGCGGACGACACCAAGCATCCGCACCGTGTCGAGGATTTTCGCCGCGCCATAGCAACGGTAGCGGAGTTACCTTGCGACATTCTGCTTACACCGCATCCCGATGCGAGCGATTTTTGGGAAAGGGTGCAGCGACGCAACGCGGGCAAACACCCCAATCCGTTGATCGATACCGGAGCATGTCGAGCCTATGCCGCCACGGCGGAGAAAAATCTCGACGAACGCTTGAAGAAAGAGCGTACGTCACCATGACGCGTTCAGCCGAACGCGTCGGCGTGTTCGACGAACCATAGTCCCGCAAACAGCTTCGGATCGATCGAATATCCTTCAGCAGCGCGTGCAAGCAACCACTTGCCGGCCTCTCGACGCGGCACTTCATGCACCACGATGTTCTCGCTTTCGTCACCGCCACCGTCGCCAACTTTGATTAAGTCGTGCGCACGCACGAAAGCGATGATTTCGCTGCTCATGCCCGATGAGGATGGTCCTTCGTGCACGAAACTTACGCGAGCGCAGCGATAGCCGGTTTCCTCTTCCAGCTCGCGTTGCGCGGCCAGCAACGCGCTTTCGTTCTGGCTATCGGCCAGGTCGCCTACCAGGCCTGCCGGCATTTCGATGGTGAATTGCTGCACGGCGACCCGGTATTGCTCCACGAATAGAATGTTATCTTCGGGCGTTACCGCAAGAATGATGACGGCGCCGCCCGGATTGTTTCGCTCGGCGTATTCCCAGCGGCCGCGGCGACGCAAGCTGAGCCAGCGTCCCTGGTAAAGCATTTCGGGTGTAGCGCCGGCATCGTCAGGTTTGCGGTCCCAATGCTTCATCGGATAGATCGCCTGGTGGGAATGAAGATTCTTTGCGGCGCACAGCGCATCTCATGCGCTGCTTTCTGTGCTGTTGAGTGTTCGCAGACGGTTGCGCGTCAGAGGCCCGAAGCGAAGCTGTTCGCACAGCGATTCGAGCGTATTTGTGCCTTGCCGGCGCACCCATGCGTCCGCGTTGTTATCGACAGGTGCGTCCAGCGCGATGCGCGTGAGGCGGCGATACAATCTCGCCGATTCACCGTGTTCGCGAAGCTTCGCGGCGCAACTGGCGGCACCACGAAGTCGCAGAAATGCCACTTCGTCGATACGCGCCAGAAAATCGTCCAGGTTGCCAAAATGCGCGAGCAGCGCGGCGGCCGTCTTGGCGCCAATGCTCGGCACGCCGGGTATGTTGTCCACGGCGTCGCCGCATAGTGCGAGATAATCCGCGACTTGCTCCGGATGCACGCCTAACCGTTCGAACACGCCGGCCGGTCCCCAGCGCAGGTTGCGTGCAAAGTCCCACTGCTCGTCGTGTTCGCCGAGCAGTTGGCCGAAATCTTTATCCGCCGACACGATGACACTGCGGAATCCTTGTCCGCGCAAACTCCATAGCGCGCTTCCGATCAGATCGTCAGCCTCGTAGCTATGGTCGATCAGTACGCGGATGCCGAGTGCCTCGGTGACCGCACGGCAGTGCACGAATTGCCGTTCCAGGTCGGGCGGCGGCAATTCGCGATTGGCCTTGTAGGCCGGATAAATCGCGTTGCGGAACGATGTGGTGAGGGACGCATCGAACGCCACGGCGAGATGCGAGGGACGCTCGCGCTCCAGCAGTTCGCACAAGAAACGGGTATAGCCGTGCACGGCGTTGACCGGATGGCCGTCCACATCGTGAAATTCGTCCGGCATTGAGTGCCAGGCCCGGAATACGTACAGGCTGCCATCGATCAGGTGTGCAGTGGGTCGGCGGGGCGCGGTCACGCGATCAGGCCTTCCACTGGCTCAGCAAATCATCGAGTGCGGGGCGGTCGCGATCGGGAATCTCCACTTGCGGCGTTCCGATGTGCACGAAGCCGATCACGCATTCGTTCTTCTCCAAACTAAGCAACGTAGCGACTTCCGGATCATAGGCTGCCCAGCCCGTGAGCCACTGAGCGCCAAAGCCGAGCGCATAGGCGCCAAGCAAGATGTTATAGGCCACGTTGCCCGCGCAAAGCTTTTGCTCGATATCCGGTATGCCGCTGTCGGCAGTCAGACGTCCCACCACCACCATCACCAGCGGTGCGAAGGTGTAGCGCAACCGCTCTTTTTCTCGTTTGGATTCGGGCAATTCGGGATCGCGACGAATGGCGCGCTCGGTCAGACGCGCTCCGAACGCAAGCTTGGCGTCGCCGCGTAATTCGATCAGCCGAAAAGGGACCAGCTTGCCGTGATCCGGAACGCGGATCGCCGCTTCCAGCAGCGCGCGCAAGGTGGCCGCATCGGGAGCAGGTTCGCCGAGTTGGCGCGATGGAGCCGAATGGCGTTGTTGCAGCAGCGAAAGCGCGTCTGGCATGGGGAGGCCGTGTCGGAAAACGCTTATCCTACAACCGCTCGAGGCACGCCACGATGCCTGTAGGTCACACAGACGGGCCTGGGGTGCTCACCGTAGGATGTGCGCTACCGCCCCATCGAGCGTGAAGGTATGAAGATCACCGTACGTGTCGCAAGCATGTTCCTGGTCGGATTCGCGTTGGTCGCGCCTGTCTACGCTGCGGCAGCGCCAGCAGCTGCCAAGATTGAAGACGGTTATTTCACTACTGACGATGGTGCCCGCATTCATTACTTGAAGGCGGGTCAAGGGCAGGCTGCACCTCTGGTGCTTATTCCCGGGTGGACCCTGACGGCCTCCTTGTGGCGCGAACAGTTACAACATTTTTCGACCGGCCGGCGCGTGATCGCTATCGACTCACGTTCGCAAGGTGCCTCGTCGATCATGCAGACGGGCAATACCCCCGAGCGACGCGCGCAAGATCTGCATGCGCTGATGGCATCGCTCCATATCGATCGCTTTGTGCTCGTGGGTTGGTCGCAAGGTGCCCAGGATGTCGCCGCTTACGTGCAGCAGTTCGGCACGGATTCGCTGGCGGGCGTGGCGTTCGTGGATTCGCCAGTGTCTGCCGGCTCCAACGAACTCGATATCCGTAAAACGTTTAGCAAGGTCATTTTGTCCGGATTGTCGACCTACGCAAGCAATCCTGCAGCCTACAGTGCGGGCATGGTGCGTTCGATCTTCAAGCAACCGCATCCGGCAGCGTACATCGACGATGTCATTGCACAAGCGCAACGCACACCGCCCTCGGTCGGCTCTGCCATGCTGGTGTCCGATATTTTCGGTGCGGATCGTCGGCCGGCTTTACAGAAAATCGATCGACCCGCGTGGGTGATCGCCTCGGCCAATTCGCCGTTGCTCGATGCGCAGAAGGAGATGGCCGCGGATATTCGAGGCGCGCATCTAGTGGTGGTTCCGAACGTCGGGCACGCGATATTCGTCGACGATCCGCAAACCTTCGACAAAGCTTTGGGCGAACTGCTCGCTACGGCCGACTCAACGCCGTTGCGCTAGCTGAAACCCATCAGGCAGCAGTGCTTCAACGGTCGTTTGGCGAGTGGCCCCGGCGAGATTGGCGAGCAGCACAGGCATCGAGGGGCCGCACAATTCGGCCATGGCCTGGCGGCAGGAGCCGCAGGGTGTCACGGGTTCGGGAGTATCGGCGATGACCGCCATCGCGCTGAAGTCGCCGGGTTTATATCCGGCGGCAATGGCGCTGAACAATGCGGTCCGCTCGGCACAGTTGCACAGGCCGTAGGCGGCATTTTCCACATTGCATCCGGGGAACTGGCGGCCATCCCGCGTTTGCAGGGCGGCACCGACATGAAAGTGGGAATAGGGCGCATACGCCAGTTCGCGCGTGCGTCGGGCAAGATCCAACAAGGTGTCGCTAACCGTATGCTCGGACATGCTGTCTCCGTCACTGTCCCGATCTGCCTGCTGGCAGTGGGCTGTTCAGTCTAACCTGGGGTTCGCCCCGAGGTATGCATCGGCTAGGATGCGCTAACAACTCCGCAGGGGATGGCCGATGTCGATCACCGTGTCCGCATTGCGTGAAACCGCCGCCGGTGAGCGGCGCGTGGCCATCACGCCGGAAGTGGCAAAGAAACTGCGCGGCAAGGGCTTGCGTGTTGTGCTCGAGCGCGGCGCGGGTGCTTCCGCGGGGTTTCCCGATGCGAGCTATGTCGATGTCGAATTCGCCGACGCCGCTCAAGTATTGGCGCAAGCCGATCTGCTGGCCTGCGTGGTCTCGCCGGCCGACAGCGCGCTCGGCCAATTGCGCGAAGGAAGCATCGTGGTGGGGCAACTGCGTCCTCACGGCGCGGCGGATCGCATCGCATCGCTCGCGCAACGTAAATTGACTGCGTTTTCACTTGAGCTGCTGCCGCGCACGACGCGTGCACAGGCGATGGATGTACTGAGCTCGCAGGCCGCCGTGGCGGGCTATCGGGCTATGTTGATCGCCGCCGAAAACGCGCCGAAATTCTTCCCCATGCTGACCACGGCGGCTTGCACCATTCGCCCGTCGCGGGTATTGGTTATCGGTGCAGGTGTCGCAGGCTTGCAGGCCATTGCCACCGCGCGTCGCCTCGGTGCGCAGATCGAAGGTTATGACGTACGACCGGAAACGCGCGAACAGATCGAATCCTTGGGCGCAAAATTCTTGGATCTGGGCGTCAGCGCAGCCGGAAGTGGCGGCTACGCACGCGAGCTCACCGTCGAAGAGCGCGCAGCGCAACAACAAGCCTTGGCTGAACACCTGAAAGTGTTCGATGTAGTGGTAACAACGGCAGCAGTGCCAGGCCGCGCCGCGCCAAAGATTCTCACCACGACGATGGTCGATGGCATGAAGCCGGGCGCGTTGATCGTGGATCTTGCTGCCGACAGCGGCGGCAATTGCGAACTGACCGGGCCCGGCGAGCGCGTGGAGCATGGCGGCGTGGTGATCCTGGGGCCGTTGAACCTGGCCGCCGGCGCGCCCTTGCACGCGTCGGAGATGTACGCGCGCAATATCTATAATTTTGCGGAACTACTGATTCGGGATGGCGCGTTGCAGCCTGATTTTGGCGACGAGCTGGTCGCCAAAAGCTGCCTGACGCGCAACGGTGAGGTGCTGTTTAACGCGTAGGACGCAGCGCGGGCGCTCAGCGTCCCGGCATGCCGAACGCATGCTCGCCCGGCAGCGTGGAATGGGGACCCATGTGTTGCAGCCACTGTTGCTTCTGCTCGGGTGACTGCTCCTGCCATTGGCGCCGCAACGCATCACGCTGTGCGGGTGGCAGCTGTTGAAAGCGCAGGAACGCATCATGCAGCTGCTGCTTTTTCGATGGCGGCAGCGTGTCGTACAGATGCTGATTTTCGCGGGCTTGCTGGCGCTGTTCCGGCGTCATTTCTTGCCAACGTGCGATGCGGTCGCGGATTTCCTGCTGGCGTTCCGGAGGCAACTTCAACCAGTCCTGGGCGTGCTCGAGCATGTGCTCCTGTCGCTTCGGCGGAAAGGAGTCCCATTGCGATTGCAGCGGCCCGAGCAGGTTTTGCTGAGCCGGACTAAGCGTGTTCCAAGGATGCGCCGTGGGAGCGTTTTGCGCGTACGACGGCACCGCGGCCATGAGACCGAGCACAAGAGCAAACAGCGAGGGCAGGCGAAATGGTCGTGGCAGCATGGATCAGTGCTTGGTCTGGCTGCTGTTATTGGCAGCTAGCCAGCTGTAGAAGTCGAGATTCTGGTAAAGCCCAGGATCGGCGCTATCGGCACCCGGCGGCAGTTCGTTGTCCGGCTCGGCGACGGCGCTCATCGCCCCGGGCGTGTCGCCATGAGCGTTCGATCGCGGTGTCGGTTGCCAGATCATCAGCGCAGCCAGGGCCATGGCTGCCAGCGCGCCGACGGGCAACAGCACGCGCGCACGGCGATGCGGCGAGGCCTGTGCAGCAGCCTGCAAAGCCGTGCGACGTGCAGCGCGCAGGCGTCCGGCCGTCACCGGATCCACGCGTTGGGTCGCTTCGTGATAGAGCGCGCGAGCGCGTTGTTCGAATTGCTTGTCGGACGAGTTCATCGCCACTCCTCCAATTTCCCTCGCAGATGCTGCATGGCACGCGAGAGATGTGTTTTCACACTGCCTTCCGAGCAGCCCATCGCCTGTGCGGTTTCAGCCACATCCAGGCCTTCCAGAATGCGCAACATGAAGGCTTCGCGCTGACGTCGCGGAAGCTGCTTCACGGCCGCGGCCATATCCGCGTAGGACTGTTCGCCGTGCAATTTTTCCAGCGGGTCCGGGCCGGTGTCGGCCGGTTCCCACACGGGTAATTCATCGCCGTCGTCGTCGTGACCACCACCGAGCCAGCCGACGACAATGGAGCGCACCTTGCGTCGGCGCTGCAGATCCACGATGCGGCGGCGCAGGATGCCCCAGAACAACGGCGTCCATTCGCCTGCAGGCTTGTCGCGGTAATGCTTGACCAGACGGAGCATCGCGTCCTGCACGGCGTCCAGGGCGTCTTCCCGATTGCCGAGGTGCAATTCGGCCATACGGAAGGCCCGGCGCTCCATGCTCGCCAGAAAAGCATCCAGTGTCGCAGGCACCGCCCTTCCATCCTGGACTACAAGTTCCGACTCAAACACCGCCGAGACGCTATTCATGGCGCCGTTTTCCGAATCGTCAGGGCGAACATCCTGAGGCTCCATCTGTTCGACTCTCGTGATCAACGCGCCAGGCTCGCACGGGTTGACCCGGCACCGTATGATGCAGCGTATCCGACTGATTGGCGGGGGAAACACATGCTGGACGGGTTCCTGGCGCTTTACGTCTTTATGCTGGCCGCATTCACGGGTTACGAAATCATCGCCCGGGTGCCTGTCATCTTGCACACCCCGCTGATGTCAGGGTCGAACTTCATACATGGCATTGTGCTGGTTGGAGCGATGATTGCGCTAGGCCACGCTCGAACCCCGTTCGAGATGGCTATCGGCTTCGTCGGCGTTTTGCTGGGTGCCGGCAATGCCGCCGGAGGCTACGTGGTCACTGAACGGATGCTGGAAATGTTCAAGTCCAGCAAGCCCGGAAAGAGCAGCGGAGAGACCAAGTGATGGCGTGGCCGCAGGTGGATGCTCTGATTCCGTTCTGCATAGGCGGCATGCTGTCCAGAAGGCCCACAGGCTGTGTTGCGTGGCGCAGAGAAGACTGGCCGTCTTGGCAAGCCGCGCGGCGCAGCCTGTGGGCCTTCTGGACATCACCCTTCGGGCCGGCCCTGTCTGTTCGCAGACCACAGGGCCGTCGGCGAAGGCAGCCTGGCCGGCTGTCGAGACGACGGACCGAAGGTATGCGAACAGACAGGGCCGGTGACGCCTATGCAGAACGGAATCAGAGCATCCTATGATTGATGCCTGCTATTTCCTCGCCGCAATGCTTTTCATCCTTGGCCTGAAGCGCATGAGTTCACCGCGCACGGCTCGCGGTGGCATCGTGTGGGCCGGTTTCGGCATGTTGCTGGCGGTGATAGCCACGTTGCTGCTGCCCGACATGGCCCATCGTGGACTGATCATCGCTGCGGTGCTGATCGGCGTGTCGGCAGCGTGGTGGTCCGGGCGCCGGGTTGCCATGACCGCCATGCCGCAGATGGTGGCGCTCTACAACGGCATGGGTGGCGGCGCCGCCGCGGCCATCGGTGCCAGTGAGCTGATGGGACATGCCAGCGATTTTGCCGTCCTGAACGGAGTAGTCGCGCCGAATACGTTCCCCTTGATGCCGGAGAGCTGGTCGCCACTACATGCGGCCGCCACCGCATTGGCTCCGCTGTCGCCCGTTGCGCTCGCGTTGGGTGTCTTGGGTGCGCTGATTGGATCGGTGAGCTTTTCCGGCTCACTGATCGCTTTCGCCAAGTTGCAAGGATGGTTGGACCGGCGCTTCGTGTTTCCCGGCCAGCGCGTGGTGAATCTGCTGGTGCTGGCCGCCGCGGTGGTGATTGGCGTGATGTTGGCGACCGGCCACGTCACTGTGGCGCTGATTGGCGCCTTTTTCGTTTTGGCCTTGCTGTTTGGCGTGCTGATGACTTTGCCTATCGGGGGCGCCGATATGCCGGTCGTAATTTCGCTCTACAACGCATTCACGGGTCTGGCTGTGGCGTTCGAAGGTTATGTGCTGCACAACGAAGCGATGATCATCGCCGGCATGGTGGTGGGCGCGGCGGGCACGCTGTTGACGCAGCTGATGGCGAAGGCGATGAATCGCTCGATCGGCAACGTGCTGTTTGGCAGTTTCGGTGCGGCGGCGGGTGCTTCGGCGCAAGAGATCGGCGGCAGTCAGAAACCGATCGAGGCCGCCGATGCCGCGGTGATGATGGCGTATGCCGAACGCGTAGTGATCGTGCCCGGCTACGGCATGGCTGTCGCGCAGGCACAGCACAAGGTGTGGGAATTCGCGCAACTGCTGCTGGCGCGCGGGGTAAAAGTGAAATTTGCGATCCACCCCGTGGCCGGCCGCATGCCCGGCCACATGAACGTGTTGCTGGCCGAGGCTGGCGTACCCTACGACTTGATCGTGGACATGGAAGACATCAATCCCGAATTCCCGGCCACGGACGTCGCGCTGGTCATCGGCGCCAACGACGTGGTCAATCCGCTGGCCAAAACCGATCCTTCGTCACCGATTTACGGCATGCCGATTCTCGATGTGGTTGACGCTAGGCAGGTGATTGTCGTCAAGCGCGGCAAGGGCACCGGCTTTGCGGGCATCGAAAACGCGTTGTTCTATGCGGACAATGCGCGCATGTTGTACGGGGACGGTCAGGCAGCAGCAGGTCAGCTGGTTTCTGAACTCAAGACGCTCGATGTCTAGCCGACGCTAACGCGTGCGCCGGGCGCCGCGCAGGACGCCTATCGTGGCAACGACGATGCCTGCTGCGTCCCAAAAAAGGTCTCGCGGCGTCAGGCCTACGCGGGCGAGATCCAGCAACATCGACGAGCCTGCCGTGCGCATGACATCGACCAAGCCGTAACCCATCATCGCCGAGAGGTCGGCTGCCGCCGTCAATATGCGGACATAGGCGCAGGCCACGACCGTCGCGATCCATGCCAGCAACAGGGCGTTCCACTTACCGGCGTGTACCCATTGCCGGATGGCCAAGGCAAGCAGCCATCCCGCCAGTAAGGCCAACTCCGGCAGGGTATGACGGAGCAGCACGGTAGGCACCAACCAGAGCGCACCGGCCGCCAGTCCTAGCATCACCGCGCAAAATAGCGCGAAACATTCGCCAAGCACGCGACGCAAAATCATGGTTGGCCATGGCGGGTGGAGGAGGGCTCGTTCACGCGGCTTCCTGTCGGGCAAAGCGGGCATCTTAGCGTGATGAGCTTCATTTCTCTGCGGGGCGTCCCTTGAGATTCGGTCGTTTCAACCTGATTTGTAAGACATGTCCTGGAGGCGGCCGGCATAATAGAGGGCCGGGCAAGCCAAAAGCTGGCTTTCCATAACGATCGACGAGATGGCATGAGCGGTTTCAGTCTTAGCAGCGAACCTTTCACCCTGGCACGTGACTGCAATGCAGTCATGGTGCCTCAGGGCGAAAGCGTGACTTTGCCGGCCGGCCAGACCGGCTACATCACGCAGGCGCTTGTCGGCAGTTTCACCGTGTACGTGGAAGGCAACCTGTTCCGCGTTGCCGGCAGCGATGCCGATGCCCTAGGCAAAGAGCCACCCCCGCCGCTGGAGCTGGCTGCCGATGCGAGCGATGCCGACGTAGAGAAGCTGGTGTGGCAGCAGCTGCGCACGGTGTTCGATCCGGAGATCCCGATCAACGTGGTCGAGCTGGGACTGGTCTACGACGTGAGCCTCGAATCCGCCGCATCCGAGCAGCGCAAGGTCTACGTCAAGATGACGCTGACTGCGCCAGGGTGCGGGATGGGCGACGTGCTGATCGACGACGCGCGCACCAAGCTAGAGTTGATTCCTACCGTGGTCGAAGCGGACGTGGATCTGGTGTTCGATCCGCCGTGGAATCATTCGATGATGTCGGACGCGGCAAAGCTCGAAACCGGGATGCTTTAAGAACGGCTTTTTGCGTTCACTTCCTCTCCCCTATGGGGGAGAGGGTTAAAGCCTCAAGTGCTTTGCACTTCCTCGAACCGATTCGCATCGCGATTCTTGCGTACCTTGGCTGGGTCCCACACGCGGCCGTTCATAGCGATGTACACACCGTCGGGCAGCGTTTGGACGGCCGCGACGGCGCAACCGATGTTGAATACCGCGTCCGAGCCCTGGAAGCGCGCCGGATTGAGTGCGCCGGTCAGCACGATCACCTTGCCCTTGATCGATGCCAGCTCCTGGGCTGTTTCCACCATGGTGTCCGTGCCGTGCGTCACCAGCACGTGGCGGTGCGGCTGCGCCTCGATGGTGGAGCGGATCAGTGCGCGATCTTCCGCATTGATGTGCAAGCTGTCCTTGCGCAAGATCGGGATCACGTCGAACTGAAACGCCACGCCAAGCTGGCCCAGGATTTCACCGATCTGCGGCGCACCGATCTTGTAGTCCGACTTGTCGTCGAAATAGATCTTGTCGATGGTGCCGCCGGTGGTGACGATGGTCAGGCGCTGCATGGTGGTGATGCCGTAGGGGTAAGCCGACATTTTAGCCGGAGATAGCGCCGGTAATCATTCCAGCAACAATCGGGTGTCTTCGCTGCTGATATCGGACAGGCGCAGCAAGCCATGGCCAAGGAAGCGGCGCAGGGCGGCGGCCGGGCGCTCATCGCCGCGTGACAACGACCACGCGGCCTGACGGGCCATCAGTGCAGCGGCCGCACAGCGCGCCAGCGTGATGGCGATGCCGCGGGCCCCTGCCTCCAGCACATGACGCTCGATTTTTTGCGCATCCATGTGGGTGGCCGCAGCATCCAGGGCGGCATGTATCGCGAATGACGCCTGAGCATTGTGGGCGTCGCCAAGCCATCCGGTGATCACTTTGCGCAGGGCGGCGAAGGTATTGTTGCCGGCCAGCGCACGCAGGCTGTCGAGCGACAACACGTTGGTGGTGCCCTCCCAGATCGCATACACCTGCGCATCGCGCAGCAATTGCGGCAAGCCGGTGTCTTCGATGTAGCCGGCACCGCCGAAGCATTCCAGTGCTTCCGAGCAAAGGTTTACGGCCATCTTGCCCGTCCACAGCTTTGCCAGCGGCGTGAGTAGACGCAGCGAGGCCGTTTCCTGCAGCGTTGCCGCGTTCTGTTCGACACGGCCGAGCAAGTAGGCCACTTCGAACGCAAGGGCGAAGGCTCCTTCGAATTCGGCCTGCATATCGGCCAACGTTTGTGCATGCAGCGGTTGTTCGCGCAATGCGCGACCAAACACTTGTCGCCGCGAAGCGTAATCGCGCGCAAGAGCAATCGCACGCGCCATGCTGGCGACGGCGCCGATGGCGTTCCACGTGCGCGTGATGTTGAGCATCGGTGCGACTTGCCGCACACCGTGCGCAAGTTCGCCCAGAGGCCACGCGGGCAGGCCATCCAGATGGATTTCCGCAGTGGGCAATTCGTGTGTGCCGAGCTTGTCTTTCAGGCGATCGATGATTAATTGCGGCTTGCGGTCGGAGCCATCCATCGTTTCGACGTAAAACAACGCCAGCGCGGCGGCACCGGCGGCAGCACCTTCCGGACGGGCCAATGCCAGCGCCGCCTCGCCGACTACGGCGGAACTGAACCATTTGCGGCCGTACAGGCGCCATTGGCCATCGGCGTCTTGCTTCGCGACGGTCTCGGTGTTGCTCACATCCGAGCCGCCTGCGTTCTCGGTCATCCATTGTCCGGATAACCAGAAGTTGCGTGCGTCGCGACTGAGAAAATGCGGTAGCGCGCGATCGATCAAGGCTTTGTTGCCAGACGCCTTCAACGCGGTAGCCGCACCATCGGTCATCGCCAACGGACAGGTGTAGAACTCGCTGGCCACGTGATAGACGTAGGCACGCGCGAATTCTTCCAGGCGTGCGTGCTCGTGGTTTTCGTGTCCGGCGGCGAGAATGGCGTGGTGTGTGGTGAGTTGAGGGCCTTCGGTCCACGCTTCGGTCAATTCGATGCGATCGACGCGCCGGCCCCAGGCATCCCATTGCGTCAACACCGGCTTGCAGCGCGTGCTGCGACGGCTGCGCCCCCACGCCATCTGCGCGTAATCGGCCAGTGCATCGAGATCGGCGTCCAGCGCCGCACGGCGTTTGGGCGGGAACGTGCGATCGAGCAATGCGATCAACAACCGGTCGTCGCGGTGTGGATGAGCCAGTTGCGGAGCGTCTTGCAGAAATCCCATAACGGCCACCTCGCTGGGAGCTTTGAGATGAGTATAGGCAAAGGGGCGCGTGCTGCGTCCTGCCGATCCCATCCGCTAGCATGGGCGGACACGCGACGGAGGCAAGAACATGCGATTTTCGGAAGCGCTTGACGGCATTCGCCGCGATGGCGATACATGGGTGGCTTCGATCAGCGAGGACTGGCTGCAAGGGCGCAGCACTTTCGGTGGCTTGCAGGCGGCGCTGGCTTTGCGCGCGATGCGCGCGCTGGTTCCGGCCGAGGTGCCGCTACGCAGTCTTCAGGTGGCTTTTCTTGCACCGGTCCCCGACGGTCCCGTGCGCATCCGTGCGAACGTGCTGCGTCAGGGCAAGAGCGTGACCCAGGTCGAGGCGCGCCTCATCGAGGGCGATACCACCGTATGTCTGGTTGTGGGTATATTCGGTGTCGCGCGTACGTCGACGCTGCACGTGTTGCCATCGCAGCCCACAGTGCAGGCGATGGACAAGCCGCATGTGCTTCGCTATGTGCCGGGACTGTTGCCGCAATTCACGCAGCACTTCGAAGCCCGATGGCTGCAGGGCGACATTCCTTTCTCGGGGAGTACGAAAACCCAGCAGATCGTCGAGGTTTCGCTCAAGGACGATGGCGTGGCCGACGAGGCGCATGTCGTCGCTTTCGCCGATTTCATCCCGCCGGTTGCACTGTCGATGCTCGCTCAGCCGGCACCGGGCAGTTCGCTGACCTGGATGCTGGAATTGTTTGCCGATAGCCGGGGCTTGCCGTTGAGCGGCTGGCGCATCGATGCGCAACTGCAAGCCGCGCAAGATGGCTACACCAGCCAGCAGGTGATGCTATGGGGGCCGAACGGCCAGCCGGTTGCCCTGAGCCGCCAGAGCATGGTGGTGTTCGGCTAACTCGCCTTCGCCGCGGGCCGGCGTTTCACGCCGGCACCCAGTGTGCCGATCAGCAGCAGCGTGAGCAGCACTTCAAGCAGCGCAAGCCAACGTTCGTGCGCCGAACTCCAGCTTTCGGCAACGCCGTGGCAGAAGTAGAACAAACTGAGAATGCCCACCCAGAGCAACGCACGTCGCACATTGCGAATCGCCAGAAACGGGAGCAGCAGCGGAATCACCGTGACGGCCAGCACCAGCCAAATCGGTAATTGATGGGGTGGAAACAGCCACGCATACCACGCGCATTGCAACGCAATCAGTGCGATCCACGCGACAACGCCGATGCGATAGGTGAGGGCGAGCGGAGCGCTCATGCGCTTGCCGCCAGCTTGCGTGCCGTATCGGCCAGGCGCTTGCCGAGTGCGCGCGCAAGTTCGCGCTCGTGTTCGCTAATGGCATTGTCGCCTTTGGCGCCAGCGACATGACTGGCGCCATACGGCGTGCCGCCGCTTAGCGTGCTGCTGAGCGCCGGTTCGGTATAAGGAATGCCAAGCAGCAGCATGCCGTGATGCAACAGCGGCAACGCCATGCTCAGCAGTGTCGATTCCTGACCGCCGTGCATCGTGCTGGTGGCCGTGAAAACGGCGGCCGGTTTGCCGACCAGGGCGCCGCTGGCCCATTCGGCGCCGGTGCTGTCCAGGAAGTACTTCAATGGTGCGGCCATGTTGCCAAAGCGAGTGGGGCTGCCCAGCGCCAGCCCACTGCATTCGTGCAAGTCCTGTTTGGTGACGTACGGTGCGCCGTCTTCGGGTTCCGGCGGCTGCGCCAGCTCGGTGACCGGCGCCACCGGGGGTACCTGGCGCAGGCGTGCACGCATGCCGGGGACCTCCTCCACGCCGCGGGCAATCAGGCGGGCCAGTTGGGCGGTGTGGCCGCCACGGCTGTAATACAGCACCAGAATGTCGTTCATGCGCTTTGGTCGTTCAGTGTCGATGGGGTAGTGTACGGGTGACACCAGGGATGTTGACCAGGCCCCATGAACTTGCGCTTCGACCGTGACCGCACCCTGACCTTTAGCCGTTTCCTCTGGCAACGCTTTCTCGACGACAAATGCTTCGAGACGGCCGGTGCGCTTTCCTACACCACGCTGGTCTCGTTGGTTCCGTTGACGGTGGCCGTGTTGGCCATGTTCGCAGCGTTTCCGATGTTCGAGGATGCGCGCGACACGTTGATCAATTTCGTCTTCAGCAACTTCGTGCCGGCAGCGGGCGAGACGGTGCAGAAGGCCTTGCTCGATTTTGCTTCCAATGCGCGCAAGCTAACCGGCATCAGTATTTTGGTGATGCTGTTCAGTGCCGTTTCGATGATGAATAGCATCGAAGACCGTCTCAATCGCATCTGGCATGTGCGTCACCATCGGCCCTGGGGGCCGCGTTTGCTGCTGTATTGGGCGGCACTGACACTCGGGCCGATACTGGTCGTCGGTGGTATTGCCGTCACCTCCTATGTCGCGGCCGTGCCCATGTTTCGTGACGCCAGCCAACAGCTGGGCATCGCTCAGGAGTTGTTGAGAGCCATGCCTTTCGTGGTGACGTTCCTCACGCTGTGGCTGATGTACACCACGATTCCAAATCGACGCGTCAATAAAAGGCATACGGCCATCGGCGCTTTGCTCGGTGCCCTCCTGTTTGAATTGGCGCGATGGATCTTTACCCACTACGTGCGGCATGCGCAGAACTACCAGCAGATCTACGGTGCGCTGGCGATCATTCCGCTGTTGCTGTTGTGGATTTATCTGTCGTGGGTGATCGTGATCCTGTGCGCATCGGTGGCGGCCTCGTTGTCCGCCTTCGAATACCAGGCGCCGTGCGACGCCATGCCGGAAGGTTCGGAATTTCTCGGGTTGCTGGTGGTGCTGCGCCACTTTGTCGACGCGCAGCGTGCAGGACGCACCGTCGATCCCTCCACTATTCGAATCGCCGAACCTTATTTACGCAGCGTGTCGATCGCCACTTATTTCGATGATCTGTCGCGTGCCGATCTCATCCATCGCAGCGAGGTGGGTGGCTGGGTGATGACCCGCAGCCTGGACAGCACCGATCTGCTGCGCGTTTACCGTCACAGCGGCTATCGCTTGCCGTTGAATCCGGCCGAGCAGGTTGCCGCATCCGGCATCGAACTGCCTCCGGAACTCCTATCGCTGCTGATCAAGCTCGCGCGTTCGCTCGATGCCACGTTGGGTACCCGGCTGGACAGGGTTTATCCTATAAACGCTATGGCAGCATCTCAGACTCAGGAATCCGAATCATGAAGTGGTTGGTCTCGTCATTTTTGCTGGCCGCATGCGTACTGGCGACGCCTGCCTACGCGGCCATGCCGGCGCAACCGTCGTTGAAGGTAACGACACTCGACGGCAAGCCCTACGACCTGGCATCGCAGCGTGGGCATTGGGTCATCGTCAATTTCTGGGCGACCTGGTGTGTGCCGTGCATCAAAGAGTTGCCGGATATCGCGCACTTCGTGGCGACGCACTCCAATGTGCGTGCGATCGGCATCGCGTATGACGACACCGATCCGTCCGATATCCGTGCGTTTCTGGACAAACATCCGGTGGGTTATCCCGTGGCACAGGTCACGATGGATAAGCCGCTGCCCGATTTTGACGAGCCGCTAGGCCTGCCGACCACCTGGCTGATCGCGCCGGATGGCAAAGTCGCCAAGCATTTCATGGGGCCGGTCACGCCCGCTTTGCTAAGTGCTGCCATCGGTAAGTAGCTAATGGCCGTTGCGAGTTTCGTCGTCAGCGGCAAAGTGCAGGGTGTGTTCTTTCGCGCGAGCGCGCGTCAGGAGGCACTTAGGCTTGGAATACGCGGCCACGCGCGAAATCTATCGGACGGTCGGGTAGAAGTCGTGGCAAGCGGCAGCGCCGAGGCGTTGAGCGAATTGGAGCGCTGGTTGTGGCAAGGGCCGCCGGTCGCACGTGTGGACGATGTCGTGCGCAGCGAACATGGCGAGATCCTCGCCGACGGTTTTTCCATTTCTTAAAGCTTGAGCAGAGTTGACTCAGTCGCTGAAAGCGTTTGGAACCCAAAGCGCTTTCTCGGTGACGCGCTCGCGTTTTGGTTTGCCTTTTAGCGGCTTGAGTTTTACCGCCGGCGTCGGCGTTTCATGACGCGGCACCTGTTCCAGCAGATGCTGGATGAGATTGATGCGGCCACGTTTCTGGTCGTTGAAGTCAACAAGAAACCACGGCGCGCTGGACGCGTGTGTGCGTTCGATCATCGTGTCGCGCAGGTGGCCCAGTTGGGCGTATTTGGTGCGCGAAGCCAGGTCGACGGGAGATAGCTTCCAGCGTTTGAGCGGATCCTTGGCGCGATCGGCGAAACGCTTTTCTTGTTCTTTCTGATCCACCGTCAACCAGTACTTGAGCAGAATGATGCCGTCGTCCGTGAGCAGTTTCTCGAAGGCCGGAACCGCATCAAGAAATGCCTCGTATTGTGCGTCGGTGCAAAAACCCATTAGCGGCTCGATCACTGCCCGGTTGTACCAGCTGCGGTCGAACAGCACGAATTCGCCAGCGGTCGGCAAGTGCGCCACATAGCGCTGAAAATACCATTGCTTCGCTTCGACTTCGTCCGGCTTGCCGAGCGCCGCGACGCGATAACCGCGGGTGTCCATGCGTTCGGTGATGCGTTTGATCGTGCCGCCTTTGCCGGCTGCGTCACGGCCCTCGAAGATGACGGCGAGCCGCTTGCCGCTGCGCTGCAACCAGCGGTTCAAGCCGATCAGCTCCAGTTGCAGTTCTTCCATCCGCTTGTTGTATTGCTTGTCTTGCTTGCTCATCGGGCTATCTCCCAAAGCTACAAGTCAACGTCCGTGGGTGGGCGGCCAATGCGATAACGGGTGCTGATGGTGCGCACGGCATGACGAAAATCGTTGGCGAATCCTCGCATATCGAACAAGGGATTCTGATCGCGTTGCTGTGTGATATGACGGCGCAAGGTGGCGAGCGCTTCGGGATCGTTACCCAAGGCGGTGGCCATGCCGATGAAGGTGACGCTGTCGGCGGTGATCAGCTCGGGCAAGCCGAACTGGTGCAGCATACTGGTAACGCTGCGCCCGGCGATGGTGTCGCCAGTGCGGGTAAGGACGGGGCAGCCAGCCCAGAGTGCATCCGATGCGGTGGCTCGTCCGTTGATGGGGAGCGTGTCCAGGTACAGGTCCACATGCGCATAACAGGCCAGATAATCGGCATAAGGCAGATCCGGCATAAACACCAGGCGTTCCGGTGCGACATCGAGCGCCTGTGCTGCTTGGCGCATGCGCACGGCCGTATCGGCGGGGCCGGTGAGCAGCCAGAGCACGCTGTCGGGCACCTGCTGCAAGATCAGCATGCAACGGGCGAAGACTGCGGCGTTGACGGCGTGGGTCACACTGAAGCACGCGAACACGGTGCCACGCTCGGGCAAGCCGCACGCATGCCGTGAAGGTGGCGTCGCCAAAACGCGGGTGGGGTCGTTCGGCTGCGAACAGCGTGGAAGCCGCACGACTTTCTCGCTGGCATGCTCGCGCAACGCAGTCGGAAGCGTCATGGCATCGGTGAGTAGATAATCGATCCACGGTGCGCCGGAGCTACCTGTGTAACCGAGCCAACTCACTTGCACGGGAGCGGTGCGCAATGCCATCAGTTCGGCGTTGCCGCGACCGCGATAACCGTTGAGGTCGAACAGGATTTCGATCGCTGTCCCATGAATAAGCGTGGCGAGCTGTGGCCGATTAAGTGCAGAGACATCGTGCAGCGTGGCCGCTGCTGAAAGGCGATGGCGAACCGCTCCGCCATCGTCGGGGGTCGTGGCGAACAGGTGGATGTCCAGATCGCTGTCAGCGAGTGCCTCGATAAGGGCGACAATATGCTGGCCGACTGCGCCTCCGTGGAATCCGTCCGCCAGCATGCCGACCCGAATCGGGGTATCGGGCAAGGGCAGCGTGTGGCGGAATCCGAGTTGTTGGCGAAAGGCAACGGCTTGTTGTTCGATCAGTCCCGCATACGCTTTGGCGCAACGGAGCTGGGTTGCGGCATCGGTCTCTTCGGCCAGTAAGGGAAAGGGATGCGCGCCGGACTCCCCTTGCATGACGGCTTGCGTCACGCGCTCGCTCAATGCGTCGATACCTTGCCAGAGGCATAGCCGACGGCGAAGGAACAGCAATTGCGACATCACAGGTAGTGAATCGGGGTTGCGCGCGAGTGCGCCGGTGAGGGCATTGTTCGCACCGGCCAGGTCGCCGATCTCGTCCAGCATCAAAGCCGCCTGAAAGAGGTGTTGCGCGTTGTTTGGCGCAAGCCGTCCTGCCTCCAACAGTGCAGCTGCCGCTTCCTGCGGGCGGCGCTGCAAGTGCAGCACGTGACCGAGCATGGCGTGAGCGACATCGGAAGACGGTGCTTGTTGCAACGCTTCGCGTACCTGTACTTCGGCTTCTGCCAGGCGCCCCAGTTCCAGCTCCGCGGCAGCCAGATTCAGGCGAATGAACGGATGCTGCGGCAAATTTTTTACCGCGAGGGCAAGCGCATCGCGCGCCTGCACATGCTGGCCGGTGGACATAAATGCCATGCCCAGCGCTTGCAAAATAGCGGGGTGGCCGGGCGATTTTGCCAGCGCTCTTTGTAAGCGTTCTATGGCTGCCCCGGCCTTGCCATCGGCCAGCGCGAGGCTGGCGAGATTGCATTGCAGTTCGACATTGTCGGGCGCGAGCTCGGCGGCGCGGTTCAGCGCCACGGTTGCCTCGCGAGTCCGTCCCGCTCGCAGTAGGGCCACGCCGTGCAAACGAACCAATTCGGCCGCCACCGGAAATTGTCGACGCGCCGCCGCGGCGTATTGGACCGCTTCGTCGTTCGCGCCACGCTGCAGCAGCTCATTGAGTTTGCGCAAGATCGCGGCGATGTCGGTAGGCAGGGTGTCGTTCATGCGTTGGGAACAGGTCAATAGGAGTGAGAAACCAGCAGGTGCCGCCTTGAAAACCACCACGCCGGAGCCGTCGCTCCGGCGTAGCCGGAAGACGATGGGAATGAGATGGCTAGGTGATCCCCTGTAAAACTGAGACTAAGCGTAGCGCGGTCTTGGCACTCTTACCCGTTTCTCATTTTTCTACGGGTTTCTCAACCATCGGCCAGGGACTTCAGTTCATCGACCTGATGTTCGCGGGCTAGCGCGCCGAACAGTTCGTCCAGATCGCCCTGCATGATTTCAGGGAGGCGGTAGAGGTCCAGCCCGATGCGGTGGTCGGTGACCAGGTTGTCCTTGTAGCGATAGGTGCGGACGCGCTGGCTGCGGTCGCCGGTACCCACCTGCAATCGCCGCGATTGGGCTTGTTCGGCGGTTTGCTTGGATTGCGCTTCATCCAGCAGGCGCGCCTTCAGCAGGCTCATGGCGCGGGCACGGTTCTTATGCTGGCTGCGCTCATCCTGGCATTCCACCACGATGCCACTGGGCAGGTGGGTGATGCGGATGGCCGAATCGGTCTTGTTGACGTGCTGGCCGCCGGCACCGGAGGCGCGGAAGGTGTCGATTTTCAGGTCGGCGGGGGAAATCGCGATGTCCTCGATCTCGTCCAGCTCAGGCAACACCGCGACGGTGGCGGTAGAGGTATGCACTCGACCTTGCGATTCGGTAGCCGGCACGCGCTTCACGCAATGGACGCCGGATTCGAATTTCAGGCGCGAGAACGCGCCCTTACCTTCGATGCGGGCGACGATTTCCTTGTAGCCGCCGTGTTCGCCGGAGTTTTCACTCAACACTTCGACCTGCCAACGCTGACGCTCGGCGTAGCGGGTATACATGCGAAACAGATCGCCAGCGAAAATGGCGGCTTCGTCGCCGCCGGAGCCGGCGCGCACTTCCAGGAACAAGTTGGCTTCGTCGCGCGGATCTTTCGGAATCAGCAGGCGTTGCAGCTCGCTTTCCAGTTCCGTTGCGCGTGACTGCAGGCGCGTGATGTCATCGGCTGCCATCTCGCGAAGTTCTTGATCGTCGAGCATGGCGCGCGCATCGATCAACTCGCGCTCCAGGCGCGCCTGCTCGCGCATGGCATCGGCGACGGGCTCGAGCTGTGCGTATTCGCGCGAGAGTTCGCGAAAACGATGGTTGTCGGCCAGCACATCGGCCTGACCGAGCAGAAGACCGATTTCTTCGTGCCGTTCGGCGATGGCTTCGAGTTTGCGGCGGATGGAAGGGGTCATCGAGGAGATCGGTAAGTGAGGGAGCGAAGGAAATCGGTAGCCCATGATAGAGGGCTATGGATCATTGGGCTTCGCTACTCCTCGCCTGTCTCCGGCTTCTCGTCGAGTCCGTATAGTCGGCCTGCTGCGTGCAGCAAATCGTGATCGCCGCTGAGTGTTGCTTCGCGCAGGCGTGCGCTGGGATGGTGCAGCAATTTATTGGTCAGCGTATTGGCGAGAAAAGCCAAAGCTTCTTCCGGCGATTTGCCGCGTGCGAGCATCGTGCGGGCTTTTTCCAGCACTTCGTCGCGATAGCTTTCTGCATGCAGGCGCAGATCCATCGCCGGATTTTTTACCGTGAGCGCACGCCGCCAGGCCATGTAACGCTCAACTTGCAGATCGATGATCGCGTCGGCCTCGCGCGCCGCGTTTTCGCGTGAGCGGCGGTTATCGTCGATCACTTGTCGAAGATCGTCGATGCCGTAGAGATAAACGTCATCGAGTTCCCCCACGGCCGGGTCGATATCGCGCGGCACCGCGATATCGACCATGAACATCGGCTTGCGGCGACGTGCTGCGATCGCTTTTTCCACCATGGCGCGGGTCAATACCGGTTGTCGCGCTGCGGTGGATGCGATCACGATGTCCGCTTCGGCCAGATGCTGGGACAGATCGTGCAGAGCGATGGCATAGCCGCCATGACGGCTCGCAAGCTCCTGCGCATTTTCCAATGTGCGGTTGGCGACGATCAGTCGGCGAACCTTTTTTTCCGCCAGATGCCGCACCGCCAATTCGATGGTGTCGCCCGCGCCGATCAGCATCACGCAGGCTTGTCGCAAGTCGGTAAAGACGCGCTCGGCCAAACGTACCGCGGTAAACGCCACCGATACCGTATGCGCGCCGATGCGCGTATCGGTGCGTACGCGCTTGGCTACCGCGAAGGTATGTTGCAATAGACGATCCATCGGCGTTTTTAGCGCATGCGCGTCACGGGCCTGCTGATAGGCGTCCTTCACCTGGCCGAGGATCTGCGGCTCGCCGAGCACCATCGAGTCCAATCCGGTGGCGACTCGAAACATATGCCTCACGGCCGCTTCGTCATCATGCCGATAAAGGAACTCATCAAGCTTGCCCGGAGTCAGACGATGATGTCGATTGAACCATTCCTGCGGCACGTTTTCGGCACCTGCCGTTACGCTGACGTAAAGCTCGGTGCGATTGCAGGTAGAAAGGATCATCGCTTCATCGACGCCTGGCTCGTGCGCAAGCTCGCGCAAGGCGGCGTTGGTGGCATCTTCGTCAAACGCCACCTGCTCGCGCAGGCTAACCGGCGCGGTGAGGTGGTTGAGCCCGAGGGCAATGAGCTTCATGACGTGATGCGATTCGAGGCGACAGGCTTGGGCCGGCGTAGACTAGACGTGGCCGGTTATGACCGGAACCGTCGGATGGATGGAGAGATAGTGTGCTGAGCGGGACGGTCAAGTTCAAGCAAGTGCGGCAGTTTGTAGCTGGCGGGTTGGTCGTGCTAGGCGTAGCCGGATGCGCCGCGCTGCCCAATCGGGCAGGTGTCGCATCGCCCGCATCCCCGCAGCCGTTGGCGCGCATGACAGTGGCCACGCCCGACCTGGACCACGATCTGCTGGCTCAGCTCATGGCTGGTGAATTGGCGTTGTCCAGCGCCAATCTCAAGGCCGCCTCGCAGGCTTATGGCAAAGCGATGCTGCTGTCGAGCGACCCCGAGGTGGCAGGCAAAGCCACCGCGCTGGCGATCGCCATCCACGATCCCAATGCCGCGCAACAGGCGATCGATCGTTGGCAGACGCTCGGCGCGACGAAGGCGCAGCTGGCGCAGGCACGTGCTGAATTGGCAGTAGAGCAGGGTAGGACCGATGAGGCGCGGCGCCAATTGTCGTTGCTGCTGGCCAGCGGCGACAAAGACGCGTGGCGCCTGTTCGGGCGCGTCTTGGTCGGTAGCCGCGATTCGGCGCTTGCGGCGAGCTTGCTCGAGTCGCTGGCGATCCCCGATCGCCTGCCGCCGGATCCCAAGGCTTGGCTGGCCATGAGCGAGCTCGGCGAGCAGCTCGGTCGCCATGCTTATGCCCAGCAAGTGGCCGATGGCGCGATGAAGCGTTTCGGTACGGCCGAAACCTACGCCTGGGCTGCCCAGTTGAAACTCAACAATGGCGACCGCAGTGGCGGCCTCAGTCTGCTGCGCCAGGCCCAGGTGAAAGATCCCAACAACATAGGCCTGCGTTTGACCTATGCGTCGGTGCTCGGGCAGAGCGGTCAATACGCGCAAGCTTCGCACCTGCTGGAGAAAGGTCCGCAGAACGCGCAAACCTACGCCATGCGCGCGGCGCTGGCCGCCAACGCCAAGGACAACAAGGCGCTCGAGCAGGTGTATCAGCAGCTATCGCACGCGCCAGCCGACGTGCGTAATGCCAGTGCTTACCTGCTCGGTCAGCTGGCCGAAGTGCTCGATCGCCAGGAAGACGCGCTGAAGTGGTACGACCAGGTGCCTGATGACGACGACCACGCCTTTGACGCCGATCTGCGCAGCGCGATCTTGCTGCAGTCGCTGGGGCGTAGCGCGGAGGCGCATCAGCAGCTGGCGGAAATGCAGACGGATTACCTCGATCAGCCCGCGCAACTTCGTCGCGCCTACGAAGTGGATGCCGATCTCTATCTGCGCGACAAGCACTACGACGAAGCCACGGATGCTTTCAGCCATGCGCTGCAAGTCGTGCCGGACGATCCCGATCTTCTCTATGGGCGCGGGTTGGCCTATGCGGAAATAGGCAAGGTCGATCTGGCCGTGGCCGATTTCCGTCGTTTGTTGAAGGTCAAGCCCGATGACATCGACGCCAGCAATGCGCTGGGTTTCACTCTAGCCGACGCCGGTCGCGATCTGCCTGAAGCAGAAAAGTTGATCGCTGCCGCGCGTGCGGCCAAGCCGGATGATCCTTCGATCGCCGATTCATGGGGCTGGCTGCAATATCGACTCGGTCATCTCGACCAGGCCGCTCAGGTTTTGCGCGGCGCATGGCAATCCGGCAAAGACGCTGACGTCGGCGTGCACCTGGGAGAAGTGCTGTGGAAGCAGGGGCAGCACGAGCAGGCACAGCAGATTTTTGATCAAGTGCGCCGCATCGACCCGCATAACGTCAATCTGCAACAAACTTTGAAGCGTCTCGAACCATGAAATCATCCCTTCGCATTCTCGCAGCGCTAACGCCGCTGCTGTTGGCTGCCTGCGCGCCGCAACAGCTTGTGCGCAACAAAGGCGACACAGCGTCGTTAACTCAGCAAGAGGCACGCGAGCAGCAGTTGGCTGACGCCAATCATTGGACGCTGCAAGGTCGGCTATTCGTGTCGAACGGTCGCGATGGAGGCACCCTCAATGTGACGTGGGCGCAGAACGACGATCACTATGAATTCGTCTTGCGCACACCTGTGACCGGTAAAAGCTATCGTCTCGTCGGCAGTGCAGATGGCGCTGTTCTGGAAGGTGTCGATGGTGGCGCGCAGCGCGGACCGGACGCCGAAGCGTTGATGCGCCGAACACTAGGCTGGGATGTTCCCCTGGACGAATTGCGCGCATGGGTGCTGGGCGTGCGCGCCAAAGGCAGCGCTGCGGAAGTGAGTTTCGGTGACGACAAGCTGCCTTCGCTGTTGCAGCAGGATGGTTGGGCGGTCAGCTATCCCGCCTGGGACAATACGCGCCAGCCACCGCTACCGACCAAGGTTTTTGCGGAGAAGCCACCCTATAAGGTGAAGCTGGCGATCGAATCCTGGAGCATGCAGTGAGCATTCCGTGATGCACATGCATTACGCTTGTTGATGTCGCGGCATTTGCCGAATCCTTGCAGTCATCCATGTCATTTCGTATCGAACGCGCTGCCACGACGCACGTCGACGCTATCTGCGCCATTGAGCGCGCAGCCGTGCAGATGTTTCGCCAGCACCCTGTATGGCCGTTTTACGCCGCCCTATCGATTCCGCCCGAGCAGCTCGAAGAAGCAATTCAGCGTGGCCTCGTTTGGATGGCGCTGGACGATGAAAGCAACGAGCCGGTCGGTTTCGTTTGGCTGGATACGGAGCACGGCGGCGACGTGATCGGCATCGCCGAGATCGACGTACTGCCCGATTACACCCGACGCGGTATCGGCGCGGCGCTGCTGGAGCATGCTTGCTACTGGGCGAGGGCAGCAGGTTATCGCCGCGTTGACCTGGGCACGTTGGCCGATGTGTCATGGAACGCGCCGTTCTACGCCAAGCATGGATTTACCGTCGTCAACAAACACAATCCTGCCTTCGCGTATGCGCGCGACCGCGATCGCGAAAACGGATTTCCCGACGCGTTGCGCGTCTTCATGTCGCGCAAACTTTCGCCGTCCGCGGCAAACGAATGGACGGTGTGGCCCGCGCCCGCCAAGCTCAATTTGTTTCTTCGCATCATCGGGCAGCGCGAGGATGGCTATCACGAACTGCAGACGGTATTTCGATTGCTCGACTGGGGTGACGAGATCCGATTGCGTGTGCGCGAAGACGGCGAAATTCATCGTTTGACCGATGTGCCCGGCATTCCGGCAGAGAACGATGTGCTAGTGCGGGCGGCGACATTGCTGCGCGCGCATGCGGATGTTCGTGCAGGGGTGGATATCGAGATCGAAAAACGTATCCCGATCGGTGGTGGCCTCGGTGGTGGCGGCTCCGATGCGGCCACGGTGTTGGTGGCGCTCAACGAACTGTGGAAGTGCGACGCAAGCGTGGACGAACTGGCCGAACTCGGACGCGAACTGGATGCCGACGCACCTTTGTTCGTACGTGGACGCTCGGCATGGGCGACAGGTGCGGGCGAACGTCTCAAGTCCATTAGCCTGCCGAAGCGTTGGTACGCGGTGCTCGACACACACGAACACGTGTCCGCCACCGATTTATTTCAAGCTTCTGAATTGACACGAAATGCCGCCCCGGCGACAATTTCATCCTTTGCTTCCGGCGAAACGCTGGAAAACGCATTTGAGCCGGTTGTTCGCGCGCGTCACCCGCGGGTGGCTGCCGCGCTCGACTGGCTTGGAGGCCATGGCCATGCACGGCTTTCCGGCAGTGGTGGTTGCGTTTTCCTCGAAACGGGAACGATCGAACAGGCTGAGACAATCGTCAGGCGCTGTCCGGCAACGTTCACGGCTTGGGTGGTCGAAGGCGTAGGCCTGTCGCCCTTGCATCGAGCGCTGTCGCGGCATGGCGCGGCCGGCTGATCGGAAGCAAACTACAAATTAAGTAACACTGGGGCGTCGCCAAGCTGGTTAAGGCACGGGATTTTGATTCCCGCATGCGCAGGTTCGAATCCTGCCGCCCCAGCCATTTTTCAATGGCCTGGTTTCTGAGGAAACAACCGTGGATACGTCCAGCCCGATGCTGTTTGCCGGCAACGCGCACCGCGCCCTGGCCGAAGACGTTGCTCACCGACTGGGCGTGCCGCTAGGCAAGGCACTCGTCGGCAAGTTCAGCGACGGCGAAGTGCAGATCGAGATCGAAGAGAACGTCCGCCGCCAGGAAGTCTTCGTGCTGCAGCCCACGGGCGCGCCGAGTGCGGAAAACCTGTTCGAGCTGCTGACCCTGGTCGATGCGCTGAAGCGTGCCTCGGCCGCCAGCGTCACCGCGGTCATCCCTTATTTCGGCTACGCCCGGCAGGATCGCCGCCCGCGCTCCGCGCGCGTGCCGATCACGGCCAAGCTGGTGGCCCGCCTGATCGGCACCTCCGGCGTGGACCGCGTGCTGACAGTGGACTTGCACGCCGACCAGATCCAGGGCTTTTTCGATGTGCCGGTGGACAACGTCTATGCCTCGCCGATCCTGTTGGCGGACATCTGGCGCAACCACAGCATGGACGACCTCATCGTGGTCAGCCCGGACGTGGGCGGCGTGGTACGCGCCCGCGCCATCGCCAAGCGGCTGGACGATGCGGACCTAGCCATCATCGATAAGCGCCGCCCAAAGGCCAAGGTGGCCACGGTGATGAACATCATCGGCGATGTCGAAGGCAAAACCTGCGTGATGGTGGACGACATCGTCGACACCGCCGGCACGCTCTGCGCCGCCGCCGCCGCCCTGAAGGAGCGTGGCGCCCGCAAAGTGGTCGCGTATTGCGTGCATCCGGTGCTGTCGGGCGCGGCGATCCGCAATATCGAGGGTTCCCAGCTCGACCAATTGGTGGTCACCAATACGCTGCCGCTGCGGGATGACGCCCTGGCCTGCACCAAGATCCGCCAGCTTTCCGTGGCCGAACTGCTGGCCGAGACGATCCGCCGCATTGCCTTTGGCGAGTCGGTCAGCTCCTTGTATATCGATTAATCGCCCGAGGAATGGGGCTGGGAAGAGGGCTGCCGCAGGCCATTCAGGCCGTCGGCGGCTTTTTCCTTTATGATTGAGCGCTTTTCCGCCCGCAATCGCGGGCACTACGGCTCTTCTGGTCGCGGGAGAGTCAACCCGGCCGCCGCGAGGTGGTTTCTCCAAACCAAGGCAATACTGAAATGGCTAAGACTCATGAGATTCTGGCGCAAAGCCGCAAAGACGAGGGGAAAGGTGCGAGCCGCCGCCTGCGTCGTACGGCTTTCGTGCCTGCAGTTGTATACGGTGCGGGCCAAGCGCCCGAGAGCATCCAGATCGAGCACAACACCATCCTGCTCGCCGCCAAGCACGAGTGGTTCTTCTCCTCGGTGCTCGACCTGAATATCGATGGCAAGGTGCAGAAGGTGCTGGTGCGTGACTGGCAGAAGCATCCGTTCAAGCTGCAGATGCTGCACATGGACTTCCAGCGCATCAACGAGAACGAAGCGATCCGCGTGAACGTGCCGATCCACTTCCTGAACCAGGAAAAGTCGCCGGCTGGCAAGACCGCTGGCGTGGTCATCTCGCACAACATGACGGAAGTGGAAATCTCCTGCTTGCCGAAGGATCTGCCGGAGTTCATCGATCTGGACCTGACGGACCTGAAGCCGGGCGACATCGTCCATCTGTCGGAACTCAAGCTGCCGACCAACGTGGAAATCGTTGCGCTGCATCTGGGTGCCGATCACGACGTGGCAGTGGTCACCGCCGCTTACGTGCAGGAAGAAGTCGATGCGGCTCCGGCTGCCGAGGGTGCCGAAGGCGAAGCCAAGCCGGCTGCCGACGCTGCGCCCGCCAAGGACGCCAAGAAGTAAGCCGCTACGGCACCTGACTTCCCCCTCTCCCTTCTGGGGAGAGGGTAGGGTGAGGGGCCGGTCTTGCGGTCATCTCGCATATGACAGGCTTACGACTCATTGTCGGACTGGGCAATCCCGGTGCCGAATACCTCAGAACCCGGCACAACGCCGGGTTCTGGTTTGTTGACGCCCTGGCAGCGGGTCACGGTGCGCGCTTCGGTTTCGATGGCAAGCTGCACGGCGAAACCTGCAAGCTGCGCCTCGGCGGCGAACCGGTATGGTTGCTGAGGCCGGCCACGTTCATGAACAAAAGCGGCATCGCGGTGGCGTCGGCCCTGCGCTATTACAAGATTGAGCCAGAGGAATGCCTGGTCGCGCATGACGATCTAGACCTTCCGGCCGGCACTGTGCGGATGAAGTTCGACGGCGGCCATGGCGGCCAGAATGGTCTGCGCGACATCATCGCCCACCTCGGGCATGGCAAATTCCATCGCTTGCGCATCGGCATCGGTCATCCCGGTCATCGCGATCAAGTAACTCCCTGGGTGCTGGGTCGTCCGTCCGTGAAAGACGAGGACGCCATGCTCGATGGGGTCGCCCGTGCGCTCGACGTGCTGCCACTGGCGGTCGATGGGCAATTCGATAAAGCGATGCAGCAGCTCCATACATCAGAGAGTCGTTGACCGGTTCGACACCGGTTTTACTATTCCCTTCTCTACGATTTTTATTTCCGGATCCAAACCATGGGCATCAAATGCGGCATCGTCGGCCTGCCTAACGTCGGCAAATCAACCCTGTTCAACGCGCTGACCAAAGCCGGCATTGCCGCGGCGAACTTTCCGTTCTGCACGATCGAGCCGAATGTGGGTGTGGTGCCGGTGCCCGATCCGCGTCTCAACGCACTGGCCGACATTGTCAGGCCGCAGAAACTGATTCCGACGGCGGTGGAGTTTGTCGATATCGCAGGACTCGTTGCCGGCGCGTCGAAAGGTGAGGGTCTGGGCAATAAATTCCTGGCGCACATTCGCGAAGTCGATGCGATCGCCCATGTCGTGCGCTGCTTCGAACACAGCGACATCGTGCACGTAGCCGGCAAGGTCGATCCGATCGCGGATATCGAAACAATCGATACCGAACTGGCCCTAGCCGACCTAGATTCGGTCGAGAAAGCGTTGAACCGCGCCGAGCGCGCAGCCAAGGCGAACGACAAGGAAGCACTGGCGAAAAAGCCGGTGCTGCAGAAGCTCGCTACCGGCCTCAACGACGGCCGATCGGCGCGCAGCCTTGGCCTGGACGACGAAGAAAAAGCGCTGGTACGCGATCTCTTCCTGTTGACCCTCAAGCCACTGATGTACATCGCGAACGTGCGCGAAGACGGTTTCGAAAACAACCCGCATCTCGATGCCGTGCGCGCCCGCGCAGAGGCCGAGGGCGCCGAAGTGGTGCCGGTATGTGCGGCGATCGAAGAAGAGCTGTCGCAGCTCGACGATGCCGATCGCGACGAAATGCTATCCAGCTACGGTTTGGAAGAACCTGGCCTCAATCGTGTGATCCGCGCCGGTTACAAGTTGCTCGGTTTGCAGACCTACTTCACGGCTGGCGTGAAGGAAGTGCGCGCCTGGACGGTGAAGGCCGGTTCCACGGCGCCGCAAGCCGCTGGCGTGATCCACACCGATTTCGAAAAAGGCTTCATTCGCGCCGAGACCATCGGTTACGACGACTTTATCCAATACAAAGGCGAGACCGGCGCGGCGGCGGCCGGGCGCCTGCGCAAGGAAGGCAAGGAATACATCGTCAAAGAGGGCGATGTATTGCACTTCTTGTTCAACGTTTGAGCCTGCCCGCAATGTCCACAGAGCCCTGCACATGCGGGGCTTTTTTCATGACGCTATGCTTCTCGTCAGGTGCGGTCTACCGCTGCAGATTTTCGAATGTGCCAGCCAACGTTACGTATACGACTTGCGAAGCCGGATGATGCACGAGCCATCGGCGTGTTGATTCGCCGTGTAACGCGTCGTTGGATACTTCCCGATCAGCCGCGCGAAGCGGGGCAAGCCTTGCTTTTGCGTCTTAGCGCCAAGGTGCTGCGCGAGAAAATCATCGAAGGGCAGCGCTTTTATCTCGGTTTTCTGGATGATGTGCTGGTGGGTGTGTCGGCCATGCGTGATGACAGCCATCTCGTCCATTTTTTTGTCGGCACGCGTTATCAAGGTCGCGGGTACGCACGACAGCTATGGTTACGGACGCTGCAGGATCCGGTGCGGCGCGCGAATACACGGTATTTCACGCTCAACGCCACTCGCTGCGCGGTGTCGGTCTATATGCGTTTGGGTTTTCGCGCGACCGGACCTGAAGGGCTCTCGCCCCATGGCGTACTGACAACCCCCATGGCGCTGACTTTGCCGGCGCTGCCCGGCAAGCGGGCATAATGTGGCTTTCCGAGTCGTTGGCTCAGTCCGTTGGAGATCGCATGTCAGGCCAGCAGCACGAAGTGACGTTCCGTTTCCTTGCGCAACCCACCGACGTTAATTTCGGCGGCAAAGTGCATGGCGGCATGGTGATGAAATGGATCGACCAAGCCGGCTATGCGTGCGCCGTGGGTTGGAGCGGGGCCTATTGCGTGACTGCGGCGGTGAGCGGCATTCAATTCGTCAAGCCGATTCTGATTGGCGATCTGGTGAGCGTGCGCGCCAAATTGATCCACACCGGCACCTCAAGCATGCAGATGGCCGTAGACGTGCTTGCGCGCGATTTGCGCACGGGCGATGAGCGTCTGGCGACGAGTTGCGTGATGGTATTCGTTGCGCTGGATAAACCCGACGGCAAGCCCACACCAGTGCCTCCATGGACGCCGCGTGACGACAATGAGCGGCATCTGCAAGAGAAAGCATTACATCTACTCGAGCTTTCCAAGAGCATGGAGAAGCTGGTCGATACGCGCGGTGCCGGAAACGACTGAACCGCGACGTCCTTAGCGTTGGAAAATCTCGAAAATCCGGCTGTTTCGGGTCGTCAAGGTGTTGACACACAAGGCCCCGATCCACACAATAGCCGTTCTTTGTTGGAGGGATACCCAAGCGGCCAACGGGGGCAGACTGTAAATCTGCTGGCTTACGCCTTCGGTGGTTCGAATCCACCTCCCTCCACCAGTTGACCGCCAAGGGTAACCATTGGCAAAGCTGGAAAGCTGGATCGTAATGGCGAATTCATGTCGCTGCTACGGTCCGGTAGACGAGTT
>JAATFF010000128.1 GCA_015655335.1 Lysobacterales bacterium | reverse complement strand
CGCGTTCAATACTTGTAGGTTCGTCATGCTGACGTTGCCGCGTTGTTGCGGCAAGCAATGCTCGATCCGTTGAAATTGGGCTTCGGTGATTTCCATGGCCGAAGTATAAGATCAAACCTCACTAGTGTTAACACGCCCTAAATGGCTTTGCCTGTGTTACGGCGACTTGTTGACCATTAGAACCGATCTGACTCGTCGTAAACGTAAGAGGCGAATATTCCCATTTCGAGACAGCCTCCCTTATCGATTGCTCAAATTTATCCCTGTTTGTATTGTCTCCCAAATAATCAGCGAACCGCACTTCGGACACGCGCCCCAATTCGCTCACAATCACTTGAGCTGAAATATCTAAAGGCTTCAGATTCGCATTAATCAGTTCACTCGGGTAGACGGGGTCAACACGTTTCTGCAGATTCGGCCGACTAAAAGACTGCCCATCCTGTAATTCATATTGTGTAGCACCATTTGGCACAATGGCTTTATAGGTCGAGCTTCCTTCCGGAGTCTCAGGCTTGACCTGTTGGCTACATCCAGAGATGACCGTCCCCGCGGATATCATGATTACAAAAATCAGCGAACACGATCTAGAAGAAAACCGACGCCCTAGAAAACACTGCATTTTTATGCCCTCAAGAGCCTTTCCTGATTAAAAGTTTTCAATGCTTTAGTTTCAAGCTTTATTAGAGCTTCGGCATAAGCTTGAGCAATCATATTGCCATTGGCTTCGTTCAACCAACCCCATGCGACGCCTTGATTGCATATGGCACCGTTCTCGCAACTGTCGTACGCACTAGATCAAACGTCTCCGGCTCGCGCACAAAAAAACGTCCTGCGCGCATCTTCCCAGTCAAGTCGCGCCTCGGTGGAGAACAATTTGCGCCGCCTCGTTACTGTGACCTACTTCGCATTTTGCGAGGTCGGCCATTTAAGTTTCGCTGAGCGCTCTTGCACCATCGCTAGACAAGATGCGGCTCCTACGCTGTGAAGGAATTGTGGAGCAAAGCAGCGTTGCGAGAGCACGGGCTGCCACTCCATGCCTCGGTTTTCACTTTTCCATCACGTTCAACTGAACGGTGTACATTTCCTCAACTAAGCCGGACGCAGCCGCGTGGCGGCCGCGATGATAGATTGCCTCACCGGTGCGAAGGTGCACCGCGTGCAAACAACCAAAGGGGTTCCTTATGATGTCGAAGCTTGCTTCTCGCCTTACCTTGTTCGCCATATCGGTCGCCTTGGGCCTGCCGGGAGCCGCTTTCGCTGCAAACCCGCCGTCCACCGGCCTCGGTCAAGCGTGGCCCAATGCCACCGATGTCAGCGCGAGCCCCAACTACCATGCTTACGTTTTTGTGCTCGGTGGCATCCAGTACATTCAGATCAACGATCTCAATGGCAATGTGCTGGGAAGCGTCGGCACCACGTCCGGCCAATTCATCACTCTGCCTATTGGCAAATTCGCGCAGTTCGTCAGCACGCCACAGCAACCGGCTGCCGTGACGACACCCGCGACACCGTCGGCCGCGCCCACGACTGTTTATAACGATGGGCAGACCACGATCACGAGCACGCCGATGAGCGACGGCACGCAACAATTGAAAGCCGCTAGCCTAGCGACGTGCACTGATCCTGCGGCGTGCAGCAGCAATAGCCCGTAAGCGCAGCCATCAGTAAGAAAAAGGCCCAGCGATGCTGGGCCCTCTTACTTAGGAATCCATTAGCAGGAAGCTGATGCGCCTACCGTCAGGCGTGTGGCGCTCACGCGCGTGGCCCTCAAACGTGGCTGCGAGATCCTTGAGGGCCTTTAATCCAAGGCCGCTGGTAGTGCGGACTAGCCGCGGAAACAGCTCTTCCCAGCGCACATGGGGGAGTCGCACCGGATTCGCGCTGAACACGATGCTCACCACGATACCGCGGCGGCCGTGACGTTCGCCGCCACGAACACGCACACACACGTCGCTTACATCTTTGCGACCGAGTCCTTCGGCCACCGCTTCGCTAACCATCCGATAAAGCGCCAGATGCAGCGTGCTTGAGAAGCTGCTGATCGGCCCGCGGAAATCACACCAGTAACGGATACCGGCATGATCCAGCATACGGGCGACTACGCCTTCGTTTAGCGCGGCAGGCAAGCCTCGTTCGCGCCACGCGACAGGATGAAGGCTGTCGGAGATACCGTAGAGCTGTTCTTGCGCGGCAAACGCAATGCGCTGATAGCCGCCATCATCAATAGCCGGCTGCAGATGACGCAAGCGCCCCAGCATCATGGCGAAACCCGAGCGCACGGTTTCACGCACTTGCTCCAGCGCTTGCGAGGTCATGCGGAGCTGCATCTCGCCGATATGCACGTTGCGCTGAGCGAGAGCCAGAGCAAGACGCATGTCCTCACGATCCATTTGCGCACGACGATCCAGAACCGTAATACGGGCGCCGACAAGCAGCATGGTCGAAATTGCAAACGCGATAACGGCTTCAGCCTGGATCGTCAGAATGTCGTAGCGCGTCGGCATGAGCACCACCACAGCAAGACTGGCAGCCGTGCCGCCAACCGCAGCCCCTTGCCACCCGTGCCGGAGTGCGAGCCACACTACCGGCAGGAACATCGCGATTTGAACGATGCCACGCACATGGGGCATCTCGAACCCCATCCAGAGCAGTAGGGCAAGAATGGGAACCGTAATGCAGACCGATTCAAACACCATCCGGCTTTCCGACGCTCTACTAACCCACTCCCGCCAGCCATGCTCGCTGAGTCCTTGGCGCACCGCCAGGACGGTAGGTACCACGGTGAGGAGTCCGAGGTAATTGCCGAGCAGCCACTGGGTTGCAAGGTGATCGTAATGGGGCGGCGTGTAGTTCGCCGAGTACACGATAACGGACATGAGCGTTACGCCGTCGCCCATCATCAAGACGGATATCACCAGTGCGCATACCAGCAAGACGCCGACACGCACTCCGCCACGGCGATCTAAAAGGTGCGCATGTTCGCGCGCGTAGTAAATCACCGGGCTGCAAAACAGAATGCCGGGAATGAGCTTCAGAATGGACCAAATCAAACCAAACTGCGCCTCGCAGTCGATGGCCATCGGCACCAGGGATGCAGTCTCACCAAGTATCAGCGCAGGCCAATAACGATAGGGCATCAGGAGAAGCACAGCGACGTGGACGCCGCAGATCAACATGTAGTGCGGAAAGGTGATGTCTCGAAACAACGAGATGAAGAAGCCGTACGCCACGGCTACTGCGATATGGCGAAGCCAAGCTTGCGCCCGCAATCCCTTTTGCATCGTCTCACCCCTAAGATCTGAACTCTCCGGGTTTCGGAGAGCCGAATGGCCGGCTAAATGCGCAGATCACACCCGGCACCGCGTGAAACCCCAGTGAAGCGCTCCCCAGCGCTGTTTCTAGGGCACATATTAGCTTAAGCCAGCCCCTGGCGAGTGAGCGTGTTCTAGGGTGTGCGCTACGTCGTGAAGAGGGCTTCACACACCGCCCGATCAGCGCGCCCCTTCTTCAGGCGCCTTCGCAAGAGGCAATCGAACCAAAGCGATGCCGCGCCATCGCAAGGTCTTTCGTTCAACGATGAACACATATTCATCGCGGAATATTTTTTTCACCCGCTTTTGATAGCCCGGATCGAAGACTCGGACTCCCGCAGACCAATGAGGGACTGTCCGTGAAGAAGATTGCTTCATTGACCATCGCATTAACACTGGGGTGTGCCGGTATTGCCACGGCGCAGCAAGCGCTTACTCAGCAAGAAGTGAACGCGCAACTTGCCGAGCAGGGCTATACGAAGGTCCACGACCTGAATTTTCACGATGGCGTGTGGACCGCTCGCGCGCTCAGTGGCGATGGCACGCATGTGAAGCTGCGCATCGATCCGGCCACTGGCAGGGCGTTTCCCGACGAGCAGACTTCACGACTCAGCGAAGGTGACGTTCGCGCATCGCTTTCGGTCGACGGTTACACGCACGTGCACGATGTCGACTTTCATCACGGCATTTGGACAGCCAAAGCAAAAAATGCCGCAGGCGAAAGTGTTTCGCTGCAAATCGATCCGCAATCGGGACGTATTATCGGCAGCGACTAATTTTGAAGCCTGCGCTTGATAGCGAGAAGCGCAGGCTTTCTGCTTCGTCTCTATAGCGATGTGGTGAGATTCGTCACCCAGTCCGGGAGCACTCCAATCACGGTAGCTTCCAGACTGCGGTCGGTGCCGGTGATGATCAACAATCCCACCAGCACGATAAGCGCGCCAAGAATCCGCCTGCCGCGTGTTCCCGCGCTCATCAGCCTGCCGCGCCAGCGCGAAAGAAGGCTTTGCGTGGCCAACGCCATGACCAGAAGCACGCTGGCAATGCCCAGTGCAAACGCCATCATCACGAAAGCCACCTGCCCCAGGTTCTTGCCTTGCGCGGCAAGCACCGTGGCGGCGCCCAACGTGGGGCCAACGCACGGACTCCATACCAGCCCGAGCAGCACGCCGATCCCAGCCTGCCCCGCGAGCCCGAATCGCTCCAACCGCGTCTGACGCTCGCCCGCCCATGTTGCGAGAGGGCCGATGGCATGCTCGAAAAAAGCTTGTAGCCGCGAAAACAACAACGCGGCGCCGACGATCAACAACAGCACAGCGCTCCACATGCGGATGGCCTCGCTATTCAAGCCAATCGATGCACCGATCGTGGCGATGACGAAACCAGTCAGCGTGAACGACGCCACCAATCCCAACGCCAACGCCAGCGGCCCCCAACGATGACGTTGAGCGGCGCTGCCAAGCACGATCGGAACCAGCGGAATCACGCATGGCGACAGGATCGTCAGCACGCCGGCCGCATACGCCACCAGAGGATTGAGCTGACCGCTCATGATGGTGAAACCGTTGCGCGGATCAAACCGATCGTCGAACCAACCGCCATGGAGAGGCTTCCTATCGCAAAAACGTTAGAGGTGACTTTCGCAGCATTCCGTAGTGCTGCTTAGACATGTTTCGGTCGGCGGTGCCGCGAAGTTACAACCGGAATGAAATCTGTAACCGCTCACCCATGACGGGCGAATAGTGGGTAGAAGCCACCGTCAGGAATCGTCCCATGCCCTCACTTCGTACGCTTTCTTTCATCGCGTTTGGCCTGCTTTTCGCGGCAGCCGCGCAGGCTCAACCCATTCAGCCATTCACGACGGCGGCGCTAAAAGCGGCACAAGCGGCCGGTGAGCCTGTGCTGGTGGATGCCTACGCAAGCTGGTGCCCGACCTGTCGCAAACAGGCCCCCACTATTGATGCCATGACGAAGGACCCCGCGTTCGCAAAGCTGCTGATCTTGAGACTGGATTACGACAATCAGTCGGCCGAGAAACGTGCACTGGGAATCGTCACGCAGAGCACATTGATTGCCTTCCATGGCGACAAGGAAACCGGCCGAAGCGTTGGCATTACGGATCCCGATCAGATCAAATCATTAGCGGTATCAGCGTTGCACTAGTCGATTTGTTCGGGTGTAGGTGGGCGTCGTTCTGACATTCGCGATCGATCGTTCTATGCTGGCCCGCACTACAACGAGGGCCAGCCATGAACGTCCGTAATGGTCTGCTTTTCGCGTCAGCGCTTGCACTCGTCGGCTGCGCCGCAACGGCCTCCCAGCGTACGACGACCAACGAATCGTTGTCGTGGATCAGCTATGCATGCAGCAATGGGCAGGTCCTGCGAGCGACGTATCCAGACACGAATACGGCCGTGATCAAGATCAAAGATCAAACGTACACGCTACACGTCGCCATCTCCGGCAGCGGGGCGCGTTATACGGGCGAGGGCTGGCAGTGGTGGACCAAAGGCATGCACGACGGCATGCTGGCGCCGCTGCCGGCGGCCGAAAGCATTGCCAGCGCGCCGGGCGTCGCTTGCCACGCAGGCTGAACTTACGTTGTTCTAACAACTTAGTCGCAACCGTCATCGTGACGACCTTCCTTCGCCATCTGGGTGACGCACAGAAATAATCGAGACGTCATCAGCGCGCGGCATGCTACGCACCATCGGACATGGAGTCTTTCCCGATGGTGTCGCAGTATGTTTTTCCGTCCAGGCGTGGCCTGTTTTGCATTGTGCAACATGGTCACCGCTGGCGTTCGCTGATCGATGCCCGCGAATGGGCGCGGCACGATTCGGCGGAAGCGGCGCTTGAAGCGCTGCGCCTAGCGTGGCCGCAAGCGCGGCTTCCCGAGGCCTTGAGTGGGTGGCGTTATCTGGCCGAAGCACCCGCCCTGCCGCATGCCCGGCTGGCACGCGCGACCAGCACAAGCACCTTCCGAACAACCGGCGTCGATCCGTCGCAGGCGCGCGTGCGTCGTTCGCGCAGACTGCAGGGTCGCCCGAGCCGTGGCGTGACTGATCATGGATGATCGGTCGCGACACTTTGCCGCGATCATTCAGCCGCGTTGATCACTTCCAGAAAATCACGCCCGTAGCGCTTGAGCTTGGCTTCGCCGATACCGCTGATGGAAGCGAGATCTTCTTCGTTCTCCGGCATCGCGCGCAGCATCGCCAGCAGCGTGGCGTCATGGAAGATCACGTACGCAGGTACGCCGTGTTGTTTGGCCAGGCGTGCACGCAAAGCACGCAGCGCTTCCCATAGCGATTGCTCGTAAGCTTCGATACCGAGGCTGGCACCCGTCACCAGCTGACTGTCGCGACGACGCGACGCCCTACGTACGGGGCGCGTTTCTTCGCGCATATGCACTGGTTGATTGCCGACCAACACATCCCGGCTGCTTGCGGTGAGGCGCAACGTACCGAAGCCTTCGCCATCGGTGGCGAGCAATCCGGCGGCCAATAACTGACGAAACACGGAGCGCCACTGTTTGTCGTCCATGTCGGCGCCAATGCCGAAGGTGGTGAGGCGATCATGGCCGAGCTGGCTCATCCGCTCGCTGTCGATGCCGCGCAGAATGTCGATCACGTGCCCCGAACCGAAACGCTGACCGCTGCGATACACGGCTGAAAGCGCCTTTTGCGCGGGCACGGTAGCGTTCCAGGTTTTTGGCGGTTCGATGCAGTTGTCGCAGCGTCCGCACGGGCCTTGGAAGTTCTCGCCAAACGCGCCAAGCAGCAGTTCACGGCGGCAGCGTGTCGCTTCGGCGTAAGCGAGCAACGATTCCAGTTTCTGCCGCTCGACGCGTTTGCGTTCGTCGGCAGATTCGGATTGGGCAATCATTTGGCTCATCGTCACCACGTCGGACAGGCCGTAGATCATCCACGCTTCGGCCGGCAATCCATCGCGGCCGGCACGACCGGTTTCCTGGTAATAACCTTCCATGCTGCGCGGCAGATCCAAGTGCGCTACGAAGCGCACGTCCGGCTTGTCGATGCCCATGCCGAAGGCCACCGTGGCCACCATGACGACACCATCCTCGCGCAGAAAGCGTGTCTGGTTGGCCGCGCGAGTCGCCGCATCCAAGCCCGCGTGATACGGCAACGCTTCGATGCCGGCCTCCATCAACCAGCTGGCCGTGTCGTCCACTTTCTTGCGGCTCAGGCAATAGACGATGCCGGCATCGCCACGGCGATCGGCGAGAAAATCCAGCAGTTGTCGGCGCGCGTTGTCACGCAGCCCGACGCGATAACGAATGTTGGGGCGATCGAAACTCGACACGAATTGCCGCGCGTCCTGCAACGCCAGGCGCTCGACGATCTCAGCGCGCGTGCGCGGGTCGGCGGTCGCGGTAAGCGCAATGCGCGGCACTTGCGGAAAGCGTTGGTGAAGAACCGTCAGCTCGCGGTATTCGGGACGGAAATCATGACCCCATTGCGAAACACAGTGCGCCTCGTCGATGGCGAACAAGGCGACTTCCGTGCGTTCGAGCAATTCCAGGAAGCGTGCGGTAAGCAATCGCTCCGGCGCGACGTAGAGAAGATTCAACTCGCCCGCAAGCAGCTGCTTTTCGACATCACGCTGCCGTTGCGCGTCAAGACTGGAATTGAGATAGGCCGCCGCCACGCCGGCTTCGCGCAAGGCATCTACCTGATCCTGCATCAACGCGATCAGCGGCGACACGACAATGCCGGTGCCCTGCCTCAGCAGCGCGGGAATTTGGTAGCACAGCGATTTGCCACCGCCAGTGGGCATCAACACGAGCGCATCGCCGCCTTCGGCGACGTGCTCAACGATGGCTTGCTGCGGATCTCGGAAGTGAGCGTAACCAAAGACGCTCTGGAGAATATCTAGGGACGTGGCGGACATCGGGTGCATGCTAGCAAACCGCTTCACGCGGCTCACGCTGGATATGTAGTCGCAGCCAGGTTTGAGGCGTCGTTACGCTTCCACGATGGCCGGAAGCCAAGGATGACGGCACGCAGCGCGAAAGCCGCAGCAAACATCAATCGGGCATGCCCCAAACCGCGCGATCGACATCGGCGTCGAGGCCAAAGCGTGAAAGCGGCACGCGCCCGTTTTTTACTTCCACGCCCTCGGCACGCAGCAGACGACTCTGCTCGCGGAAACCGCGGCTGCTAGGCGCCATGGCGATGTGGCCGCTGGAGCGCAGTACGCGATACCAGGGGAGCACCATGCCGTCGGGCACCTCGCCCAGCAGTCGTCCGACTAGGCGCGCGCGGCCCGGCAAGCCCGCACGTGCGGCTATAGCTCCGTAACTGGCGACGCGGCCGGGCGGAATGGCGGCAATCGCAGCAAAGACCCGCAAATATTCTTCTTTCATGACAGCGTGCACGTTTGCGATGGTCGTGTCAGAGTACCAGTCCATCCGTATTATCCGGATCGCCGTTATGCACCACTTCGAAGCCGTGCGTTCCCTGATCGGCAGCCTGCATCCCTTGCGGCAGAACGATCCATACCTGATCAGCTTCGATCTCGTGCTGCCGCAGGGCCGCCATCAAGGCATTTACCTGACCGAACTGGAAGACGAATCCGGGCGTCGCTACCTGCGCATCTCCACGCCGATCGGACCGCTCGCCGGCGTGGACCCCAAGCGCTGCCTGCGCTTCAACTGGGAACAGCGCAACGGTTTCCTGGCGGTGGCTGACCTGGATGGCTCCCCCTACCTGCATCTGTGCGAGAACCGGCCGTACGAACTGCTCAATCAGCAGGAATTGCGTCGGCTGATCGGTGAGCTAGGCAGCCTGGGCGATCAGCTGGAACAGGTCGTTGTCACCGGCGGCGATGCGTTCTAGCCGTCAAGACCACTGTCTGGCGAGCCAGACGAACCCGTAGGCGATCAGGGCGGTCACTGGCAGCGTGAGAATCCACGCCCACACCATACGCTCCACCACCGACCAGCGAATGGCGTTGAAGCGCTTGGCGGCGCCTACGCCCATGATCGACGAGGACACGACATGGGTCGTCGACACCGGCAGACCGAACGCCGAAGCACAAAGAATCACCAGTGCCGAACTGCCTTCCGCCGCAAAACCATTAATAGGGTGCAGCTTTACCATCTTGTGACCCAACGTCTTGATGATGCGCCAGCCACCACCGGCCGTACCGGCCGCCATGGTCAGCGCGCAGACCACGGCCACCCAGGACGGCACGGCAAAGCCGCCGGCAGTGGATTCATGGATGCGCAGAAAAGAAAGCCATCGCGGCAATCCATCGAACTGCCCCGCAGCCGTTGCGCTGGCCAGCGCCAGGGCGATGATGCCCATGCTCTTCTGCGCGTCGTTCATGCCATGCGCCAAACCCATCGCGCTGGCCGACACAATCTGCGCTTTGCCGAAAAAGCTGTTTACGAATGGTGTGCGGCCCAGATAGCGCAACGCATTTTTTTGGTTGGCGAACCAGGCCAGCAACGCATACAGGCCGCCCATCAGCAGAAACCCGAGTGCGAAGCCCATCAACGGCGAAACCACCATCGGCACCACGACCTTCGGAATCACGCCCTTGCCTTCCCACCAGTGCGCCGCACCCTGCGTCCAGATCACCGCCGCAAGGCGGCCACCGGACGCCGAAATCGCCGCGCCGACCAGCGCACCGACCAATGCGTGGCTGGAACTGGAGGGCAAACCCAACCACCAGGTCAGCAGGTTCCACACAATCGCCGCCAACAAGGCGCAGATCAGCAATTGCGGGCCGGCCTCGATCACACCGGTATTGACGATGCCGGCCGCAATGGTCGCCGCGACCGCGGTGCCCCACAGCGCGCCGATCATGTTCGTTATCGCCGCCAGCAGCACCGCCTGTCCCGGGCTGAGCACCTTGGTGGCGACCACCGTGGCAATGGAATTGGCGGTGTCGTGAAAGCCGTTGATGTAGGTAAAGGCGAGTGCGATCAGCACCACCAAAGCGACTAGGCCAAGGCTCATGCATCTACTCCTGTAGATGCGCGCCATGCATGAAGGAAAGCGTGCAAGGCGTGCATCTCAGGAGTTCTTCAACACAATGGAATAGACGATGTTGCCGACGTCGCGGCACTTGTCGATGGCTTTCTCGATCAGCTCGAACAGGTCTTTGGCCAGCATCGCGCGCATCGCATCGTCGCTTTCGAGATATAGCGTGCGGTACGGCGCCAGCAGCATGCGGTCGCCTTCGGACTCCAATACCTGGAGGCGGTCCTGCAGCTTTTTCACCGGATCGATGCGCAGGCCATGACGCAGCTCGCCGATCATCTGCGCTACCACTTCGGTCGAGCGCGCCAGCACCAGCGTGCGCTGGCCGAAATCCACGTTGCCGAGGCGGCCGGCGACGATCTCGTAGCGCTCGGCAAATTTCTCCACCGACTTGGGAATCTTGTACAGCGAGGTGTTGAGCGCCTCGATATCTTCGCGATCCAACGCGGTGACGAAGGTGTTCACCAGCTCTTCGCTGATCTTCGCCGCCAGCGCCTTTTCACGAGCGCGCGCGGCGGCGAAAGCGGCCATCACCGGGGCGTGGTCGGCCTGGGTCACCAATTCATGCAACGCTTTGGCACTTTCCTGGGCGGCGTCGGCGCTCTGCTCGAGCAGGCCGTAGAATTTGTCGCCTTTGCCGAAAATCGTCTGAAGTGAAAACATGCGGTTAGCGCCTAGGACACGAGAGGGGCAAATGTGACGCGCATGTTACAGGACGGCCCTGCCGCGCCGCACCACCGACGGCTCGGCCTGCCTTACACTGGGGCCATGCCCGCATTAGATGCCCTGTCGCGATGCTGACAACAATCGCGCTCGTCCTCGTCCTCGCCCTGTGCAACGGTTTCTTCGCGCTCTCGGAAATGGCGCTGGTCGCCTCGCGCAAGAGCCGCCTGAAACAGATGGCCCGCACCAGTCGGCGGGCACGTATCGCCCTGCGCCATGCCGAGGCGCCGGAACATTTCCTTTCGACCGTCCAGGTCGGTATTACCTTGATCATGCTGGTCACCGGCGCGGTAGCTGGCGACGCTATCGGCTCACGCATTGCCGAGCTGCTGCACGGCGGCAGCTTGGTGTGGCTGGCGCCGTATACGCGGATCATCGGCATTGTGCTGGGCTTTGTCGTGATCTCGTTCATCCAGATCGTGGTTGGCGAGCTGGTGCCCAAGCGCCTGGCGCTATCCGCGCCGGAAAAAGTGTCCGGTTACGTCGCCATGCCGATGCTGGTGCTTTCGCGCGCTACCGCGCCGTTTGTCTGGATGTTGAATCGTTCAAGCGGCATGCTGATGCGCATGCTGCGCGTGAAGGATCGAGGCCAGAGCGCGGCCACCGAAGAGGAAATTCGCTTACTGGTCGCGGAGAGCACCGAACAGGGCGTGCTGGATGCGGATGAGCAAGCCATGGTCAACCGCGTGCTGCGCTTGGGCGATCGCACCGTGGATAGCGTGATGAGCCCACGCACGCGCATCGCGTGGCTGGACATGAACGCGCCGCTTGCCGAAAACCTGGAAGTGATGCGGCAAACGCCTTATTCGCGTTATCCCGTCTATCGCGGTGACGAAGTGGACATTGTCGGCGTGGTGGAAGTGAAAAGCCTGCTCGGCAGCATCATCAGCGCCGGGAAACCCGATCTCTTCCGCACCCTGGCCAAGCCGTTATACGTTCCTGCCACCGCGCGCGCGCTCGACCTGCTGGAAGAATTCCGCGACGCCGAAACGCCCATGGCACTGGTCGTGGACGAGTACGGCGATATCGACGGCGTGGTCACGCTTAACGATTTGCTGGCCGCGGTAGTGGGTGCCAGCCAGCTCGGCCACGGTAGCGAGGAAAGCCAGCCCATCGTGCAGCGAGAGGACGGCAGCTGGCTAGTCGACGGCGCCATCTCCACCGACGACTTGCGCGAACTGCTGCATTTGGATTATCTGCCCGGCGAAGAAGAACACGATTTCCGTACGGCTGCCGGCATGGTGATGGCTGCGCTAGGACACATTCCGCAAACCGGCGAAGTGTTCGCCTGGCGCGGCATTCGCTTCGAAGTGGTGGATCTGGACGGCGCGCGCATCGACAAATTGCTGGTGACACCTGCGCCGCACATCGAAGCGGCTGACGACGAGCAGTAACGCCTCTTTATTTTTTCTCTCCGGCCAAACGCGCCATACGCTGTGCGTCGGCAAAAATGCCGTGCAGCATGCGCAGCTCACGCTCATCCATTTGAGCGCGCTGAAACAGTTTGCGCAAACGCAACATGATCGTGGTCGCTGCGCGGCCTTTGTGAAAATCGATATCGTCCAGCATTTGCGCCAGGTGTTCGTAGAAGCGTTCCATCTGCGCGGCATCGGCCGGCGGCTCGTCGTGCAACGGTGGCGGCACGGGCACGCTCTCGCCGAGCAGCGCAACGCGCAATTCGTACGCCATCACCTGCACCGCTTGCGACAAGTTGAGCGAGCTGAAATCGTCCACGCTCGGAATCCGTACCATCGCGTGGCAGCGGGCCAGCTCCTCATTCTCCAGGCCGGTGCGTTCGTTGCCGAACACCAATGCAACCTGCTCGCCACGCTCCGCTGCGGCCAGTGCCTGCATGGCGGCTTCGCGCGGCGAAAGCTCCGGCAAGTTCACCCCGCGCCGGCGCGCCGAGAGACCAAAAGCCACACTGGAACCGGCCAAGCCATCGACCAGTCCCTGATGAACCCCTGCTCCTTCCAGCACATCGTCCGCGCCGGCCGCCAGGGCCGAGGCCTCTCGGTCCGGGAAACGGTGCGGTGCGACCAGCTCCATGCGGGCAAAGCCCATCGTCCGCATCGCCCGCGCAGCGCTGCCGATATTGCCCGGATGAGAGGTGCGAACGAGGACGAAGCGGAAGCGGTTCAGGAGGTCGTTACTGACAGTCATGTCGCGGGATCTATGGCGAATCAGCGGAAAAGGATAGTGGACAGCGCCTTCCACGCGTATCCGCATGGTCTCCCGCCGTCATTCCAGCCTGTGCCGGAATCATGGCTCGGGCAATACGGCCCCGTAGCAGCCTCGCTCTGTTAGAATCCCCGGCCGCTAACCCGTTCTTTTGCCAAGTCGAAGCCATGACCAGACCCGCCGTCAACGTCGCGGTACGCGCCGCGCGCTCCGCTGGAAGCGTGATCCTGCGCTACATGAACCGTATCGACGGCCTCAACGTCGTCGAAAAGCAACGCATGGACTTCGCATCCGAAGTCGACAAACTGGCCGAGGCCGAGATCATCAAAGAGCTGCGTCGCGCCTACCCCACCCACGCCATCCTCGCCGAGGAAAGCGGGGTCATGGGCAAGGGGCCGCTGGTCTGGGTGATCGATCCTCTGGACGGTACTCACAACTATCTGCGCGGCATCCCGCATTTCAGCGTTTCCATCGCCTTGCTCGACAAGGGCGAGCCGGTATACGCCGTGGTGTTCGATCCGCTGCGCGATGAGCTTTTCACCGCAAGCAAGGGCGACGGCGCCTATCTCAACGATCGTCGCATCCGCGTAACCAAGCGCGAAAACCTCACGGGCGCAATGATCGCCACCGGTTTCCCCTATCGTCAGCGCGCGCATCTGGATACGCAGCTGGCCATGACCCGCGCCCTGCTCACTCAGGCTGAAGATATTCGCCGCTCTGGCTCCGCTGCACTGGACCTGGCGTATACCGCCACCGGACGCTACGACGGCTTCTTCGAGATTGGCCTCAAACCCTGGGACATGGCCGCCGGCGTGCTGCTGGTGCGCGAAGCGGGCGGTCAATGCACCGACTTCGCAGGCCGTGATGGCGTCCCCGAAAGCGGAAACATTGTCGCGGGCAATCTGCATGTAGTGAAAGCGATGGTGGAAATGATCGGCGCACAAGCCACGCCATCCTTGCTGAAAGCCTGAACGGCATGACGCATAAAAACGTAAGGCGCCTTCGGGCGCCTTTTTGTTTATGCCGTATCGGCATTCGCATCCGCGTGGCCGAGATTGAACGTTATGCCGTAAGGATCGCGAATATAACAACGCGGTACAGCCGCATCCTCTTCCACGAGTGTGCAGCCGACGGCGATCAGTGCCGCTTTTGCCGCCTGCACGTCCGGCACCAGGTATTCAAAGATAGGTCCATGCTCATCGCCTTTTTCAACGTAAAGGCGAAATGAACCCGTCTCGAAACCGATAAGCTTCTCGCTTCGATACACCGCCGCCAGACCCAATGTCGACGTGTAAAATGCGGTTGCCGCCGCCCAGTCCTTGGTGCGGATGATGATGTCTCGCGAAGAGCGAAATGCAGTATCCATGATGATCGCCTGACGAAGGGATTACGTCTTGCCGATTACGGCGGCATACGATTGAGCACGTCGAAGTGCTGCACCTGCGGTTCGAACTCAAGCAAAAAATCCGCATCTTCCGGGTAGTACTTCGCTTTCAGAATGTCGTCGCCCGCAAAGCCGCGAATGACTTGTTCGGACGCCCAATGTGTGACCGTCAAAAAATGGGTAACGTCCCCATCGTCGCGTCGCAATATCGCGACGTCGATGTTGCCGGGCACCGAGCGATAGTCGGGAATAGCACGTTGTTCGAGAAACGCCGCGTAGGCATCAGCGTGTTCGCGGGAGGTTCGACCGTGCCAAATACGACAGATCATGGAAACCATCCTCTCTACGTATAAACGATGCTACTGCGGCACGTGGCACACCGCTTCAATGTTGTGACCGTCCGGATCGAGAACGAAAGCGGCGTAATAGTGCTCGTGATAATGCGCACGAATGCCCGGAGGTCCATTGTCGCGTCCACCGGCCGCGATGGCCGCATGGTAAAACGCATCGACCATCGCGCGACTGGAAACGCGAAAGCCGACATGAATCGGCGGATTGTTGGGAACGCCGCTATTTACCCAGAAATCGGGCTTGGGCGGCTCGCCAAATCCGGCGACATCGGCGTATCCCGTCACCGAGGCTGGAAATTCCATCAGCAGCGCATAACCGATGGGCGCGAGCGCCTTGACGTAAAACGCCTTGCTTTTGTCGAAGTTGCTTACCGAAATTCCGGTGTGATCGATCATGTCATCTCCCAAATTCGGTCGGGCGCTCAAGTTGATAAATCGCGTCGTGGATGTCGTCCAGCTTGCTCGAAAGAACCGCTTGCGCGTCGCACAAACCACGATTGTAAAAGTATGCGCCGATCTCCTTGGCGAAAAAATCCAGCAGGAATTCGGCGTCAAAACTCCCGATTTGCTGATGCAACTCCTCGGAAAAGTAGAGCTTTATTTTTCGGACGATGATGTCCTTTTCGCTCGAGGAGAACTTGATATCCGCCGCATCCATAAGCCTGCTCCAAGACGTTTCGTTATCCAGCCCCTATCGGTGACCGCCTAGCCCGCCTCGCGCAGAAATGTACGCAGGAATGGCACCGTAATCCGCCGCTGCGCAGCCAGCGAAGCTTGATCCAGACGATCGAGAAGATCGAGCAAAGCGCCTAGATCTCGCACATAGCGCGCAAACAACCAGTCCAGCACCGTATCGTCCAACTCGATGCCGCGTAGCGCTGCCTGACTCTTTAGCACTTCGCGGCGCTCTGTGTCGTCCAACGGTTTGAGTGCGAACTGCGTACACGCACCAAGACGCGAACGCAGATCCGGTAGCGTAATCGGCAACTGGGCGGGAACGGATTCAGCAGCGAAAAGGAGTGCCGTGCCTTCGGCACGCGCGCGATTGTAGAGATCGAACAAAGCGTGTTCAGCATCTCGCTCGCCAGCGAGTGTATCCAGATTGTCCAACGCGAGAAATTCGCTGCCGGCTACGCCGCGAATCACGGCCGCATGGTCGCGGAGCGTTTTCAGCGGCAGGTATTGCGCGGAGCGCCCTGTTTCGCTGGCGGCTTGACATGCAGCGAGCAAAAGATGGCTTTTACCACTGCCAGCCGAACCGCTGAGGTACAACCACGGCGCGCCCGGCTGCGTAGCGAGCGTGCGCACGGCGGCAACGGCCGGTGCGTTGATACCCGCGTGGAAATGCTCGAAACGTTGGCGGCGTGGCCAACGCAAACTCAACGGCAACTGCACGGTCATGGTTTAGGCGATTCGTTGTTTTCGATAACGCGCGTTTCGGTCTGTACTTCACCGTTGGATGCTTGGCCGATGGTTACGTCGACTTCCGCAATCACGGTATCGGGCTGACCTTCTTCGGTGTACAGATCACTCTGTTTGTAGCGCTGTGCCAGATAGCGCAACAACACCAAAATCACCGAGGCAGCAGGAAGCGCCAGCAACACGCCGAGAAAACCGAAAAGATAGCCGCCAGCCAACACGGCAAAAATAACCGCGACGGGGTGCAAGCCAATTTTCTCGCCCACCAGTCGCGGCACCAGCACATAACCTTCCAGCAATTGACCAACGACGAAGACGCCGACCACCATCAACAGATGCGTCCAATCGCCGTGCTGCACCAGCGAGGCAATGATCGCCGCGGCAAAGCCTGTGATGAAACCCAGATAAGGCACGAAGCTGAGCAGGCCCGCGACCATGCCGATAAGCGGGCCCACCGAGATACCCACCAGGGTCAGCGCAGCACCGTAGTAAATGGCGAGCGCCAGCATCACGAGCAACTGCCCACGCACGAACGCGCCGAGCACGGCGTCCGATTCGCGCGCGAGGTGCGCGATGGTCGGTTCGATCGAGCGCGGCAGCATGCGGTCGATCCATAGCACCAGACGGTCCCAGTCGCGCAACAGGTAAAACCACACCACCGGAATCAGCACCAGATTGGTAAGCCACATCACCACGCCGAAACCGGAGCGCGACAACTTGCCGATGACGCTACCGATCGAGCCGATGTTCTCCTTGATTTCGGCCATCAGCCGGTCAGTGTCGAACGCACTCGGGTCTAGATGCAATCTGGTCTGCAACCAGGGCAGCGCGGTATCTCTCGCCCACTCCACATAACTCGGGAAGTTCTGCACCAGGTTTTCGATCTGGCGTGCGATCAGCGGTACCAGCAACAAAAGGGAAGCGCCGATAATCAGTATCAGCACCACGAACACGATGCTGACCGCAAGCGTACGACCGATACCCAGCCGCTCAAGGCGATTGGCCATGGGATCGCCCAGGTAGGCCAGCATGGCGGCAATCGCGAAGGGCATCAGCACTGGCGCAAGCAGCCATACCAGCAGCGCGATGACTACGGTAATGGCCAGCATCTGCCAGCGGCGGGACGTCTCTTGGCTTATGGACACGAGTGGCTCATCGATGGCGGGCAGGCGTGAAGACAAGTTTGGCTGATGTGGGTGGTCGTTCAAAGTCTTGTGGCAATCGCTATGGCGCCCAACGGGTGTGCCATGCGCGATGCGACCAGCGCACCACATAATCCAGGCCGCTGACTGCGCATAGCGCAGCCACCAGCCAGGCCAGTGGCGCAAGCGTTGGCGAAGGCCCATGGACAAGCGCCAACAGCACAGCAAGCAGATACACGATCTGCATCAGCGTGCAGGCTTTGGACCACAAACTGGGCTGCGGATAGATGCGGCCGATCAGCAAGCGCCAGAACAAAGCACCGGACGCGATGACCAGATCACGTCCGCAGACGATCAACGTAAGCCAGAGCGGGACTTCCGCGAGCCACGCCAATATCACGAAACAGCTGATCAACAGCAGCTTGTCTGCGATCGCATCGAGCATGCCGCCGAGCCGACTCTGCCAGCCGTAATGACGCGCCAGAAAACCGTCCAACCCGTCCGAAACACCTGCCACAGCGACCAGCATCAGCGCCGACGACCAACTTCGATGCAACAACAACCAGCAGATGGGAGCGACGAGCAACACCCGCAGCATGGAAATCGCATTAGGCAGATGTCGCCAAGGCGAGTGCGACGCAGTGGGCATCGCGGCGACCATGCGCGGCTCAGTGCAGCCAACGCAAGCTGACATCGGCACCGTCGTGCGAGCTGCCTTGCATGAGGCGACCGCCTGCGGTGAGGTTGGCCGCCAGACCGTCGAGCGGCATGCCGGCCTTCACGGCGAGCAGCACGCCATCGTCCTGTGCAGCGAGTGTGCCTACTTTCTGTACGGAAGGATCCGCACGCAACGTCGCCAGCAAATTGGCGTAATCCATCGCGGTGTGCAGGCCGGATACCCACAGTTTTCCGTCGACCGTGGTCGCGCCAATCACGTTCAGCGCCTGGCCGAGGCGATCGGTGGCGCTTTTGCCGGCGTCCGCGAACAAATCGGCGTTGCTGCCTTGAGCGCTCCAATGCTGGGCCTGGCCGCCACTGATCAACGTCCAATCGGCGCCGTTGGCGTGCATGTCGCCCACCAGCACCAGACCGGTGTGGTACAGCCGGCTAATCGCCGACATGGCGGCCGGATCGGCGGTCGCGAGCTTGTCCAGATCGGGGAGCTGGGTCGGATCGGCATAACTCACCTGGTAACCGTGCTTGCTCACGGCGTCGCCCAGGGCGCCGAGATCGTCCTTGCCGAGGATCTTGCCGTCGCTGCCGCGCACAATCAGCAGCAGCGGCGGTTTGACTCCGGCCGTCGTGGCGCCCATTTGGGTAACCAGACGCTGCACGGCACCCTGATCGAAAGTGATCGACAAGGTCAGAGTAGGCGGATTGCCCGCACCACGCTGGTATTGGAACTGTTTGACGATACCTGCGGCATTCTGCATGGCATCGCTGTAACCGGTCTTGCCCGTAAGGTCCTGGCCGCCCGAAACACGCGCCAGCACCTGCCCCAGCGCCGTGGAGAAAGCCTGGCTGCGCTGGGCATCGCTCACATCCGATACCGGCACGACCACCGTATAGGGCGACGCCGTCTGGCTAAGGGCGATCTGCGGCAGGCCCGCGACAAGGCCAAGCAGCAAGGTAGCAATCAGCAGACGTGACAGGCGCATGGGATAGGCCGGGCTCAGGGTGGGGATTTGAACGAAAGTCTGCCCAATCCCACCCCTAACGTCTATCATTAGCGATGCTCTGGTCCATTCTGTACGGGTGCCATTGGCATTGTTTGCCTGCAGATCACAGGGGCGCTGGCGAAAGCAGACTGGCCGTCTGTTGAGCTGGCGGCCCGAAGAACTGCGGGCAAACAGGGTCAAGGGCGCTGGTAAAGAAAGAATCACAGCGTCCCTTTCGTTTTCCGAAGCACAGGTCCGCCATGTCCGACGCCCTCACTTACCGCGCCGCTGGCGTAGATATCGACGCCGGCAACGCCGTGGTCGAACGCATCAAACCGCTGGTCAAGCGCACCTTCCGTCCCGAAGTGATGGGCGGCCTGGGCGGTTTTGGCGGCTTGTTCAATCTCGGCACACGCTACAAGGAACCGGTGCTGGTCTCGGGCACCGACGGCGTGGGCACCAAGCTCAAGCTGGCTCAGCAGTTGGGCCGGCACGACACGATCGGCATCGACCTAGTCGGCATGTGCGTGAACGACGTGCTGGTGCAAGGCGCCGAGCCACTGTTCTTCCTCGATTATTTCGCCACCGGCAAGCTGGACGTGGATACCACGGTCGCGGTGGTCGGCGGCATCGCCAAGGGCTGCGAGCTGGCCGGCTGCGCGCTGATCGGCGGCGAGACGGCCGAAATGCCCGATATGTACCCGCCGGGCGAATACGACCTGGCCGGCTTCACCGTCGGCGCCGTCGAAAAGGATGCATTGCTAAGCGGCGAAGGCATCGTCGCTGGCGATGTGGTCCTGGGCGTGGCGTCTTCTGGTCCGCATTCGAATGGTTACTCGCTGATCCGCAAGATCGTCGAGCGCGCCGGCAGCCCCTTTGATCTGGATCTTGGCGGCGTAACGCTGGCCGATGCGCTGATGGCACCCACCACCATCTACGTAAAGCCAATGCTGGAACTGTTGAAGTCGACGGTGCCCGTGCACGGCATGGCGCATATCACCGGCGGTGGCCTGAAGGAAAACATCATCCGCGTCGTACCCGACGGACTTGGCCTGAAACTCGAAGCGTCAGCCATCGTGCTGCCGCCGGTGTTCGATTGGCTGATGCGCGAAGGCAACGTGGCGCGCGAGGAAATGTGGCGCACGTTCAACTGCGGCATCGGTTTCACCGTGCTGCTGCCGCGCGACGCCGTGGCCGCTGCATCGGCGTTGCTTGCGAAACATGGATTGAAGAGCTCGATCATCGGCGAAGTCGTGCCCGCGCAAGGCGACGAGCGCGTGCATATCGGTTAAGCACATCACCTCAACGCCGCCCCGGCGAAGACCCGGGCCCAGTGAAATATGTAGTGCGAAGCACGCAGCGTTAGCGCTTGAGTCACTGGATCCCGGCCTCCGCCAGGATGACGGGCCTAATCAGACACATCCCCTAAACATGCTTGCACCTCTTCGCATCGCAGTACTCGTCTCCGGCCGCGGCAGCAATTTCGCCGCGCTGCTGGCGGCGCGCGATCGCGATGAACTGCCCGTGGAATTCGTATTGGTTGCGAGCGACAAGGCCGATGCCGGCGCGTTGCAGCTTGCGCAGATGACGAGCATTCCAACCTTGGTGATGGATCCACGCGACCACGCCGAACGTCGCGACTACGATTTCGCCTTGTTCGATCGCATCGCAGCCACGAAGCCAGACTTGCTGGTGCTCGCGGGCTTCATGCGCATCATCGATGGCGATGCGCTAAAACCGTGGGCAGGTCGGATGATCAATATCCATCCGTCATTGCTGCCCAAATACCCTGGCCTGCGCACGCACCGTCGCGCACTGAAAGCAGGCGATGCCGAACATGGCGCCAGCGTGCATTACGTCACGGCGGAGTTGGACGGCGGCCCGGTCATCGCCCAAACCTTGTTATCTATCCAAGCCGGCGACAATGAAAACACGCTGGCGGAACGGCTTCTACCGCTCGAGCATCAGCTGCTGTGCGCCGTTGTCGCGCTGATCGCTGCGGGGTGGCTATCGTTGGGCGCCAGCGATATAAGCTTCGATGGCGAACCGCTTCGCAAACCCTTGCGATGGCTGGACGGAACGTTGATTCGCTGACCTTTACGCTCGCAACGATGCGTTCAGGATTCGCGCGTACACTGCCGATCCATGCGCACACTCAAACTATCCCACACGCTCCTCGCCGGCTTCGCGCTGGTCACCTTTACCACCGCCGTATTCGCTGCGGCACCCACGCCATTCACCGCGACATACCAGGTGTCTCGCGGTGGCGAAGCGATGGGTCAGGCGACCATCACGCTTACATCGCTCGGCCATGGCGAGTACGAATACAGCAACCAGATTCACGGTACTTCCGGACTGGCCGCCATGCTTGGCGCCAACTCAAGCGATGTCACACGCTTCCGCTGGAACAACGACGCACCCGAAACCGAAACGTACAACTCCAAGGTAAGTGCGCTCAAGACCAAGCAGCGCGTGATGCAGGTGGACTGGAACAGCAAACAAGTCAGCGTCGACGAAGGTAAAGGACCGACCAACTATGCCGCCACAGCAGGCATGGTCGATCGCAACACCATGCCCTTGGCGCTCGGCCTTGCGCTACGCAACGGCAACTCGAGCGTCACACTACCCGTGGGCGTGAAGCAGCGCGTGGAGCAGCAGCAGTTCAAAGTGCAAGGTACGGAAGCAATCAAGGTACCGGCCGGCAGCTTCCAGGCCGAACGCGTAACACGCACCGATTCGGATAAACATTTCGACGCGTGGTACGTGCCCAAGCAATTTCCGCTACCGGTAAAAATGGCACAAAGCGACGGCGGCGATCTGACCATGCAGCTGATTCACTACAGCACACCATAAAAAAGGGCCGCTTGCGCGGCCCGTTTCGTATCGGAAGCATCAGGTCGGCAAGCGTCGAATTTTCGCGCCCAAGGTGCCGAGCTTCTCTTCGATGTTCTCGTAACCACGGTCGATGTGATACACGCGATCGACCGTGGTATCGCCTTCGGCAACCAGACCCGCCAACACCAGACACGCCGACGCGCGCAGATCGGTCGCCATGATCGGCGCGCCGCTCATCTTGTCCACGCCTTGGATGATTGCGGTATTGCCTTCCAGACGAATGTCCGCGCCCAGGCGCTGCAATTCGTGCGCATGCATGAAGCGATTCTCGAACACGGTCTCGGTGATGATGCCCACGCCTTCGGCCACGCAGTTGAGCGCGGTGAATTGCGCCTGCATGTCGGTGGGAAACGCAGGATACGGCGCCGTGGTGATATTCACGGCCTTGGGACGACGTCCCTGCATGTCCAGCTCGATCCAATCCGGACCGGTAGAGATATGCGCGCCGGCTTCTTCCAGCTTCGCCAATACGGCATCCATCGTGTCGGCACGCGCGTTGCGTGCGCGTACCTTGCCGCCGGTCATCGCGGCGCCAACCAGGAAGGTGCCGGTCTCGATACGGTCAGGCAATACTTCGTACGACGCGCCATGCAAGCGCTCCACACCATGGATCACCATGGTCGAGGTGCCCGCACCTTCGATCTGTGCGCCCATCGCGTTGAGGCAATTGGCCAGGTCGACGACCTCGGGCTCCTGCGCAGCGTTTTCGATGACGCTGGTACCGAAGGCCAGCACCGCCGCCATCATCACGTTCTCGGTACCGGTAACGGTCACCATGTCCATGACGATACGGGCGCCCCTGAGGCGCTTGGCGCGGGCCTTGATGTAGCCGTTCTCGACTTCGATCTCCGCACCCAGCGCCTGCAGGCCGCGGATGTGCTGGTCGACCGGACGCGAACCGATCTGGCAGCCGCCGGGCAGCGAGACTTCCGCCTGGCCGAAGCGTGCCACTAACGGCCCAAGCACCAGGATCGAGGCGCGCATGGTCTTCACCAGCTCATACGGCGCGAAGTAGCGGTCGGTCGAGCGCGGATCGACCTGGATCTTCATGCGATCGTCCAGCACCAGTTGCACGCCCATCTGGCCGAGCAGTTCCATGGTGGTGGTGACATCGTGCAGATGCGGCACGTTGCTGATGGTCACCGGCTCGTCGGCGAGCAGGCAGGACGCGAGAATCGGCAATACGGCGTTCTTGGCGCCGGAAATACCTACTTCGCCACGTAGCGGCTCGCCGCCGCTGATCAGAATTTTGGCCATCGAGAATCCTTAGAAAGCGAGCTTCCGGAGAGCGCGGCAGCGACCGTCAACGGCGCGCGGCGGCTTCTTCCGGCGTGAGAGTCTTCAGTGCAAGCGCATGAATCGCGCCCCCCATCAAGTCACCCAGCGTGGCATAGACCAGCCGATGGCGCGCCAGCGGCAACTTGCCTGCAAACTGCACGGCCACCACTTCCGCCTCGAAGTGCACGCCATCGTCCCCTTGCACGTTAGCCCGTGCGCCGGGCAGGCCCGTTTCAATCATTGCCTGGATGCTGGCTGCGTCCATTGTTTTTCCATTGGGGAGATCCTGAACGCCGGCCGCTCGATGTTAAGGGGCGAGCCATTGGCATCAGGCATCAAGATAGAATGCGAATATGCCATGTTAATGGAAATCTGCTGTCGCAGAAACGACACAGCCCCGGCGCTCCCCTGCCCGCTGCCACCGAGGACGCATGAACGCACCCATCGCCAAGCCCAAATCCACCCGGGTGGATGCCGCCGCCATCGTACGCAGCGCACGCACGGTTATCGCCACTGAGGCCGCTGCCATTCGAGCGCTGGAGCCACGGATCGACGATACGTTTGTGGCCGCCTGCCGGCTGATCCTGGGCTGCAAGGGGCGATTGGTGGTCACGGGCATGGGTAAATCCGGCCACGTGGGGCGCAAGATCGCCGCCACCCTGGCCTCCACCGGCACCCCGGCCTTCTTTGTCCACCCGGGCGAGGCCAGTCATGGCGACCTGGGGATGATCCTGCCGCAGGATGTGGTGCTCGCCCTGTCCAACTCCGGCGAAACCGACGAAATTCTCTTTATCCTGCCGGTGATCAAGCGCCAGGGCATTCCGCTAATTGCGATTACCGGCAACCCGGATTCCTCCCTGGCCGACCAGGCCGATGTGCACTTGGATGCTGGCATTTCCGCCGAAGCTTGCCCGCTGGGCCTGGCCCCAACGGCCAGTACCACCGCCGCCCTGGTCATGGGCGATGCCCTGGCGATCGCACTGCTGGAAGCACGCGGGTTTACCTCTGAGGACTTCGCGCGTTCACATCCAGCTGGAAGCCTGGGCCGCCGCCTGCTGTTGCATATCAGCGACGTGATGCATACGGGCACCGGCATACCGATGATCTCTCCTGACGCGAGCCTCACCCAAGCCTTGATGGAAATGACCCACAAACACCTGGGTATGACCGCCGTCGTTGACAACGAACAGCACCTGCTGGGCGTTTTCACCGACGGCGACTTGCGTCGCGCGCTGGACGACGATGGCGTCGATCTGCGCAACGCCAAGGTCAGCGACCTGATGACCCGCGGTCCCAAGGTCATTAGCGCCGACAAGCTGGCCATCGAAGCGGCACAGCTGATGGAGAAATACCAGATTCACGCCCTACTGGTGGTTGATGACGCACAACGCGTGGTCGGCGCACTGAACATCCACGACCTGCTGCGCGCCCGCGTCGTCTGACGGAAAGCTCATGGAATATCTTGCCAACCTGCCCGCCGAAGTACTGGCCCGCGCCGCCAAGATCCGTCTGGCAGCGTTCGATGTCGATGGCACGCTTACCGATGGTCGCCTCTGGTACACCGAAAGCGGACACGAAACCAAGGTGTTTCACGTGCACGACGGCCTAGGCCTGAAAAGGCTGCAAGCCCACGGGGTGCACGTAGCCATCATCAGCGCACGCATCAGCCACCCGGTTGCACTGCGCGCGGAAGAACTGGATATCGCCCACGTCTATCAAGGACAAAACGACAAGCGCGAATGCATGATGCAAATTCTCGAAGCCCTGCATTTGCAGCCCGACGAGATCGCTTTTGTGGGTGACGATCTGCCGGATATAGCGGTCATGCGTATGGCCGGACTGGCGGTGGCGGTTGCCAACGCCCATCCGTGGGTCACCGAGCAAGCGCATTGGCAAACCAGCCTCCGCGGCGGCCAGGGTGCGGTACGCGAAGTATGCGATCTCATTTTGCACGCGAAGGGCAAGACGTCCGCGGAACAGGAGCACTGGCGGTGAGTTTTCGCCAATACATCCGCGACAACCGCATTACGGTAGCGATTGTTTTTCTCGCCATCGCCGCGCCTGCGAGCTGGATTCTGGACCGCTGGGTCGAGGGTGGTGCTCCGGTTAACGACTTCGTCGGACCACCCATTTCCGATTACGTCCTCTACAACTCCAAGGTGTGGAGTTACGACGTCGACGGCCTGTTGAACTTCACCATGACCGCGCCGCGCATGGATCGTCGCACGAGCGACGAATCGCTCTACATCAACGCTCCGGTCTTCGATATCACCGCCAAAAAACCGGGCGTACCGGACTGGCAAGGCAACGCCCCCTACGGCTGGGTCAACAAATCAGGCACCTTGATGCGACTGGACGGCGCGGTCTACATGTACCGCCCTGCCTACGCCCTGGGTCCCATGGCAACATTGCATACCTCGGACGTCACCGGCTGGCCGAAAGAAAACCGCATGGAAACGGCGGCGCCAGCGACAATGACGCAAGGTCAAAGCGTAATGAATGGCATCGGCATGCGTGCCAGCCTCAACGATAATCACTTGGAGTTGCTCCATGACGTGCATGGCATCCTGTATCGGACCCCGAAAAATGCTACGACTCAGCCTGCTGGCCACGGGGCTGCTGCTCCTGCAACCAGCGCTGGCAAGGCAGGACGACCGCAATCAGCCAATTAATGTCGTGCATGCCGATCACATGGATGGCTACAACGAGCCCAACTCGGTCACCACCTTGACGGGCAACATCCTGATCACGCAGGGAACGATGAAGTTGACCGGTCAGCTCGCGAAGATTTACACCGCGAAGGAAGACACGTCCGTCGATCACATCATCGTGACGGCAACGCCGCAGAAGCAGCCGCATATCGAACAGATCGATGACAACGGCAACCTTATGACGGGCGATGCGGATCAGCTCTATTACGATAACGTCAACGGCATCGCGATCCTTACCGGCCACGCGCATATCTGGCAGGCAACCAAGGGCGAGTCCTTTGGCGCCAAACTCACCTACAACCAGCAAACCGGTTACATCGTCGGCGAAAGCGGTAACGAAGGTCCGGTACACATGACCTTCCTTCCGAAGCAAAAACCGGTGACGCCGAAGAACGGCGCGCCAGCGGCAAAGCCAACCACGACACCGGCCAAGCCTGGCTCTACGACACCATCGGGCGCAACCAAACCGGCCTCGGCCTCCAGCTCACCCACCACGCCGGCACCTGCCAGCAGCGCGCCGACCAAGGGATAACCGTTACCCATGCTTTCCGCTGAAGGGCTGCAAAAAAGTTTCCGCGCGCGCCAAGTGGTGCGCGATTTCGCGTTCTCGATCCGCCAGGGCGAAGTGGTGGGTCTGCTCGGCCCTAACGGCGCTGGCAAAACCACGTGTTTCTACATGATTGTGGGCCTGATCGAAGCGGATGGCGGCGCGATCAAGCTCGACAAACAGGACATCACCGGCCTGCCTATGCACGCCCGCGCCAGGCTCGGCATCGGTTACCTGCCGCAGGAAGCATCGGTGTTCCGTCGGCTAAGCGTGGCGGACAACATCATGGCCGTGCTGGAATTGCGCGAAGGTCTCGACCAGCGCAAGCGCGACGCCGAAATGGAAAGCCTGCTGGACGAACTCAAGATCGCGCACATCGCCGGGCAGAAAGGCATCAGCCTATCGGGCGGCGAACGTCGTCGCGTGGAAATCGCCCGCGCCCTCGCGGCACAACCGCGCTACATGTTGCTGGACGAACCGTTCGCTGGCGTGGACCCAATCTCGGTCGGCGAAATCCAACGCATCGTGCGGCACTTGAAGGAACGCGGCATCGGTGTGCTGATTACCGATCACAACGTGCGTGAGACATTAGGTATCTGCGATCGCGCCTACATCATGAATGAAGGCGAGGTGCTCTCGCGCGGCACCCCAGCGCATATCCTGGCCGACGAAAAGGTCCGCGAGGTTTATCTGGGTCGGGAATTCCGCCTGTAATACAGTATCCAAACGGGCGGCACAAGTTGCAACTTGCGCCGCTTCACATCCGCATGCACGACCCACCGTTCCGGCCGCGGAAGCTATAGTCGGCACTCCGGCGAAGGGTTAGGATGTTGCCAAGTTCACCTCTTTGGCAGGCATGAAACCAGGGCTTCAGTTCCGTCTCAATCAGCAGCTGGCTCTTACGCCACAATTGCAACAGGCCATTCGCCTTCTGCAGTTGTCGCAACTGGAGCTGGCTGCCGAGTTGCGTCAACTCGCCGAGAGCAACCCGCTGCTCGAGTTCGCTGAGGACGCCGACGCGGAGCAGGATGAAACCGAAGGCGACGACGAATTCGAAAACGAATTCGATGTGCCGGTCTCGACCTCCTCCACCAGCAGCGATGCTTCGTCGAGCAGCGAAAACGATGAAGCGCCGGAATGGACCGAGGCCGACATCAACTCCGACCGGCCGATCGATTTCTCGTCCAGCAACGGTAGCAGCAGTAGCAGCCAGAACAATCGCGACGACGAAGGCATGGAGCCGCAAAACGCGGCGGCCGAATCCCTGCAAGAACATTTGATGTGGCAGCTCAACCTGACACCGATGGATCCGCGTGCCAAGGCCATCGCCACGGTGTTGATCGATGCGTTGAATACGGACGGCTATCTGGGCGAAGGCCTGGACGCCGTGCTCGCTGCGTTGCCACCACATTTGAAAGCCACGCTCGACGAAGTGGAAAGCGTGCGCCGGCAGCTGCAGCATTTCGATCCTGCGGGCGTGGCCAGTATCGATCTGCAGGATTGTCTACGCGCCCAGCTCGAACAGTTCGATCCCAGCACGCCACAACGCGATCTTGCGCTGCGCATTGTCGAAAACGAACTCGAATTGCTTGCGCGCAACGACATGGTGAAACTCGCCCGCCGACTGCATGCGAGCGAGGAAGATACGACCACGGCAGCTATCCTGATCCGCAGCCTGGATCCACGCCCCGGCGCCGCGATGGACACCACGCCGGTGGAATACGTGGCCCCCGACGTCTACGCGCGCAGGGATGGCACCCGTTGGCACGTCGTCCTGAATCCCGACAGCCAGCCAAAACTTAGTCTTAACCATCACTATTGCAGTCTTATTGCGCGGGCGCGCAGCGATGACGCAAGCTGGATGCGCGGCCAGCTGCAGGAAGCACGGTGGCTTATCAAGAGTTTGGAGTCCCGTGCCGAAACACTGTTAAAGGTGGCTGACGCCATCGTGCGCCGGCAAAGCGCTTTCCTGGACTACGGCCCGGAAGCGATGCAGCCCTTGGTGCTGCGCGAAGTGGCGGAGGAGGTGGGTATGCATGAGTCAACGATTTCACGTGTAACTACCCGCAAGTACATCCATACGCCGCGCGGCACTTACGAGCTGAAGTATTTCTTCTCTAGCGGCGTTTCCACCGAAGATGGCGGCAGTGCATCGGCCACCGCCATCCAGGCCATGTTGCGCAAGCTCGTCGATGGGGAAGATCCGCGCAAACCGTTGTCGGATCAGGCCCTCGCCGAAGAACTGCACAACAAAGGCATTCAGGTAGCACGTCGAACGGTCGCCAAATACCGCGAAATTCTGCGTATTCCCAGCTCAAGCGAGCGACAGCGCAACAGTTGAACCCGGCGCTGTGTTATCGCCCGGGAACTTGCGGCTAAACGGAACGTTCCCATATCCAAGAGTAAGGTTTTGCTTCACGGTGCAACGATCGTTTTCACGGCGATCCGCGCATCGATCCATGCCGCCACTGGCGGCCAGCTCTAGAAGGAGGCGCACCATGCAATTCCAACTCAGTGGTCAACAGATCGATGTCACCCAGGCTCTACGAGACCATGTGACAGCAAAGCTCGATCGATTGACCCGCCTCGACGACCGCATAGTTAGCCTGAACGTCGTGCTCTCAGTGAACAAACTCCAGCAACGCGCCGAGGGAACGCTGAATGTGGCAGGCAAAACATTGCATGCCGAGGCATCCGAGAACGACATGTACGTCTCCATCGACAGTTTGTTTGACCTGCTCGTGACCCAGTTACGCCGTCACCGTGAAAAGCTGTGTGACAAGCACCAGCGCGAAGTACGCGAGGTTCGCCAATACGGCTGACCTCCCTCGCCCGCTCCGAATGGGGCGGGCGCCCTCCCCCAGCCAGGCCGCGTGAAAACACGCCGCCTGGCCCAAACTGGCACAATGTTCCTGCCGCCGCCCCCACCCGGCCACCCGCGGCGCAAAGGAACGCTCTTGGACCGCCTCACCGCCCGACAACTCTTCGACGATATCCACGAGCGCATGGCGCTGCGCTGGATCGCGGGCATGCGTGGCGAAACGCGCGTACTGGAGTACGGTTCCACGCCCGCCCGTCGCCCGTCGCTGGTCGGCTACCTCAACGTTATCTACCCGAACAAGATCCAGATCGTTGGCACCGAAGAACTGAGCTATCTCGACGGCCTCGATTCGCGTCAGCGCTGGGAAGTGATCCACAAAGCCGCCGCCACCCAGCCCGTGGCGTTCATCGTCACCAAAGACCAGGCGATCCCCGCCGATCTGCGCGAAGTGGCAGAAGAAACCAACACGCCGCTATGGATTAGCGCCAAGCGTGGCCACGAGCTGCTGACCTGGATGCAATACCACTTGGCGCGCACCATGGCCCCGCGCCTTACTTTGCACGGCGTGTTGCTGGAAGTGTTCTCGATTGGCGTACTCATCACCGGTGAGGCAGGCTCCGGCAAAAGCGAGCTAGCGCTGGAACTGATCAGCCGCGGCCATCGCCTGGTCGCCGACGACGCTCCCGAATTCACGCTGATCGCGCCGGACGTGATCGATGGCGCGTGCCCCGAGCTGCTGCAGGATCTGCTGGAAGTGCGCGGCCTGGGTGTGCTCAACGTGCGCGAGATGTTCGGCCATACCTCGGTGAAGACATCCAAATACCTGCGCCTGGTCGTGCACCTCAAGCCGATGCGCGATGGCGAATACACCGATGGCCTGACGCGCCTCACCGGCGACGTGGGCCATCGCGAAATTTTCGATGTGCAAGTACCGATGATAACGCTGCCCGTCGCACCCGGCCGCAACCTGGCCGTACTGGTAGAGGCTGCCGTGCGTAGCCACATGCTCAAGAGCAAGGGAATCGACCCAGCGCTGAGCTTCATGGACCGCCAGGCCCACCAAATGCGTCGGCTCCCCCCTTGGTGATGTCATGATTCAGAACGACAGCCTTATCTCCGCCGACGATCCGAACGCTATTCATCTGGTGGTACTCACCGGCATGTCCGGCGGCGGCAAGACAGTCGCGTTGCGCGCGCTGGAAGATCTCGAGTTCTACTGCGTCGACAACTTGCCCAGCGCGTTATTGCCGCAGGTGGTCGTTGCGGCGACTCGCGGCGACAGCCATCGCCGACGCATTGCCGTCGGCGTGGATGTGCGCAACCGCGATGAAGACTTTCAACACATGCCCGAAGTGCTTTCGGTGCTGGCGGCAAGCGTTCAAGTGCATCTGATCTTCCTTGACTGCAGCGACGCCGTGCTGATGAAGCGTTTCTCGGAAACGCGTCGCCGCCACCCGCTTGCCGCGCGCGGCATGTCCTTGGCCGACGCCATCGCCGAAGAACGCCGCCTGCTTCGCCCGCTGATGGCGATCGCCGAACGGGTCATCGACTCCAGCGAATTGAATGTGCACCAACTGCGTCGTCTGATCGCGACGGGTTACGCGCAGACCACGGCGGGCCTCACGTTGATGTTCCAATCATTCGCGTTCCGTCGCGGATTGCCACTGGATTCCGACTTTGTCTTCGACGCACGTTGCCTGCCCAACCCGCATTGGGAACCGACACTGCGTCCGCTATCGGGCAAAGACGGCCCCGTGCGCGAGTTCCTCGAACAACAGCCGCTGGTGAGCGAATACTTCGCCGACACCTCACGCTGGCTAGATGCCTGGCTGCCCCGCTTCGAAGCGGACGACCGCAGCTACGTCACCATTTCCATCGGTTGCACCGGCGGCCGTCACCGCTCGGTCTACCTGGTCGAAAAACTTGCTGCGCACTATCGCACTAATCGCGAAGGCGTCCTGACTTTCCATCGTGAACTAGAGTGATATTTATGTTGTCACTAACAAGCTCCACTGAAGCCGCCGTGTCATGACCGTAGGCGTGCTACTGATGACCCACGAGTCGGTCGGCCAGGCGCTGGTGAAAGCAGCACGTCACGTGTTGCCGAAACTGCCGCTGCGCGTTGCCACCGTGGAGGTACCGGCTCGCGCCGATCCCGATGTGATGCGCACGCTTACTGCCAAGCATGCGCGTGAACTGGATCACGGTGAAGGTGTGCTGGTGTTGGCAGATCTTTATGGCGCCACGCCCTGCAACATCGGGCTGTCGTTGAGTACGGTCGGCGTAAGGCTGCGTTGCGTATCGGGATTGAACTTGCCGATGCTGCTGCGCGTGCTCAATTACGCCGACAAGCCGCTGGATGAACTTGCGGAAATCGCGGCCAGCGGCGGTCGCGGAGGAATCTTCATAGATCATGCTTGAAAAAGAAATTGTCGTCTCCAACAAATTGGGCTTGCATGCCCGCGCATCGGCCAAGCTGGTGCAGCTCGTGCAAGGTTTCAAATCCACGGTCTGGTTGATCAGCAAAGGACGCGAAGTGAATGCGCAAAGCATCATGGGCGTGATGATGTTGGCCGCAGGCATCGGCACGTCGCTTACCGTGCGCGCCGACGGACCAGACGAAGCGACCGCACTTAACGCGGTAGTGGATCTATTCGAACGTAAATTCGACGAAGGAGCGTAAGGATGAAGCAAGGAACAGGGAGCGGGACACGCACAACTGCTATCGCCATGGCGTCCGCGCCAGGCGATCTTGCGCCTGCCCTTCGTTTCTTACTCCTCGCTTCCGCTTCGACGGGAGTTTGCCTATGAGGCAAATCCTGTCCGGCACGATGGCATCGCGCGGCATGACCTTGGGTCGCGCCCGACTGGTGCAACCCAGTCGCTATCTGGTCGACACCCGTCCACTTGCCGAGGAAGAAATTCCTTCGGAACTTGAGCGCCTGCACGCCGCACTCGATACAGCGCGAGTAGAGCTGCACGAATTGCGCGGCAAACTGCACGGCGCACTGGCGCGCGAAGTCAACGAATTCATCGACGCACATAGTCTTTTGCTCGACGACGCGGAACTGCTGCGCGGCCTGGACGAAATGATCACCATCGGCCGCTACCGTGCGGGCGCCGCGTTGAAAAAGCAGCGCGATCGTCTCGCCGGTGTCTTCGCCGCGATGGATGACCCGTATCTACGCAGCCGCATGGAAGATGTCGACCAAGTCATCAGCCGCGTCATCTCTGCATTGCAACGCCAGACCAGCGTGGAGGAACGCAAGCTCGCCGCTCGCGTCGGCGAAATTCTGGTGGCTGACACGATCGCCCCCGCCGACATGGCGCATCTGGCCGGCAACGGTTTGCTTGGCGTGATCACCAGCTCGGGCAGTCCCTACTCGCACAGCGCGATTCTTGCGCGCAGCCTCAGCTTGCCCATGCTGGTCGGTACGCGCGATGCGCTGTCCACCATCCACGACGACGACCTCATCTTGCTCGATACCGAGCATGGCGAAGCGGTGGTGCATCCCACGGCGCAAGATCTCGCTCGCTATCGCGCATGGCAGCGTGAAGCGGCGATGGAAGGTCGTCGCCTCGCCAGTCTGGCCAACGCTCCCACGCGCACGCGCGACGGCATCGAAGTGCGCTTGCTCGCCAACGCCGAGTCTCCCTCGGATGTCGCCATGGCGCGTGCACGCGGCGCGGATGGCATCGGTCTCTATCGCACCGAATTCCTGTTTCTGCGCCACAAGGGCTTGCCGTCGGAAGACGAGCAGTTCATCGCTTACCGCGACATGGTGCTCGGCATGGGCGGTGCGCCGGTCACCATTCGTACGCTCGACCTGGGCGCCGACAAAGCAGATGCCGCGGGCTTGACCATTCGCGGCGAAGAAAATCCTGCATTAGGCGTGCGCGGTGTGCGTCTTTCGTTGCGTCATCCGGCTGTGTTCACCACGCAGATTCGCGCAATCCTGCGCGCTGCCTGCTACGGCCCGGTACGCGTGCTGGTGCCGATGGTCACCCAGCCGGACGAACTGATCGCCGTACGCACGCTATTCAAACTAGCCCGGCAGGATCTCAAGCGTGAGAACATCGATCTGCCGGAAAAACTTCCGCTCGGCGCCATGATCGAAGTGCCCGCCGCTGCGATCAACGTGCGCGCACTGCTCGAACACTCCGACTTTCTCGCCATCGGCACCAACGACCTGGCGCAGTACGTACTCGCTGCCGATCGCGGCAACGATGCATTGGAAAACATCTACAACCCGTTGCAACCGGCGTTGCTGCGTTTGCTATCGCACGTGATCAGCGCAGGCCGTCGCGCCGGTAAGCCGGTGAGTCTCTGCGGCGAAATCGGCGGCGACGTCAACTTCACCGCGCTGCTGCTCGCACTGGGCCTGAAAGAATTCAGCATGCATCCTAGCCAGATCCTGCATGTGCGCGACCGGCTCGCGACGCTCAACCACGCCACGCTCCGCCAGCATGCGCCACTGTTGATTCGCTCACGCACGCACGAAGAAGCGGAGATACTGCTGGCCAACATTACGGGTTGCGATCAGTAATCGATCCACCCGAAACGTTTTAACCGTTGCTTCCAGTTGTCGAACCGACGCGTCGTTGATGAGTGCGCGAATCGAGCCGCACCCATTACACGACTGACACCGAATCCAGGAACGCCTCCAACACCGCGCCTCGATATTTTTCCCGATGCAGCAAGATCGAAAGCTTGCGACGCAAATCCAGGAATGGCGTTTTGAGCGCGACCAATCGGCCCGTGGCAAGCGCATCCGTCACTGCAACTTCCGGCAAACAGGCAATGCCTAAGCCTGCCGTGACGGCTTGTTTGATGGCTTCGATCTGATCCAGCTCCATCACGGTTTCGCCGGGTGGTAGCTGGGCAAGTGCTCGTTCGCTGGTGGCGCGCGTGGCCGAACCAGGTTCGCGCAACACCCAACGCGCTCCAGCAAAGTGTTCGGGTTTTAGGCTGCGCTTTTTCGCTAGCGGATGATCCGGTGGTGCGCACACCACCAATGTATCGTCGCGCCAGGGGCGCGCTTCAAGCAGTGGATGCGTGACGGGTCCCTCCACGCATCCGATATCCAGGCTGTGATCGAGCACGGCGGCGGCAATATCGCCTGTATTGGCGACACGAAGACGGATCGCTACCTGCGGGTGTGCGCGCACGAAATCGCCGAGCAACTCACCGACGCGGTAATTGCCGACCGTGTTGCTTGCGCCGATGCGCAGATCACCCGCGAGCGACGCGACTTTGCCCGTGGCCCGGCGTCCGAATTCAGCGTGGCGCTCAAGCAGCTCCTGCGCCAGCGGAAGCAGCTCGCGCCCGCGTGCATTGAGGCGCAGCCGTCCCCGTTCACGGTCGAAGACCGGTGCGTCCAGCTGCCGCTCCATCTCGGCCAAAGCCATGCTGGCGGCCGGCTGGGTGAGGTAAAGCCGCTCGGCAGCGGCGCGAACACTGCCGTGCAGGGCGATCTGCACGAAAACTTCGAGTTGGCGCAGGCTGACGTTAAGCATCAGCATATTTTATAGGTTTGATTAGATATTTCAAATTTTCCTAATAGATGCCGGCGCGGACAATAGGCCTATCCCCCAGGCTTCCCGCCATGAACGCCGCATCGATCCCTATGACCACACCTGGCTTGCACCTTCGCGCATCAGGGTTATTGCTAGCCATCGGCATCGCGCTGGTGGCGTGGTGGCTAGGACATCTTGTACCGCTGATTGGCGGTCCGGTATTTGGCATCGTGCTCGGCATCGCGGTGCGCAACCTGCTCTCGCCGTCGGACAGCTTCAACCCCGGCATCCAGTTCGCCAGCAAGCACATTCTGCAGTGGTCGATCATTGCGCTGGGATTCGGCCTGAGCCTGACGCAAGTCGCGAAGACCGGACTGGAGTCGCTCTCCGTCACCATGGTGACGATGACGACGGCCTTCGTCACTGCGCTGGTGCTCGGCCGCCTGATGAAAGTGCACGACAAGCTGCAGGTACTGATCGGCGTGGGCACCGCGATCTGCGGTGGTTCGGCGATCGCTGCAGTAACGCCGATCATCAAGCCAGACGATCACGACACGGCGTTCGCGATCTCCACGATCTTCTTGTTCAACCTCGTCGCCGTGCTGTTGTTTCCGCTGCTCGGGCACATGCTGCACTTGTCCGATCTCGGTTTTGGGCTGTGGGCGGGTACCGCCATCAACGATACGTCGTCGGTGGTTGCGGCCGGCTATAGCTACAGCACCGCCGCCGGCGACTACGCGACGATCGTGAAGCTGACGCGCGCTACGTTGATCATTCCGATCTGTTTGATCCTCGCGATGGTTGTCGCCGTGCGCGAGAAGCGCGCCGCGAAACAGTCGGGCGGCGCCAGCGATTTCAGTCTGCGACGCATCTTTCCCTGGTTCATCCTGTGGTTTCTGGTGGCCTCGGCGGTGCGTACGGCGGGTTACGTGCCAGTCGCGCTGCAGCCTGCGATCCATCTGGCGGCGGAGTTCATGATCATCGTGGCGCTCACCGCCATCGGCCTCTCGGCGAACCTGCGCAAGATGGCGGCGACTGGCGCGCGGCCGATCCTGCTGGGACTGGGGGTGTGGGCCGCGGTGTCGATCAGCAGCTTGCTGGTGCAGCTGGTGATTGGGCAGCTTTAGTGGGTTGTTGATGGCAGGGCGACTGCAGTGTGAATGGCGTTTGCGAACGCTGGACGCGTATTGCAACAGCGAAGCTGGTCATGCTGCACACCTAAGTCGCTGGGTCCCGGCGTTCGCCGGGACGACGGGCAAAAACTTTAGGCTCCGCGTCCTTGCTCTGCCAGGGTCAGCGCCACATTGTCGCGCAAATACACTGGTAATGCGAGCTCCGGCGCGTGCGCACGACCTGCCTTGAATTCGCTCACAGCCAACGTCGCAACGTGGCGCGCCTGCGGAAAGCAGGCGCCGTTGGCGGAACGAGGAACTGAATCCAGCCGACCGCGCAACGTGTCCTCATACGTAGCCCAGCCGGTCCCCACCACGTGCCACGCTGCCGCCTGCGGCAACACCAACGTGTCGGCCTTGCACACGCGCTCTTCGTCCAACGCGAGCAGGCCGCCGTTGCCGTCGCGCCGATAGCACGCCGCGTAGATCTCACCCATACGGGCATCGATCACCGCAAGTATGGCGGCATCGTCCTCAGGCGCCTCGAGCGCGAGTGCCGCCAGCGAGGAAATCGTCACTACCGGCAAGTCCAACGCCATCGCCATACCCTGCGCCAGCGACACCGCCAGACGCACACCCGTAAACGCGCCGGGACCGCGACCGACGGCAATCACATCCAGCGCGTGCTTGCTGATGCCGGCTTCGGCCAATAGCTCATCGGCCATCGGCAATACGCGCTCGGCGTGGCGACGCGGCGCCAGTTCGGTACGTGCGATCACGGTCTCGCCGTGGACCAGGGCAACGGAACAGGCTTCGGTGGCGGTTTCGATGGCTAGCAGATTCATCCGGCTATTCTCGCATCGTCAGCGGATTTTCGAGCCATAGAGTCCCAAGTGGTGCTCTGAGACCGTCGCCGGCTTTGGCAGGCCCGCCCCCGGCCCTTACAATGGTCGCTTTACGCCTACCCACGCGCGCCGGAGCTCCGGGGCGCCAACGCGAGTCCCCGATGGAAAAGAGTTTCGAGCCCCGCCCGATCGAGTCGAAGTGGTATGCCCGCTGGGAAGCGAGCGGCCAATTCAAAGTTGACGCGTCCCAGCCATCGGGGCATGGCGAGCCGTACTGCATCCTGCTGCCGCCGCCGAACGTCACGGGCACCCTGCACATGGGCCACGCGTTCCAGCAGACCGTGATGGATATGCTGATGCGCTACCAGCGCATGCGCGGCATGAACACGCTGTGGCAAGTCGGCACCGATCATGCCGGTATCGCCACGCAGAAGATCGTCGAGAACCAGCTCGCCGTCGAAAGCAAGAGCCGCCACGACCTGGGCCGCGAGCCGTTCGTCGAGCGCGTGTGGCAATGGAAAGAAGAATCCGGTTCCACCATCACCAACCAGATGCGCCGCCTCGGCGTCGCCGCCGATTGGTCGCGCGAACGCTTCACCATGGACGAAGGCCTCTCGGCCGCTGTGCGCAAAGTGTTCGTGGAGTGGTATCGCGCCGGTTTGATCTATCGCGGCAATCGTCTGGTGAACTGGGATCCGGTGCTGGGCACGGCGGTCTCCGATCTTGAGGTAAACAACGTCGAGCGCGACGGGCATATGTGGTCGATCCGCTATCCCGTCACCGATAGCGACGAAAGCATCGTCGTCGCCACCACGCGTCCGGAAACCATGCTGGGCGACGTTGCTGTCGCTGTGCATCCGGACGATGAGCGTTATACGCACCTGATCGGTAAGACACTGACTTTGCCGCTCAGCGGCCGCCAGATCCCGGTGATTGCCGACGATTACGTCGACAAGGATTTCGGCACCGGTTGCGTGAAGATCACGCCCGCGCACGATTTCAATGACTACGCTATCGGCCAGCGTCATAACCTCACACCAATCAATATTTTTTCGCTAGATGGAACCGTAATAACCGCTGCGTCAAACGCGAAATTTCTACATCAGAATGCGCAATCCAAATTTGTCGTATCACCTCAAGTCTTCGCGGATGAATTCATTCCACAAAAGTACCAAGGCATGGATCGCTACGATGCACGCAAAGCCGTGCTCGCCGATCTCGACGCCGCCGGCCTTCTGGTCGAAACCAAGCCGCATAAATTGCAGGTGCCGGTCAGTCAGCGCTCGGACGCGGTGATCGAACCGATGCTCACCGACCAATGGTTCGTCGATCTCACCAGCGATACACAGAAAGATGGACGTCCCGGTGGCCGCAAGGCCATCACCGAGCCCGCACTCGACGCCGTGCGTTCGGGCGAGATCAAATTCGTGCCGGAAAACTGGACGACTACTTACACGCAATGGCTGGACAACATCCAGGACTGGTGCATCAGCCGACAGCTGTGGTGGGGCCATCGCATTCCGGCGTGGTACGACGACGCTGGCAACATTTTCGTTGGCGAAACCGAAGCCGACGCGCGTGCACATGCGAGTGTCACGCCGGTTGGTGCACTGAAGCAGGACGAGGACGTGCTCGACACCTGGTTCAGTTCCGCATTGTGGCCGTTCTCCACGCTAGGTTGGCCGGCGAATGGCCCGGTGAAAAACGAGCGCGGCGACATCGTCGCCAACTGGGAAACCGACAAGATCTTCCTGCCCAGCGCGGTGCTGGTCACCGGCTTCGACATCATCTTCTTCTGGGTCGCGCGCATGGTGATGGCGACCAAGTACTTCACCGGCAAGGTGCCGTTCCGCGAGGTCTACATCAACGCCATCGTGCGTGATGCGGAAGGCCAGAAGATGTCCAAGTCCAAGGGCAACACGCTCGATCCGCTGGACTTGATCGACGGCATCGAGCTGGAACCGCTGGTGGAAAAATCCACCAAATCGCTGCTGATTCCGCAGGTGCGCGAAAAGGTCGAGAAGCGTATCCGCAAGGATTATCCAACCGGCATCCCGGCGATCGGCACCGATGCACTGCGTTTCACCTTTGCCGCGCTGGCCAGTTACAGCCGCACGATCAACTTCGACATCAAACGTGCCGAAGGCTACAAGGCGTTCTGCAACAAGCTGTGGAATGCCGCGCGCTTTGTGCTGATGAATCTGCCGGAAGGCGAGCTGCCTGCACCGTCGGGCGCACCCGCCACGGAAGCGGAGCGCTGGATTCTCACGCGCCTCAAGCAAACGCTGGGTGAAGTGGAACAGCACTTCATCAGCTACCGTTTCGACCTGCTCGCCCAGGCGCTGTACGAGTTCACCTGGAACGAATTCTGCGATTGGTTCCTTGAGCTCTCCAAGCCTGCTTTGAATGGCGATGATGCAGCAGCGGCCGCGTCGACCCGTCACACTTTGGTAGTGGTGCTGGAAACCGTGTTGCGCGCGCTACATCCGATCGTGCCGTTCATTACGGAAGAAATCTGGCAGTCGGTAGCGCCCCGACTCGGCATCAAAGCCGATGGCATCTTGCAGCGCTCGTGGCCGAACGCAAGTGACATTCTTGCCGACGAGGCGGCCACTGCTGAGATCGAATGGTTCAAGAACGTGCTCAGCGGCATTCGCCGTATTCGTGCGGAAATGAATATTGCACCGGGTAAGACCATTCCCCTGCTGCTGGCCGACGGTGATGCCAACGATCGCGCGCGCGCCACCAAGTTCGCCGCGCAGATCAGCTTTCTTGCGCGCGTCGATGCGCCGCAATGGATCGCCTCCGGCAGCGATGAACCCGCTGCGGCGGTAGCCGTGGTCGGTTCGCTGCGCGTGCTGATTCCACTTGCTGGCCTGATTGATCTCGGTGCCGAGAAAACACGCCTCGCCAAGGAAATCGCGCGCATCGAAAGCGAGATCAAAAAGTGCGAGAACAAACTCAGCAACGCCAACTTCGTCGCGAATGCGCCGGCCGAAGTGGTTACGCAGGAACGCCAGCGCATAGCGGACTGGGGCACTCAGCTCACTGCGTTGCGCGAGCAGATGCAAAAGCTGGGTTGAACTAGTGCCGCATGCACCGTCGTCCCGGCGAATGCCGGGACCTAGTGACTTTGTCGCAGCGTAAGACGCTGGGTCCCGGCATTCGCCGGGACGACGAGGTTACGCAGCAACGGCATCACTACTACGGCAGCTGAAACTCCAGCGCCATCACAATCGCATCCTCCCGCCCCTGGTGCGCGGGGTAATAACGCGGACGCCGCCCGATCTCGCGAAACCCCATCGACGCGTAAAGCTGCTGCGCGTTGGGATTGGACGGCCGCACTTCCAGGAACACCCGTTCCGCACCGTTCCAGCGCGCAATATCCAGCAGCCGACGCATCAGATGCCGCCCGAATCCCTGCCCGCGTTGTTCCGGATCGATGCAGACATTGAGTACGTGCGCTTCACCCGCGCCGACCGACAGAATGCCGTAACCGATGATCCGGCCTTCCATACACAGCACCCACGAAGGATGCCCGGCTTTCAGGCAATCGCCGAAAATGCCCAGGGTCCAGGGGAAATCGTAGGACGCACTTTCCAGCGCATTGACCCGCGGAAGATCGTCGCGGCGCATCGCGCGCATCTCCAGTGAGGGGCGCGCAACGGCAACCATCAGGATGGCCTATCGGCCGCCAATGCGCGGCGCAAACTGCGCAACGCATGCCACAACCGCCGCTTTGACGCAGCCTGCCCTAGCACTTCGGCGGGCGCATCGACCAGCACGATATGCGCGTCACGCATGATCTCGGCAGGCAACACACGTCCCAGGGCATGCGCTTGCGCCTCACCGAACGCCAGATACGCCCGTGCGTGCGGAACCTGCATCGTGTCGCTGTCGGTCGCCTCGATGCGCGCGGCGCGCGCAAGCTGCGGCCCGAACGCACACAGCGCGCGCCCAAGCAGATCAAGTTCACGCACGCCGCATCGCGGTGGCAGCACCACCACGACGTTGGCGTTGGACGGCGATGCCGTCGTTGACGATGTTGTCGTTGGCGCTGCTGGTATCGCAGCAGTCACACGCTGACGCCACGGCACCACACCCAACGCTCGCAGCACGCGCTCGCGATGTGCCGGGTGGGCGACCAGTGCGTTCATATCGCTCCGCGACGCGGCCGTTTGCGGCGCGTGGCGAGTCCCCACAGCGTCACCGCAGGGCCCGATAACAGATAAAGCGAAAACACCACCAGCAGCACGCGTGGCGGATCGACAAAGAAAGGCACCAGAATCAGTACCCCAACGATGATCCACAGAAACGGCACCCGATCGCCCATCGGCAGCGACTTGAAGCTGTAATAGCGAAACCGGCTGACCATCAGCAGGCCCACGACGACCGCCATGAAAGGCGTGAACATGTTCAGCTCCGGACCGGAAACGCCGAAGTTCTCCATGCTCCACACGAACGCCATGCACACCGCCGCCGCCGCCGGACTGGGCAGCCCCTGGAAGTAGCGTTTGTCGATCACCGCCACCTGGGTATTGAAGCGGGCCAGTCGCAACGCCGCGCACACGGCGTAGATAAAGGCCGCCGCCCAGCCAACCTTGCCCCACAGCGGCCCATATTCGCGCAGGCTCGATAGGGACCAGTTGTACATGACCAGCGACGGTGCCAGCCCAAAGCTCACCAGATCGGACAACGAGTCGTACTGGACGCCAAATTCGCTCTGCGTATTGGTCAGGCGCGCAACGCGCCCATCCATGCCGTCCAGCAACGCCGCCACGAACACCGCGATGGCCGCATCCGTGAAACGGCCGCCGATGCTGACCACAATGGCGTAAAAACCGGCAAACATGGCGCCGGTCGTGAACAGGTTCGGCAAGAGGTAAATGCCGGGATGCCGCGGCGCCCGGACTGGCGTGCTGTCGCTCATGAATCAATCCGTGACGGGATAGGCTCAGTGTAAACCATCCAGTGCTTGAGTCCGGATCGCAGCGGTTGTTAACTAGCGCATCGCCCTCATCCGCCCTCGGAGTAAACCCATGCGTCGCCTACCTATCGCCATCGTGCTGCTGCTGGTCGCGCCGCTGGTTTCAGCCCAGGTCTATAAGTGGACCGATGCCCATGGCACGACCCACTACTCCGAGTCGCCTCCCCCGGCCGGCACGAAATACAGCCAGGTGAGCGTCAGCGGTGGCGACGAGCCTGCCTCGTCCTCTTCCACGGATAGCTCGTCGGCATCGACTTCGGCTTCCTCGAGCAGCGACACATCGCAAAGCCAATCCATGGCTGACACACCCGAAAACCGGAACAAGCTCTGTTCTTCGCTCAAGACTAATATCGGCGCGCTGCAGGGTTCCGGCCCGGTGGTCATGCAAGGAACCGGCGGACAGCAGCAACTGCTCAATGCGGATCAACGCAAACAGCAGCTGGGTGCCAGCCAGTCTCAATATCAGCAATATTGCGCTGATCAGCAGTAAGCCTAGAGCTTTCTCCCTCTCCCCTATGGGAGAGGGTCGGGGTGAGGGGCCAATCTCGCGAATGCGCTGATTCGGAGCGCGCTTCGAATGATGCTTGTGGCAAGCGCAGTCTCTCGTCTCAATCCTCTTCCTCGCTCCTCAGAGCGGGGCCATCCATGGCCCCTCTCCACCCCCAAAGGGGAGAGGAGGCAAACGCAAAGAGCCCATGTTTGTTTCTCCTAGCTTCCCCTCCGAGAAAAGGTAGGAGGCCGGCTATAATCGCGGTTTTCACCCCCGGATTCGCCGCACATGCGCCTTAGCCAATTCCACCTGGCCACCGTCAAGGAAGTCCCCGCCGACGCCGAAATCGCCAGCCACCGGCTGATGCTGCGCGCCGGCATGATCCGCAAACTGGCCTCGGGCCTGTACACCTGGTCGCCGCTGGGCCTGCGCGTACTGCGCAAGGTCGAGGCCATCGTGCGCGAGGAAATGAACCGCGCCGGCGCCCTGGAATTGCTGATGCCCACCATCCAGCCGCGCGAGCTGTGGGAAGAAACCGGCCGCTGGGAGAAGTTCGGCCCGCAGCTGCTCAAAGTGAAGGACCGCAAGGAGCAGGAGTTCTGTTACGCGCCGACGGCCGAGGAAGTGATCACCGATTTCGCCCGCAACGAGCTGTCCAGCTACAAGCAGCTGCCGGTGAACTTCTACCAGATCCAGACCAAGTTCCGCGACGAGATCCGGCCGCGTTTCGGCGTGATGCGCGCGCGCGAGTTCCTGATGAAGGATGCCTATTCCTTCCACCTCAGCGATGAGGATCTGGCGCGCGAGTACCGCAACATGCATGCGGCCTACGCCCGCATCTTCACCCGCCTGGGGTTGGAGTTCCGCGCGGTGCTGGCCGATACCGGCGCCATCGGTGGCGATGCCTCGCAGGAATTCCACGTGCTGGCCAAGTCGGGCGAGGATGCATTGGCGTTCTCAACCGGCTCGGATTACGCGGCCAATGTCGAAGCGGCCATGGCGGCCGATCCCGCGCAGCGCCCCGCACCTGCCCAGGCGCTGCGCAGGATCGACACCCCCACCCAGAAGACCTGCGAGGACGTGGCCGCGCTGATGGGCATCGCCCTGCAGGAGACCGTCAAATCCATCGCCACGATGACCGAAGGCGGCTTCGTGCTGGCGCTGGTGCGCGGCGATCACGCGGTCAATGAAATCAAGCTGGCCAAGGTGCCGGGCATGGCCGATTACCGCATGGCCACCGAAGCCGAGATCGTCGAGCACCTGGGCAGCCTGCCGGGCTTTTTGGGTCCGCTCAACGCGAGCAAACCCATCCGTGTCATCGCCGATCGCGATGTGGCGGCAATGGCCGATTTTGTCGTCGGCGCCAACGAGGCCGG
>JAATFF010000049.1 GCA_015655335.1 Lysobacterales bacterium | reverse complement strand
CGACGTTTTCCACCACCACGATCGCGTCGTCCACCACGATGCCGATCGCCAGCACCAGACCGAATAGCGAGAGCGCGTTGAGCGAGAAGCCCACCACGTACATCACCGCGAACGTACCGATCAGCGACACCGGCACCGACACCAGCGGGATGATCGATGCGCGCCAGGTCTGCAGGAACAGGATCACCACCAGCACGACCAGCAAGATCGCTTCCAGCAGCGTATGCGCCACCGCTTCGATCGAGCCGCGCACGAACACGGTCGGGTCGTACACGATGCTGTAGTCGACACCTTGCGGGAACTCCTTCTTCAGTTCGGCCATGGTGGCGCGCACTTCGTTGGAGATCTGGATCGCGTTGGAACCCGGACGCGCAAAGATCGGAATCGCCACCGCCGGTTGGTTGTTCAACAAGCTGCGCAGCGCGTACTGGTTGGAACCCAGTTCCACCCGCGCCACATCGCGCAGATGCACCACGCTGCCGTTGGCATCGGTGCGCACGATGATGTTGCGGAAATCGTCGACGGTGCCCAGGCGTCCCTGTGTGTTGATATTGAGCTGGAAGTCCGTGTTGCCCGGTACCGGCGGCGCATTCAGTGCACCGGCAGCGACGGCCACGTTCTGCTCCTGGATCGCATGCACGATGTCGCCGGTGGTCATGTTGCGTTGGGCCAGCTTCTGCGGATCCAGCCACACGCGCATGCTGTATTCGCCAGCGCCGAAGATCTGCACGTCGCCCACACCATCGAGACGAGCGAGCAGGTCCTTCACGTGCAGGCGCGCGTAGTTCGACAGATACAGCATGTCGTAACGCTTATCGGGCGAGGTGAGATGCACGACCATGGTGAGGTCGGGCGAACTCTTCTGCGTGGTCACGCCCAACCGCTGCACTTCTTCGGGCAGTTTCGGCAACGCTTGCGACACGCGGTTCTGCACTTCGACTTGGGCATTGTTGAGATCGGTGCCCAGCGCGAAGGTCACGGTCAGCGTCATGGTGCCGTCGCTGGTCGCCTGCGATGCGGTGTAGAGCATGCCTTCGACGCCGTTGATCTGTTCTTCCAACGGCGTGGCGACGGTTTCGGCGATCACCTCGGGATTGGCGCCGGGATAGCTGGCGTGCACCACCACAGTGGGCGGTACGACTTCGGGGTATTCGCTGATCGGCAATTTGAATACCGCGATGCTGCCCGCGATCACAAAGATCAGCGAAAGCACGGCGGCCATAATGGGCCGGTCGACGAAAAACTGTGCGATGTTTTTCATGAGTATGTCTCAGTCATTCTTGCCGTAATGGCTCCCTCTCCCCTCCGGGGAGAGGGTTGGGGTGAGGGGTTGTACTTGCGGCGGCCTTCAAGGTTTTCTTGATGAGTTTCTTCAAAAGTTCGCCACGAGGCTGGCTCCTCACCTCGGTCCTCTCCCAGGGGAGAGGAGGAAAAGCGCTAGCCTTGCGGGCGTTTCGGTGCGGACGTATTGGCCTGCGCGGTGCGCGTGTCATGTCCGTCAGGATCGGTCGCGGCCGCATCGACCAGCGCTTTGTCCTGCGCGTCGAGACGGGAATCCATCGCAACCTGCTGTGGCGTTACTTCAGCGCCGGGACGCACGCGTTGCAGGCCGTTGATCACCACCACGTCGCCCGCATTCAGTCCGTCGTTGATCACGCGCAGACCATGGAACAGCGCACCGGTGTCGACCTTGCGGTACTCCACCTTGTGCTGCGCATCCACGACATAGACGAACTGGTTGCTGAGATCGGTGCCGACGGCACGGTCGTCGATGAGCAAGCGTGGCCGTAGTTCGCCGCTTTGCAGACGCACGTGCGCGTACAAGCCGGGCGTCAGCAGACCATTTTCTTCGTCGAACACCGCGCGCAGGCGCATGGTGCCGGAGCCAACGCGCAGCTGGTTGTCGACGAAGTCGATGCGACCGATGTGCGGATAACCCTGCTCATCCGACAATGCCATGGACGCTTCAATGCGTGGTGCATGACCGTTCTTGATCGCGTCGCGACGCAGGCGATCGAGCTTGAGCCAGGTCTGCTCATCCACATCGAAGTAGACGTAGATGGGATTGACTGACACCACACTGGTCAGCACATCCGAACTGGTGACCAGGTTGCCCGGCATGATGCGGGCATTGCTGATGCGACCGTCGATCGGCGCACGCACCTGCGTCCAGTCGAGATTGAGCTTGGCCGATGCGAGTGCCGCCGTGGCTGCCGCGAGCGTGGCATTGGCGCTTTGTTCGCCGGTGCTCATGCTGTCGGCGTCTTCCTGCGAGATCGCATGCGCGGCGAGCAAGCGTTTGGCGCGCGCGGCGTTGGCCTGGGCCAGCCCCAACTGCGCCTGCGCTTGTGCGCGATTGGCGGTCAGCCGGTCCACCTCGGCCTGGAACGGACGCGGATCGATGCGGAACAGCACATCGCCCTGGTGCACTTCGGCACCTTCCTTAAATTGCACGGCGTCCACATATCCACCGACGCGCGGCCGCACATCGACCGTGTCGACGGCTTGGAGCTGACCGGTGAATTCAGCGCTGTCGCTGATCGGCCGCACCATGGCCTGGGCCACGGTGACTTCGGGCAGGCCGCCGCCCGGTGCTGCGGATTGGGCGTGGGCGCCGTGGTTGTCCAGTACGGCCCAGCTGCCGGCGATGGCGGCCACGACGACACTGGCAAGAATGGCTTTCTTCAACATCACTTCGCTCCCTGGGAAAGGTCGTGCCGCAATGCAGCACGATTGAGGGGAACGGATATTAGGTATACCGAGCAGTTTAGAAAATCCGTTTCTTGCGCACGCCACTCGTGACTCAGGATCACGAATGGGTGCATAATTGGGTTATCACGCTTTATAGAGGTGCGTAATGGAAGACTTTTCCGCGATATCCGCCTTCGTCCGCGTCGTCGAGGCGAAAAGTTTTGCGTCGGCAGCGGCCCAGCTGGGCATGACCCCTTCGGGCGTGAGCCGTGCCGTGTCCCGGCTCGAGGAAAATCTCGGCGCCCGGCTGCTGTTCCGCTCTACGCGAGCCCTTCGTTTGACCGACGATGGGGCCTCGTTCTATGCACGTTGCAAGGAGATCCTTGCCGATCTCACCGAAGCCACCGAGGCGCTGGGTTATGCCCACCGTAAGCCAACGGGCAAGCTTCGGGTGGGTATGTCGGTCTCCGTTGGCCGGGCCGCGCTGATTCCCCAGCTGACCGATTTCGAACACCGCTATCCGGATATCCGGCTCGAATTGATGATGTGCGACTACCCCTATGACCTCAACGAGGAAGGGGTGGACTGCGCCATTCGCCTGGGCGAGCTGGAGGATTCCAGCTTGATCGCACGCAAGATTGGCTACTTGCAGAACGTGCTGCTCGCTTCGCCCGAATACCTGCAGCGCTACGGTGCGCCGAGCAGCATCGACGATCTCAAGAACCACCGCTGCATCAATTACGTCTACGCGAACGGACGTCCGCGCCAGTGGCAGTTCGATACGCCCAACGGCCGACTCGAGATCGACATCGACGCGCACATGCTGATCAACGATGGCGAATCGGTGATCCAGGCAGCCGTCGCGGGGCTAGGCATTATCCAGGCGCCGCACGTGCTGGCCGCCTGCATGCTGGACCTGGGCAAGCTCGAGCCGATCATGACCGACACGGTGTCCACCGGTAAAAGCGTGTGGATCGTCTATCCGCAGAAAAAGCATCTGTCGGTGCGCGTGCAGGCCTTTATCGAATGGGCGCGCGAGTTGTTCGAGCGTCCGTTCGAGTCCGTGTGTCAGGTGGCGCCGGGGCCGGTGGTCGAGGCTTTCCGTCCGCCCGTCCGCGAAAAACCAGGTTCGCGTACCCAGTAACGCGTATCAGGTGCCGGCTGGAATGAGCAGCAACAGCGCAGCGCCTAACGCGATGCGATACACCGCAAACCACGTAAAGCGGTGCGTTCGGATATAGCTGAGCAACCACTTCACTGCGACAAACGCGACGATCAGCGACACCACGAAGCCTACGATCAGCGCGGTCCAATCTTCGTGCGCGGAGCCGTCATGCTTGAGCACTTTCAGCAGTTCGTAACCGGTGGCGGCGTACATCGTCGGTATGCCGACGAGAAACGAGAACTCCGTCGCCGCGGGCCGATTGCTGGTGCCGGCAAGCATGGCGGTGAATATCGTTGCACCGGAGCGTGACGTGCCGGGGAAAATGCCGGCGACGATTTGCGCGATGCCGACAAGTATCGCGACGCGCCACGTGATTTCTTTTCGATCGACTTGCCGCGCCGCGATCGCTTCCGCGCCAAGTATCCAGAATCCGCCGATCAACAATGCCCATGCAATCGGCGTGACGGTTTCCGGCAATTTGAAACCATAGTGCGTGACGACGACACCGAGCACGCATGTGATCAAAAATGCGACGAGCAGCTTGCACAGATAGTCGCGGTTGCTTCGCTCGCGCCACTGCGTCAGCAGCTGCCAGATGCGTGTCCGATAAATGAGTGTGATGGCCAGTATCGCGCCTGCCTGGATGCCGACATTGAATAGATCGGAACGCGCGCCCAGACCAAAATCTTCGGCAATAAGCAGATGCCCGGTGCTGGAAATCGGCAGGAACTCGGTGATGCCTTCGATGATGCCCAGCAGGATGACTCGGATGAGGTCGTGCAAGCCGTTTCTCCGCGTAGATGGTTAAAGCATACCTTGCGCTGGCGCTTGATGACCGGAGTACCATCGCGCTGGATCGGGGAGGCCGTGGTTGATCGGATGATTGTCGCCACGAGCTATTTGGGAACAACGTAACACCGTATTGCACCTGCGGAGGGCCCCATGGTTCATCTGCTCATTGCATTCGTCGTTTTCATCTGGGTATTCGCCATGGCCATGCTGGGTCTGTGGTGGCGCATGCGTCTGCCCGACCATCATCTGAGCGAAGAATCGACCAGCACCATCAAGCTGGCTACCGGTCTTATTGGCACGATCGCCGCGTTGGTGCTCGGCTTGCTGATCTCGTCGGCAAAAAACTCCTTCGACACAGTCAATGCCGACCTCGTGCGCAACGCCGTCAAGATCATCCAACTCGACCGCAATCTCGCCGAGTACGGTCCGGAAACGATGCCGCTGCGGCAGGAATTGAAAATCAACTATGCGAAATGGATCGACGTGCTGGGGTCTGGCAGAGAGAGCCAGCTGATGCGGCTGGAAAATCCTGACATGGTGGGCGAGATCCATCGTTTCCAACACGAGCTGGCGCAACTAGCGCCAAAGACAAGCTTGCAGGACCACCTGCAGTCGCGCTGCATGGAACTGGCCGATGACGTGTTCGCCGCGCGCTGGCTCGCGCTGCTGCAGCGACGAGGCTCGATTCCCGCGGCGCTGCTGTTCGTGCTGGTGGCATGGCTGTCGATCATCTTTGCCGCATTCGGCCTGTTCTCGTCGCACAACAACACGCTGATCTTTTTCTTCGTGATGTGTGCGTTCTCAGCCGCGGGGGCCATCTACGTGATTCTAGAAATGGATACGCCGCTGGACGGCTTTATCAATATTTCGGTGGCACCGATGCGCGAAGCACTGGCACATATCGGGACATAAAGACCGGGTATAAACGAGTCCGCCGAAGGTTTCTCCCGCACGAGCTTGCGTCGCCCCAAATTTGGGCTTTCATTGCACCACAATGGTGCAAACCAGAGGCGATGAAGCAAGCTCACGGCGATCTATCTACTTGATTTATTGCATATTTTACAATTGGTACAAAGCTTGCCAATATGCACGCGTGCCGTTCAACCCATCTTGAGGTTTCCCCATGTCCGCCGCCAAAAAAGTACTCGACCTAATCCAGGAACATGACGTCGAGTTCGTCGATCTGCGTTTTGCCGACATGCTCGGCAAGCACCACCACGTAACCTTCCCCTCGCACACCATCGACGAGTCGACCTTCGAGGACGGCAAGATGTTCGACGGTTCGTCGATCTCGGGCTGGAAGGGCATCAACGAATCGGACATGGTGCTACTGCCTGATCCGGCCACGGCCTACCTCGATCCGTTCAGCGGCCACACGCAGCTGATTCTGCATTGCGACGTGCTGGAGCCCAGCACCATGCAGGCCTACGGCCGCGACCCGCGCTCGATCGCCAAGCGCGGCGAGGCGTTCCTGAAATCCACGGGCATCGCCGATACCGCTTTCTTCGGCCCGGAGCCGGAATTTTTCATCTTCGACTCCGTGCGCTGGCAGAACGACATGGGCCGCGTGTTCTACGAAATCGAATCGCAGGAAGCCGCATGGAGTTCGCGCTTCAAGTACGACGAAGGCAATAGCGGTCATCGCCCAGGCGTGAAGGGCGGCTACTTCCCGGTCAGCCCGGTCGACTCGCTGGGCGATCTGCGTGCTGATATGTGCAAAGTGCTGGAATCGCTCGGCCAGAGCGTGGAAGTGCATCACCACGAAGTGGCGAATGCCGGCCAGTGCGAGATCGGCGTGAAGTTCAACACGCTGGTGCAGAAGGCCGACGAACTGATGACGATGAAGTACGTCGTCCGCAACGTGGCGCACCAGAACGGCAAGACCGTCACCTTCATGCCCAAGCCGATCGTCGGCGACAACGGCAGCGGCATGCACGTGCATCAGTCGTTGAGCAAGGACGGCAAAAACCTGTTCGCCGGCGATTTGTACGGCGGCCTGTCGCAGACAGCGCTGTGGTACATCGGCGGTATCTTCAAGCACGCCAAGGCGATCAACGCGTTCGCCAACTCCACCACCAACAGCTACAAGCGCCTGGTGCCAGGCTTCGAGGCGCCGGTGATGCTGGCTTACTCCGCACGCAACCGTTCGGCGAGCTGCCGCATTCCGTATGTGTCGAGCCCGAAGGGCCGCCGCATCGAAGTGCGCTTCCCCGATCCGATGCAGTCGGGCTACCTCACCTTCACTGCGCTGATGATGGCCGGCCTCGACGGCATCTTGAACAAGATCGACCCGGGTGCGCCGGCCGACAAGGATCTCTACGATCTGCCGCCAGAAGAAGAGAAGAACATCCCGCAGGTGTGCTCCAGCCTCGACGCTGCGCTGGAAGCGCTGGACAAGGATCGCGACTTCCTCAAGGCCGGCGGTGTGTTCAGCGACGACTTCATCGACGCGTACATCGCGCTGAAGATGCAGGAAGTGACCCGCTATCGCGCCAGCACGCATCCGCTGGAATTCCAGATGTACTACGCGATCTGATCGCGCATGCATCGTAGTGGGCAAGACAACGGGCGCCTTGGCGCCCGTTGTTGTTTTCGCCCGTCATTCCCGCCTGCGCCGAAGTGCTTTACAACAGAGAAGCTGGTCGATGACGAGGTTGCGATTCACATATCGCAGCTCATGTGGCACCGCTGCCACATTTATGTCATCTAGCCTACGTAGGGTGCCCTGGATGACTCACGCATTCCACAATCGCGGGCGGTCCGCTGCCTGCTATTGCACTTTTGTCGCCGCGAATCACCGCGATCAGGCTGGGCAGCTATGACACTGACACGACGCGGATTCCTGCGTGGAGCTGGCGGCATCCTCGGTGCTTATGCCTTTACGGATCTGTGGCGCACGGCGCAAGCATTCACATCGCCGCCGATGGCGATGCCTATGCGCACCAGCACGCCAAAGCTGGCAGCGCCGAAGGTTCCGCTAATCAACCCGACATCGCTCGCGCGATTCGTCGATCCGCTGCCGGTGCCTCCCATTGCACGTGCCACAGGACAGCGTGCGCATCCGGCGTACCCGGGGCGCACGTTGCCGTACTACCGTATGGAAATGCGCGCGTTCAAAGCACGTCTTCATCGCGATGTGCCCGCGACGCCGCTATGGGGTTACGACGGTTTGTTTCCCGGCCCAACCTTTGAAACCACGCGCGGCGAACCACTGCTGGTGGAGTGGGTCAATGCGCTGCCGACGAAACACTTTCTGCCCATCGATCACAACATCCACGGTGCGGAGCGCGAGAAGCCCGAAGTGCGCGCGGTGACGCATGTGCATGGCGCGCGCGTGCCATCAGGTGGCGATGGTTATCCGGAAGACTGGTATACGACCGGTCACTCGGCGCTTTATCACTACCCGAACGGTCAAGATGCAGCCACGCTTTGGTATCACTATCACGCAATGGGCATTACGCGGCTCAACGTCTATGCCGGCCTCGTGGGTGCGTTCATCGTGCGCGATGCCGAAGAGCAGGCGCTCGGGTTATCGACGGCTGAGTACGATATACCGCTGATCCTTTGCGATCGCTTGGTCGCGCAGGACGGTCAGTTGTATTACCCCGTTTCCGACGATCCTTCGGCGCCGTGGGTGATGCAGTGCCTGGGCAACCTCACGCTTTGCAACTGCAAGATTTTTCCGTATTTCGAGGTGGAGCCACGGCGATATCGGTTTCGTTTGATCAATGTCGCCAATACGAGCTTCTTCGATCTCTCGCTCTCGCACGATCGCGCGTTCCAGCAGGTGGCCAGCGACCAGGGCTTGCTATCGGTGCCGCTTGAACGCGATCGCATCGAGTTATACCCGGCCGAACGCGCCGACGTCGTTGTCGATTTCTCAAGCATGGCTGGACAGTTGGTGCAGCTTCGCCATCAGGCACAAGGCATCGTCGAATTCCGCGTGCGTGCCAAGGGCGGTCGCGATGCCTCCGTGTTGCCAGCAAGTCTTCGTGCCGTGCCGCGCATCGATCCAGCTAGCGCCGTGCGCGAGCGCGTCATGACCTTGAACGAAATCGATGACGCCAGCGGCAACGCGATGACGATGTTGCTCGACGGCAAGCACTGGTCCGATCCGATAACGGAAAATCCGCGGCAGAACAGCCTGGAGACCTGGAGCTTCGTCAATCTCACCGGCGACGCGCATCCGATTCATCTGCACTTGGTACGTTTCCAGATCATCGATCGACGACCGTTCGATCTTTTCGCGTGGAACGCACACCGCACGCTGATATACACCGGACCTGCAGAATTGCCGCCGCCGCATGAAGCAGGCTGGAAAGACACCGTGCGCGCCGACCCGGGCATGGTTACGCGCATTGCAATGCGCTTCGAAGGCGAGCCGGGTCGATATGTGTGGCATTGCCACTTCCTGGAACACGAAGACAACGAAATGATGCGGCCTTACGAGGTCTTGCCGGCGCACACGTAAAGCGTGCGTCAACGTGTAGTGCTGACCGACATCACGTTTGTCGCATCACTGTCATCACGCACGTTCGGGATGTCGCGTCACTGCCAACGTTACGTCATCTACGAAGACCACACTTACAGCAGTCTGCGAGGGGAATATGCGCGCGGACAGTAATCAGGGGGATTACTCGATTGCAGGCTTTCGTGTAACGCCAGCAGGAGACACCAGTCATGCCTACGAAGTTTGGTCGTACCAGGTTGAAACCATTTGTACTGTGCGTGCTCGCCACCGGCATTGTCGGTATAGCGAACGCGCAAACCAGCAATCCACCCAACGATGCCGGCTTTCGCGCGAATGTGCCAAGCACGGCCGTCACGCCCGTCAAAGGTCAGCCCGGTGGCGTAGTCACGCTTTACAGCCCCAATGCGGGACAGAACGCCAGCAACCGTACGCGCACCCCCATCAAACACGTCATTCTGCTGATCGGTGAAAACCGCACCTTCGATCATGTGTTCGCGACCTACACGCCGCCGCGTGGCCAGTCGGTGGAAAATCTTCTCTCCGAGGGCATCGTGAAGGCTGATGGCACGGCCGGTCCTAATGTTTCCAAGGCCGAGCAGTGGCAAGCCAGCGATACCGGCACTTACAGCGTCTCTCCCAAGCACACGAGCGCCTACGCCAACTTGCCGGCGACGAACACGGGCAGCGCGCCGACGCAGCCCTACCTTCCTTCGACGGCCGCGGCGCAATCCATCGAACCCGCGTTGCCGACGGCGTATTACCCGTATCTCGCCGAAGGCGGCACCGGGTTGCCGAACGATGTCGTCGACACGCGCTTCCCGGCCACCCTGTCGAACGCGCCCGTCAACATGCACGCGTCGATCAGCTACAACGACTACGCCAACAGCCCAGTGCATCGCTTCTTCCAGATGTGGCAGCAGCTGGACTGCAACGTGAGCCACGCGACGCGCGCCAATCCGAGCGGCTGTCGCGCTGACCTGTTTCCGTGGGTGGAAGTCTCCATAGGCGCCGG
>JAATFF010000029.1 GCA_015655335.1 Lysobacterales bacterium | reverse complement strand
TCTATCTCGCGCCCAGCGCGTTCGAAGCCGGCTTCCTTTCTTCCGCACATAGCGACGAAGACATGGCGGCAACGCTGGACGCCGCGCGTGCCGCTATGCGCTTGGCGCGTACCTGCTAGTCGCCATGTCCGCGCACTCGCCATTCGCTGACAAACTCGGCCCCGCATCGGAAGCGGGATGGCGAGCACGCTGGTTCCACATCATTTTCGGGCACGATGATGCCGCGGGGCGTCGCTTCGACGTACTGCTGATCATCGCCATTCTAGGCAGCATCACGGTGGCCGTGTTCGACACCGTGGCGCAAGTACACGTGCACTATGGCGCTATCTTTTATGCGCTGGAGTGGTTTTTCACCATTGCTTTCACGCTCGAATACGTGATGCGCATCATGGTGGTGGATCGCCCATGGCGATACATGCGCAGCTTCTTCGGCATTGTCGACGTGCTTGCGGTGCTACCGACCTGGATCAGCCTGGTGGCCGCAGGAAGCCAATATCTTTTGGTGGTCCGTGCACTGCGCATTTTGCGCATCTTCCGGATACTCAAACTCACCCGCTATGTGGGCGAGGCGGATCTGCTGTGGCTCACGTTGATTCGGGCGCGCCGCAAGGTGCTGATCTTTTTCAGCACCATTCTTACGCTCGTGCTGATCTTCGGTGCATTGATGTATCTCATCGAAGGGCCCGAGGACGGCTTTACCTCGATCCCGACGTCGATGTATTGGGCCATCGTGACCATGACGACGGTAGGCTTCGGCGACATCACGCCCAAAACCACGCTCGGAAAAATGCTTACCTCGCTGATCATCCTGATCGGCTACAGCATCATCGCCGTGCCTACCGGCATTTTCACCGCGGAACTGGCCGCCGGTATGCGCGCAAAGCGCAAGCGTGTTCCTTGCACGCATTGCGGCCAGACCGACCACGAAAGCGACGCGCAGCATTGTCGGATCTGCGGCACCTTGTTGCCAACGGCAAACGATTGACGCCTCAGCGGAGGAAGATCACCAGCTTCCCGTATTGGGCATCGAAGCCCACGGCTCTTGCGGCGGCAAATGACCGTCCTGCAGAAGCTCGATCGAAATATGATCGGGCGAGCGCACAAAGGCCATATGACCGTCGCGCGGCGGTCGATGAATGGTGTAACCCATCGACTGCAAGTGGGCGCACGTCGCGTAGATGTCTTGCACGCGGAAAGCCAGATGGCCGAAGTTCCGCGCGGAGCCATAGTCTTCTTGCGAGCCCCAGTTGTGCGTCAGTTCGACTTCCGCCCCAGGACTCTCCGGTGCTGCCAGATAAACCAGCGTGTATTTGCCTTCGGGCACGTCCATGCGGCGCACCTGTTTAAGACCCAGTCCCTCGCAGTAAAACCGGAGCGAGGCATCGAGATCGTGCACGCGAACCATGCTGTGCAGATATTTCATCGCGCTATTCCTGATCGTTGATGCTTAAGCAAACGCCATTATCGCTCCGTAAACGCGCGTAGCGCGATACGAAGGCGTGCGAGGCCATCGGCCAGTTCTTCGTCGGTGATGTTCAACGGCGGCACAAAGCGAAGCACATCCGGGCCAGCCTGCAATACCAGCAAGCCGTGCGCAGCGGCGAAATCGAGTATCTCGCCCGCTTTGCCGCGATACGGATCGGCCAACACGGCGCCCAGCATCAAGCCGCGACCGCGCACTTCGGAAAATACGCCAAGCTCCTGGCCGAGCGATGCGAGCGCTTCACGCAACGTCGCGGATTGTCGCTGCACGTGCGACAACAATGCCGCCGAAGCCAGCTTTCGCAAAGCAACGCGTGCGACGGCCGCCGCTAGCGGGTTGCCGCCGAAAGTGGTGCCGTGCGCACCGAACTGCATGATCTGCGCGACTTTCGGACCCGCCAACATCGCGCCGATCGGAAAACCGCAACCCAATGCTTTGGCCAACGTCACGATGTCCGGCGTTACACCGTCGTGCGTGTGCGCGAACAGGGTGCCTGTGCGCCCCATGCCGCATTGGATCTCGTCCAGCACCAATAACGCGCCACGCGCGTCGCACAGTTCACGCACGCGTTGCAGAAAGCCAGGCGCGGCGGGTAATACACCACCCTCGCCTTGCACCGGTTCCAGCATCACCGCAGCTACGTCGCCAGCGGCGAATGCACCTTCGAGCGCCGTCACGTCGTTGAAATCCAGATAACGGAAGCCCCCCGGAAGCGGCTCGTAACCTTCCTGGTATTTAGGTTGCGCGGTAGCCGTCACCGTCGCCAAGGTGCGTCCGTGGAACGAACCGCGGAACGTTACGATCACGCGCTGCTCCGGCGGCCTGCCTTGCGCAGAAGCCCACTTGCGCACCAGCTTGATCGCCGCCTCATTGGCCTCGGCGCCGGAATTGCACAGGAAAACCCGTTCGGCGAAACCCGATGCTTGCACCAGCTCCTGCGCCAGATGCAGCGGCGGCTCGGTGTAGAACACATTGCTGCTGTGCCACAGCTTGCTTGCCTGCTCCGTTAGCGCGGCAAGCAAATCCGGATCCTGATGTCCAAGCGCATTGACAGCGATCCCAGCACCGAAATCGACGTAATCGCGATTTTCCGTGTCCCAAACGCGCGCGCCCTTGCCGTGATCGAGCACCAGTTCGCGCGGCTTATAAATCGGCAGCCAATAGTGTTTGCCAAGATCGACGAGAGATTGCACTGGGGACTCCTGCGCGGGAAACATGCGGTACTCCTGGCGCGGCCGCAATGACCGTGCCACGGAAGGGGAATGGGGTGAAAGGCATCGTAGCCAGCACGCCTTTTCCGCGCCAGCCCAACAAACATACGCCGGCGTTGTCCATCGCAACGCGTCTTGTATCGATCATGTTACATGCCCTGAGAACCGCGTCACCGCAACGTTCGCGGGCCTTCTGGGCGCTGAGCACCTGTAACAGGCCGTTACAAATGACATCGCGGCGATAGACAAACTATTCACGCCAACCCGCCATTTTGCTGGATTTTCGACCACTGGCACGGTGTTTGCCATCCATTCATCAGGGAAATGAAGGGGGAATCTCGCCCATGGATAGCAACCGCCAACGTCTGCGCAGCGAAGCATGCCGTTGCGCATTCGTCACCGGCGCATGGGTGTTAGCACTGACACCTGCGATCAAGAACGATCCAGGCACCCTCGGCTGGCGCAGCTATCCGCAAGCGATCACCAACTCAACCAACCTGTCGTTAGGCAAGGCCGCTGCCAACGCTGGCGGCAACATCGGTCTGAACCAAGCGGCAGGGACCGGCAACTTACCGAGCAACAGCCTGACCATGGGTATCGCCAACCCGCAATGGACGGTTAGGTCACGGAAGAATGCGCCGTCGTAACACGAGGCGGCAACAAGGGCGGTAACCCGGCGACATGCTGCCGGGCACCATGTGGAAGCCCCCGACCCGTCCCCTGCGGGTCGGGGGTCTTCCCTTCCACTTCGTCAACATCACGCATCCGCATACGGATTGCAGCTGCGGCGTCACCGCACTCGCAACCGTCCTGCGCTGTGGATATCACCTCGATGTCGACGAGAACGCCGTCATCGACGGCATGTTCAGCCTGAAACGGCCAAACAACGCGACGCGAGCAGCGGTACCTGGACGAAGATCGTGGGCAGCCACGCAAACGCGGCGACGTTGAATCTCCGCTTCACGTACGCGCTCGATGCGATATCGCCATCGTCACATTACTGAGTATGGGCATGACGCCCGACTTCATGCTGACGTTCAAGATTCCCGACGTGCCCTGACGTCGAACGCAACCTCGCGCAGGCAAGGACCCGCGCGAGGATTTCAGTGCATATCTTCCAATATCAGCTGATGCTTCTTGCACAGCCGGTAGATCGTTACGCGCGATACTTTCAAGCGGCGTGCGCATTCACTGATGTTGAAGCGTGTTTCGCGCAAGCAGGCCACCACCGCATCGCGTTCGGCGGAAGTGCGGGTAAGACCGAGACTGGAATGTCCCGTAAGGGTTGTTACGACGTCCTGCAGATCCAGATCGTTAACGCTGATCTGCGCGCTCTCTGCCACCACTGCCGCACGCTGCACCCGATTGAGCAATTCACGCACGTTGCCCGGCCACGCGAAATCGCGAAGTGCTTTGCGCGCCACGGCACTGAAGGTGCGTGCATGGCATTCGTGCTGCTTGCGGAAGACGTCCAGAAAAAGCTGGGCCAGCTGCAATACATCGTCGGCGCGTTCCCGCAAGGCGGGCATACGCAGACGCAGTACATTGAGGCGGTAATACAGATCTTCGCGGAAGCGACCCTGCGCCACGGCTTTTTCCAGGTCCACATGGGTTGCGGCCAGCACACGCACATCGAGCTTGATCGATTGCGTGGAACCTACACGCTCCAGCGTGCCCTCCTGCAGTAATCGCAGCAGGCTTATCTGCGCATCCGGCGGCAGGTCGCCCACTTCGTCCAGGAAGACGGTGCCGCCGGCAGCGGCCTCGAAATGGCCGACGCGACGCGCATTGGCGCCGGTAAACGAGCCGCGCTCGTGGCCGAACAACTCCGATTGCACCAGGTTCGCCGGCAACGCGCCGCAGTTGATCGCAGCGAACGGGTGGTCACGGCGTGCCGACAATGTGTGTAGCGCGCGTGCGGCGATTTCTTTGCCGGTACCGGTTTCGCCAGTAATCAACACCGGCAAGTCCACCGGCGCGTACTTACGCAAGCTGGCCACCACCGTCATCATCGCCGGACTGGAACCGGTGATGCCGGGCACATCGGAATACACAATGGGTGCCGACGTATCACCCGCCAGCGTGCCGAGCGTCTCGATCAAGCGCTGCATATCGATCGGCGCGGTGAAGAAATCGATGCTTGCGCGTAACACGCGCTCCACTTCCGGCGCTTGCACAACCGTATCGGCCGAGAGCAATGCCAGCCAGGGAAGCCGCGGATGTTCGGCCATCAACTTGGCCATTTCACCTAATGCATCGGCATCGGCGTTACGCAAATCAGCCATCGCGACCACGGTATCGCCGCGGCGGATACCTACACCGCCTCCGTGCGCGCTCGCATCCGCAGCACGCGTATGCCAGCCAGCTTGCGCCAAGCGCGTTCTTTCTGCGCTCGCAGGTACACCAAACCAAACCACACACCGGATCGACGTGTCGCTAGTCATCGCAACGTCTCCCTCCAGGATTGCTGATCACAGCCCCTGTCACATCCCAGTCGACAGGTGTCCTGCCCCACCCCAAAAGCCAGCCTGCGCCACATAAATGTGATGCAGTTCACGGAATATACACCCAATTCTATTCCGGTGATCACTTTATAAGCAGACGTCCCTCCCGACCGTCGTTCTGACTGGAGCGGCGTGCCTGGGGATCTTACGCACCGATGACGGCGTCCTGATGACAACCCGCGATGGGTTTTTGAACGACTTAGTTCAAGAATAAATCAGGCAGAAGCGGCACGCCCTGCTTATACGCGTACCTGTCGAAATCCTTCGTCCCCGCTTCGCGCAAAACCTCCTCATCGATCGCGAAACGACCTGTGCACTGCCTTGCCGGCTGCACGAACAGGGCATGGGCCGCATCGGCCACAATCTCCGGGCGGCGACATTGCTCGGGCTTTACGCCATCGATCATGGCGATGGCTGCCGTGGCGATCACGGTGCGCGGCCATAGCGCATTCACCGCAATGCCCAGCGGCGCGAATTCCGCACTCATGCCCAGCACGCAAAGGCTCATGCCGTACTTGGCGATGGTGTAGGCGGTATGCGGCGCAAACCACTTGGGGTCCAGGTTCGGGGGCGGCGCCAGCATCAGGACATGCGGGTTGCTGGCCTTCTTCAAATGCGGCAAACAGGCCTGGGTGACCATGAAGGTGCCGCGCGTATTGACCTGGTACATCAGGTCATAGCGTTTCATGGGAGTGCCTTCGGTACCGGCAAGCCAGATGGCGCTGGCATTGTTCACCAGAATATCGATGCCGCCGAAACGCTCGACAGTTTGCGCGACCGCCGCGTGCACTTCGGACTCTTCGCGGATGTCCACTTGCAGCGCAAGCGCCTTGCCACCGGCAGCCTCCACTTCCGCCGCTGCCGTGTGAATGGTGCCGGGCAGCTTCGGATTCGGCACGCCGCTCTTGGCCGCTATCACCACATTTGCGCCGTCGCGCGCGGCACGTAGCGCAATCGCCAGGCCGATGCCGCGCGATGCGCCGGTGATGAACAGTGTTTTGCCTGCAAGATCGCTCATGTCATCACCCTTTCTGGAAACGCGGAAGAATATCGCGCAGCGCGGCCAGCCGTTGCAGCGGATCGGTCATTTCGAGCAACTGCTGCTGTTCTTCGCCCGCCAGCGGCAACAGCTCCGCCAATCGAAACCCAAGCCAGCCGGCATCGTCATAAGACGACCGCGGCGCATGACGCCATTGCGGCCCGATGGTTTCGATCAAACGCTCAAGAATCGTCTGCAGCAAGGCAAATTCCACGGGCACTTCCTGCGAGGCCTCATTCGGCCAAAGCTCCACCTCGCCGCGTAGCAGTCCGTCGGAACGCACCCGCGTACGCAGAACGCGAAAGCGCCCGCCGCCCTCGGTGGCGATACCGAGGAGACCATCCTCGCGATGATTGAAATCGGTAATGCGCGCCAACGTACCCACCGCGGCCGGAAGCGCCGGCACACCTACTTCGCGTCCTTCCAGAATCAGACAGACACCAAACGCCGATCCCGTACGCGTGCACTCGCGTACGAGATCCAGATAACGCGGCTCGAAGATGCGCAACTGCAGTTGTCCGCCGGGATAGAGCACGGTGCTAAGCGGAAACAGTGGCACTTCGATGAAGGGAAGCTGGGCAGCCATGCAGCAATCTTAACGGAGGTCATGCCACGGGACAGACCACCATGAGATCGGCCGCGTTTCAAGCGCCCATTGGCTAGCGCGATGAACCACCTAACGCGGCAACAAAACGACGCGGCGCGTTTTCGAATCCGCCGTTTGACATAAACACGACGTGATCGCCCTGCCGCGTTTGCGATTTTAAGGAAGCCAGTAAATCGTCGACGGTGGGTGCCGTACTTGCGCGACCATGTAACGCGTCTGTCACCCGCTTGGCATCCCACGGCAGTTCCGGACGATGCAGGAATACCACCGCATCGGCATCGGCCAGCGACGGCGCGAGGCCCTCGGCATGCGCGCCCAGGCGCATGGAATTGGAACGTGGCTCCAGCGCGACAAGAATTCGCGCGTTGCCCACTTTTGCGCGCAAGCCGGCGAGCGTCGTTGCGATCGCGGTGGGGTGATGCGCGAAATCGTCATAGACGCGCACACCATCGACGTCGCCGACGAGTTCCATGCGGCGCTTTACGCTTTCAAAAGTACCGAACGCCGGAAGAAGTGCACGCGGATCGGCACCGGTCGCCGCTGCAGCAGCCAGCGCGGCGAGTGCATTCATCACGCTGTGATCGCCGAGCAACGGCCAATGCACTTCGCCGATCGACTCGCCTTTGTACTGCACGGCGAAAGCGGAACCATCGGCAGCAATCAGCGTCGCCTGCCAGTCGCCTTTACCGATGCCGAACGTTTCCACGGGCGTCCAGCAACCCATCGCGAGCACTTCGGCGAGATACGCGTCGTGCGCGTTGACGATCAGCCGTCCGTTACCCGGCACCGTGCGTACTAGATGATGGAATTGGCGCTGGATCGCGGCGACGTCGGGAAAGATATCCGCGTGGTCGTATTCGAGATTGTTGAGGATGGCGATGCGTGGACGGTAGTGCACGAACTTCGAACGCTTGTCGAAGAACGCGCTGTCGTACTCATCCGCTTCGATCACAAAATGCTTGCCCTGCCCCATGCGCGCGGAAATGCCGAAATTGCCCGGCACGCCACCGATCAGGAATCCAGGTGCGAGCCCTGCACTTTCCAGCAAATGCGCCAGCAAGCTGGTGGTGGTGGTTTTGCCGTGCGTACCGGCCACCGCCAGCACTTCGCGCTCGACCAGCAAGCGCTCGCCCAGCCACTGCGGTCCGGACACGTAACGCAGCTGTTGGTCGAGCATGTATTCGACCGCAGGATTGCCGCGCACCATCGCATTGCCCACGACCACCAGATCCGGCGTCGGCTGCAAGTATTCGGCTTTGTAGCCCTGCATCAAATCGATGCCGAGCGCTTCGAGCTGCGTGCTCATCGGCGGATAGACGTTGGCGTCGGAACCCTCCACCGTTTCGCCCAGCTCGCGCGCCAGCGCGGCGACGCCGCCCATGAAGGTGCCGCAGATGCCGAGAATGTGCAGACGCATGTAAGACCTGTTCGGATGTGGCGTGGTGCGTGGAAGCGCACATGGCAAACGGGCCGCTTGCGGCGGCCCGTGCAATTAGCCGTTGGCGGCTACCGTTTCGTTGGCGAGAGCGCGTTTGACGCGCGCCGTGACGTCGTCCAATTCGCCGACGCCATCGACCACTTGCAGCTTGCCGCGGCGGGAATAGAAATCGGCTACCGGCGCGGTTTGCTCGGCATACACCTTGAGCCGGTCGCGCACCACGGCCGGATCGTCGTCACGGCGATGCTCCGCCGCGAAGCGGATTTCGCAGCGGGCGATGATCACTTCGTTGGGTACGTCGAGCTTCACGACCGCATCCAGCGGCTGGCCGATCTTGGTTAGCAGGTGATCGAGCGCATCGGCCTGCGCAAGGTTGCGCGGATAGCCATCGAGGATGAAACCGGCCTTGGCATCGGGCTCGGCGAGACGTTCTTCCAGCATGCCGAGCAGGATGTCGTCGGACACCAGTTGTCCGGCATCCATCACGGCCTTGGCCTTGAGGCCCAGCGGCGTCCCTGCTTTCACCGCTGCGCGCAGCATGTCACCGGTCGAGATATGCGGCACGCCGAGATCGGCCTTGAGCCGGGCGGCCTGGGTACCCTTGCCCGAGCCGGGCGCACCAAGGAGGACAAGTCGCATAGCGCTCCAAAAGATCCACGTTCTGCCGCACACTGCGACAGTTCCGAGGATTCCCATAAATGATGCGGTCAAGGTAGCGTCTGCGGTGGGTGCCGTCAAACCGCGTGTCGCTCGAATCGCCGCCAAGTATCTGATGCGCCAGCAATCTGCGATTGAAGGCGTGTCGTCACATTAGCTCCTATTTGCCCGGAGAGTATCCATGAAGTCCAAAGCCCGCCCCGCCACAGGCCGCCTGCTCTATGCCCAGTCCGGCGGGGTGACCGCCGTGATCAATGCCACCGCCGCGGGTGTCATCCAGAACGCTCGTGCGCACGGCATCAAGGTGTATGCGGCACGCAACGGAATCCTGGGCGCTTTGCGCGAGGAGTTGATCGACACCGGCAAGGAAACCACCGCCGCCATCGACGCCCTGCGCCACACCCCGGGCGGCGCGTTTGGCTCCTGCCGCTACAAGCTGAAGTCGGTGGATACCCATCGTGCGGAGTACGAACGCCTGATCGACGTGCTTCGCGCCCACGACATCCGCTGGTTTCTTTACAACGGCGGCAACGACTCCGCCGACACCGCGTTGAAAATCTCCCAGCTCGGCAAGTCCATGGGTTACGACATCCGCTGCATCGGCGTTCCCAAGACGGTGGATAACGATCTGGCGGTCACGGATTGCTGTCCCGGCTTCGGCTCGGTGGCGAAGTACACCGCTGTGTCGACGCTGGAAGCCAGCCTCGATGTCGCTTCGATGGCCGACACATCGACCAAAGTATTTATCCTGGAAGTGATGGGCCGCCACGCGGGCTGGATCGCCGCCGCGTCGGGCCTGGCAGGCGAAGGGGCCGATGCCCCACCGCACATCATTCTTTTCCCCGAGCGCGTGTTCGACGAAGCGGCCTTCCTCGCCAAAGTGAAGGCCACGGTGGAACGCGTGGGCTGGTGCACGGTGGTCGCCTCCGAAGGCATTCTCAATGCCGAAGGCCAGTTCCTCGCCGAGGCGGGCACGCGTGACGCCTTCGGGCACGCCCAGCTGGGCGGTGTGGCGCCGGTACTCGCCGCGCTGGTAAAGGAGAAGCTCGGTTACAAGTATCACTGGGCACTCCCCGACTATCTGCAGCGCTCGGCGCGCCATATGGCCTCCAAAACCGATGCGGAGCAGGCTTACGCCGTCGGCAAGGCCGCTGTCGATTACGCACTGGCCGGCATGAATGCGGTGATGCCGGTGATCGTCCGTACGTCCGATGCGCCCTATCGCTGGAAGATCGAGCCGGCTGCCCTGGACAAGATCGCCAATCGCGAGAAAAAAATGCCCACGAGTTTTCTCACGCGCGATGGCTTCGGTATCACGGCTGCGGCGCGCCGCTATCTCTCGCCTTTGATCCAGGGCGAAGCCCCGCTGCCCTACGGCCGTGATGGCTTGCCGAAATACGTGCAGTTGAAGAATGTCGCCGTTTCCAAACGGCTGCCTGCGTTCGAGCACTGACGGAACGCTGTGCACGGGATAGCGACTCCGTCGCTCCGGCCAACGCCGGGGCCTAGCGCCTTTGCCGCACATTCATGTCCCTGGATCCTGGCGTTCGCCGGGACGACGGGTTGGTGTCTGCAGGTCACTTCAACTTGCTGATCGTCAGATCGCGCATCGCGAGATTTCACCTCATCCGCTGCGCCGCACAACATTCCGTCACACATCCTCTGCCTATACTCGACCGGAGCCGTCCATCGTGGACGGTCAACACAAACTGAGGGGAGGCACCGATGCTGCAGCAGTATGGCTTGTGGATCGCGTTGGCTTGCGCGGTCGTGGCGATTTTGTATGGGGCTATTTCGGTACGTTGGGTGCTGGCGAAGTCGCCAGGCAACGAACGGATGCAAGAAATTGCCGCGGCTATCCAGGAAGGCGCAAGCGCCTACCTCAACCGCCAGTACCGCACGATCGCGCTCGTAGGCGTGGTGCTGCCGGTGATCATCGGATTTGCATTGGACTGGGGCACGGCGATCGGCTTGGCGATCGGCGCCGTCCTGTCTGGCGCGACGGGTTATATCGGCATGAATGTCTCGGTACGCGCGAACGTGCGCACCGCCGAGGCGGCACGCGGCGGACTGGCCTCCGCCCTGAATGTGGCATTCCGCGGCGGTGCGATCACCGGCATGCTGGTGGTGGGACTGGCCTTGCTTGGCGTGGCGGGCTATTACGGGCTGCTGATCCACTTCGGTTACGACGTCGACCATGCGCTGCATGCCATGGTGGGCCTGGCGTTCGGTTCTTCGCTGATCTCGATCTTTGCGCGTCTGGGCGGCGGCATCTTCACCAAAGGTGCTGACGTGGGCGCGGATCTGGTTGGCAAGGTCGAAGCTGGCATTCCCGAAGATGATCCGCGCAATCCAGCGGTGATTGCCGATAACGTCGGCGACAATGTGGGCGACTGCGCCGGCATGGCCGCCGACTTGTTCGAAACCTACGCGGTGACGCTGATCGCCAGCATGTTGCTGGGTGGCGTACTGGGCGACCAGGCTGGTCCGAATTCCGTGCTGTATCCCTTGCTGCTAGGCGGCGCTTCGATCATCGCGTCGGTGATCGGCACGTTCTTCGTACGTGCAAGGGCCGGCGCCAAGATCATGAGTGCGCTGTACATGGGTGTGATGGTTTCCGCTGTGCTGGCTGCCATCGCCTTCTGGCCAATCACCAAGGTGTTGATGGCCGACGCTACGCTGGGCGTTAATCGCCTGTATGGCAGCGCGCTGATCGGTCTCGTGTTGACGGGCGTGATCGTCGTGATCACCGAGTACTACACCGCCACCGAGTACGCGCCGGTGCGTCATGTGGCCAAGTCGTCCACCACGGGCCATGCCACCAACATCATCGCCGGCCTCGGCGTGTCGATGAAGTCGACGGCGCTGCCGGTGCTGGCCGTTTGCGCGGCGATCTGGGGCGCCTTCGCTTTGGCAGGCATGTACGGCATCGCCGTCGCCGCTACGTCGATGTTGTCGATGACCGGCATGATCGTGGCGCTGGATGCCTATGGTCCCATCACCGACAACGCCGGTGGCATTGCCGAGATGGCCGAACTGCCGCCGGAAGTGCGCGGTGTCACCGATCCGCTCGATGCGGTCGGCAACACCACCAAGGCGGTGACCAAGGGTTACGCCATCGGTTCGGCCGGTTTGGCCGCGCTGGTGTTGTTTGCCGACTACACCCACCGATTGGCGCTGCATCATCCGGGCCAAAACTTCACGTTCGATCTTTCCGATCCCCGCGTGATCGTGGGCCTGCTGATCGGCGGCATGATCCCGTACCTGTTCGGTGCGATGGCGATGGAAGCGGTCGGCCGTGCGGCTGGTGCGGTGGTGGAGGAAGTGCGCCGCCAGTTCCGCGAAATCCCCGGCATCATGCAGGGCACCGCGAAACCCGATTATTCGCGCGCGGTGGACATGCTGACCAAGTCGGCGATCAACGAAATGCTGGTGCCTTCGCTGCTGCCGGTGCTGATTCCGATCATCGTCGGTTTCGTACTCGGCCCGATCGCACTCGGCGGTCTGCTGATCGGCACCATCGTCACCGGCCTGTTCGTGGCCATTTCGATGACCACCGGCGGCGGTGCCTGGGACAACGCGAAGAAGTACATCGAGGATGGCAACTTCGGCGGTAAAGGTTCCGATGCGCACAAGGCGGCCGTCACGGGCGATACCGTGGGCGATCCCTACAAGGACACCGCCGGTCCGGCGGTGAATCCGCTGATCAAGATCATCAACATCGTCGCACTGTTGCTGATTCCGTTGCTCTGACGGTTTTCCGTAACAACATCCCTCGCCCTCTTCGGGGCGGGGGATTTTTTTGGCTGCGGGCGGTGGTGCCATCGGTGTGTTCCGCACCGCCTTCTGACCTCCTCCACTGGCGTTTTCCGCCAGGACGTGCATGCTCACGGTTCCGCGCGACGACCGGACTCGCGCCACCACGGAGCGGAAGCATGCGTTTGAAGACCTCGGCCCGACTTGCCCTGGCGCTCGCCGTCATAATGGGCGGCATGACCCACGCACATGAGACGCCCACCGCCGGCTCGGCGGCACCCAGTGACGATCCCTATCTGTGGCTGGAAGACATCCACGGCGAGCGCGCGACGGATTGGGTAAAAGCCCAGAACGCCATCACGCAGAAACAGTTCGCCGACAGCCCCGAATTCACGAACACGCGGGATCGCATCCTGGAAGTGCTCGATTCGAACGCGCGCATTCCCTACGTCGAGCGGCGCGGCGACTATCTGTACAACTTCTGGCAGGACAAGGCCCATCCACGCGGTATCTGGCGACGCACGACGCTGGCCGAATATCGCAAGGCCGATCCCAAATGGGAGTTGTTGCTCGATATCGACGCGCTCAACAAGACCGAAGGCAAGCGCTGGGTGTTCAAAGGCAGCGATTGTCTCAAGCCGACGTACACCAAATGCCTGCTCTCGCTGTCGCCCGATGGTGGCGATGCCATCGAAGTGCGCGAATTCGACATTCCCAGCAAATCCTTCGTAAAGGGCGGCTTCGAACTGGCCACCGCCAAGACTCAGGCGAGCTGGATCGATGAAGATCATCTTTACGTCGGCACCGATTTTGGTCCTGGCTCGATGACATCATCGAGTTATCCGCGCATCGCCAAGGTATGGACGCGCGGTACACCGATCAGTGCGGCGGTCACCGTTTACGAGGGCAAGACCAGCGATCTTGCGGTCAGTGCTTCGCACGACCGCACGCCCGGTTTCGAGCGCGACTTCATTGCGGTAGCGCACGACTTCTTCCACAGCGACACGTACCAACGCAAAGACGACAAGCTGATTCATCTCGATGTGCCAACGGACGCAACCGTCGACCCGCATCGCGAATGGCTGTTGGTGCAGTTGCGCACGGCGTGGACGGTCGGCGGCGCCACCTATCCTTCCGGTGCGCTGATCGCCACGAAGTTCGACGACTTCATGGCAGGCAAACGGCAGTTCACCACGTTATTCGCACCCGATGAACACACTGCCCTATCGAACTATGCGTGGACGCAGCATCACCTGATCCTCGACATCATGGACGACGTAAAAAGTCGACTCGATGTACTGACCCCGCAAGCGAACGGTCAGTGGTCTCGCGAAGACATGCCGGGCGCGCCGCAATTCAGCACGGTGACCGTGGTCGACACCAATCCGGACCACAGCGACGAATACTGGCTCAGCGTGACCGGCTTCCTTACCCCGTCCTCGCTCGAACGCGGCGTGCTGGGTGACGGACAGGCGCAAACCATCAAACAGAGTCCGGCGTTTTTCGACGCGTCGAAATTCGAAGTCAGCCAGCATTTCGTCGCTTCAAGGGATGGCACGCAGGTGCCCTACTTCGAGATCGCGCCCAAGGGCATCAAGCTCGATGGCAACAACCGGACCTTGCTTTATGGCTATGGCGGTTTCGAAGTATCGCTGCAGCCGTTCTATAGCGGCAGCGTAGGTCGCGCGTGGTTGGAGCGCGGTGGCGTGTATGTCATCGCCAACATTCGTGGTGGCGGCGAATACGGTCCGCGTTGGCACCAGGCAGCGTTGCAGGCCAATCGTTTGCGCGCCTACGAAGACTTCGCTGCCGTAGCGCACGACCTGATCAAGCGCGGCGTGACCTCGCCGGCACATCTGGGTGCCGAAGGCGGCAGCAACGGCGGCTTGCTGATGGGCAATATGCTCACGCTGTATCCGCAACTGTTCGGCGCGATTGCTTGCGAAGTGCCGCTGCTCGACATGAAGCGTTACACGCATCTATCGGCCGGCGCATCGTGGATTGCCGAATACGGCGATCCGGACGATCCCAAGCAATGGGCTTTCATCAAATCGTTCTCCCCGTATCAAAACGTCAAGGCGGACGCGAAATACCCGCCGGTGTTGTTCTACACCACCACCAGCGACGATCGCGTAGGCCCGGTGCAGGCGCGCAAGATGGCGGCCAAGATGGAAGCCATGGGTTACAAAAACGTGTGGTTCTTTGAGAACACCGAAGGCGGCCACGGCGCCGGTGCCGATAACAAACAGGCCGCGTATATGCATGCGCTCGCCTTCGACTTCCTGTGGGATCGCTTGCAGTAAATGCCTGAAGCACATCTGGCCGCATCATCGCGGCCAGATGCCATGCTGTGGCATGCTTTTGCAATGAAATCGCACCTTCCCATTCGCCCCGAACTTCGTGAGTGGATTCTCTCCACCACCCGCGCCGGCCACAGCGTCGAGGCCGTACTCAAGCTGATGCACGACACCGGCTACGACCCGAGACAGAGTCGCAGCATCGTTGCCGCGGTCCTGAAAATGCCCATTGCGGCACTCGATACCCATATACAGACGCCAAAGCATCCCGGCCGCCGAACACGCCATCCCGAGGCACCGCAGGTGACGGTGGATGGACGCGCCATCCATGTTGCGCTGAGCGTCGAATCACCCACCTTGCGCGTACTCAACAACTTGCTCTCGCACGACGAATGCGACGCGCTGATCGAAGAAGCCAAACCTCGTCTGCAGCGCGCCAAGACGGTCGACAGCACGGGCAAGCAGCAAGTGGATGCGCGACGCACTAGCGAAGGCATGTTTTTCGGCATCGGGGAATCGCCGCTGATCAAGCGCATCGAAAAGCGCATTGCGACGTTGCTCAGCATTCCCGTCGATCACGGCGAAGGCCTGCAAGTACTGCATTACCTTCCAGGTCAGCAATACGAACCTCACCACGATTGGTTCGATCCGGAACAACCCGGCTTCGCGGCCGTCACGGCCAAAGGCGGCCAGCGCATCGCCAGCCTGGTGATGTATCTCAACACACCTGAAGAAGGCGGCGGCACCGCATTCCCGGAGGTCGGCCTGACTGTTACCGCATTGCGGGGATCGGCCGTCTATTTCGCTTACGACACGGGCGACACCGCATCGCTGCACGCGGGCCTACCTGTGTCGAAGGGCGAAAAATGGATTGCAACCAAATGGCTGCGCGAGCGTCCGTTCCAGAAAGCCTAGGGTGCCTAGGATTTCCGCGCAGACCAACGCGCACCCAGTGCAATCATTACTCCGAACACCAGGTGCACCACGATGCTGCTGACGATCCAGCTCGGCACGAATGGCGACTTCGGTGCGGCCGACAACGGCAGCACAATGTGATTCATCACCACATAAAGCACCACGCCATACAGCAAACCGTATAGCCACGGCCGTTGGCGCAATGTGTTGAACCACGCGCTCATCGCGTAGTAGGCGCCAACCATCACCGACACCATGGCGTATTGCAGCAGTATGCCAAGCTGCGCGGTCTGCATGCCGCCCAGAAAAGCTCGTTTGCCGAGCAGGCCCGCGGCGATGTTCTGCAACAGGCGCGACGGCGGCACCGCGTACAGCTGATGCCAGTAGGTGCATGCAAAAACGAGATCCGCCGTAGCAAGCACAAAGGCGATAGCTGCCGCGGATGTAATAAACCGATCTATGTTTCCGGCGCCACCCAACAAAGGTGAATCCGCACGATGCATCGACATCGATAATCACTCTTCAAGTGGTGAAGTGGTGTCCCAAGGCCTTACCCAAGAAGGTCCCGCGAGGTGGCCGTGAGAGGAAGCCACCCCGCGGGAGCGGGGAAGTGAGGGAGACATCGCCGCCGGGCTGCCTGCCCTGGGGAATGACTGGCAGTCTTGTCTGGGACTGACGACGGTTTTCAGACTAGGTATCTCGGCACCTTCCCTCCATAGCCAATTACCCGTAATTTTTAAGGACCAATTGGAGGGCCGCGCGTGTATCTAGAACTCGATGGTCAGGGACCGCTCTACGATCAACTCACCCGCGCGTTGAAAGGATCCATTCTCGACGGCCGTATCGCCGCAGGTACCCAACTGCCGCCCACGCGCGAACTGGCCGAGGAACTGGAGCTTTCGCGCACGACCGTGTTGGCTGCGTACGAACAGCTGCGCGCGGAAGGCTTTATCGACGGCCGCGTCGGCTCAGGAAGCTATGTCAGCGATCTGCAAGCCAGACCCAGCACGCATCACTCCGACACTACGATTGCTCCTCCCTCTCGCTACGCGCAGCGTGCCCGCGAGGTACGCGACTGGGATATCCCACGCATCCATCGCGGTGTGCGATACAACCTGCAATACTGCAATCCGCTGATCAATCCAGCGCTCAACAACGCATGGGGGCGCGAACTCGCACGCGCGGCCGCATACACTCGATTGAACGTGAGCGACGTCGCTGGATCGCACGCACTGCGCAAACAGACCTGCGAATACTTGGCGCGTCGCCGCGGCGTGCAAGCGCAACCCGATGACGTGTTGATCGTCAGCGGCACGCAGCAAGCCATCGATCTGGCGGCGCGCGTGCTTTTGAACGAAGGCGATCGCGTGGTGCTGGAAGAGCCGCATTATTTCAGCGCCCATCAGGCGCTTGTTGCGCATGGTGCGGAGCTCGCCGCCGTACACACCGATGGGGAGGGATTGATCTGCGACGAACTTCCCCCTCAATCGCCGCGATTGATCTACGTCACGCCATCGCATCATTTTCCCACGGGCGCGGTGTTGTCCCTGCCGCGCAGGCTGGAATTGCTGCGCTACGCAGAGCAACATCAATGCTGGATCCTGGAAGACGATTACGACGGCGAATTTCGCTACGACGCGCATCCGCTGGCCGCGTTGCGCGCGCTCGACGATGGCGATCGGGTGATCTACGTCGGCACGTTTTCCAAGGTCATGTTCGGTGGCTTGCGCTTGGCCTATATGGTGCTGCCCGCCGCGCTGCGCATGGATTTTCTCAATGCCAAATACCTCAGCGACATCGCCTGCCCGGTGATCGAGCAAGCCGCTCTCGCACACTTCATGGAAGATGGCGGCTTCGAACGCCACTTGCGTCTGGCGCGCAAGGAACTAAAGGCGCGCCGCGAAGCGTTGGTCGCGGGACTGAAAGAGCATGCCCGCGATCGCGTAGAGATCGGCGATACGCCGGCCGGCATGCATTTGGTGGTCTGGCTGCGCGGTTACGACGCCGAGCGCTGCCATGCACTGACCACATATGCCCATGAACACGGCCTTGGCTTGTATCCGATAGCGCCGCTTTACCTTTATCCGCCCAAGCGACAAGGTTTGCTGCTCGGCTACTGCGGACTTTCTGTCGCGGAGCTGCGCGAGGCCATGAGCCTGTTCGGCCACTGCCTGGACCATTTCGAAGGCGTCTGATCGCGCCCTCGACGTTCGCCGCTGCGCTTATAAACAGGCGTTGGTGCGCTGCGGCAAGCTTTGCCGTATCCTGAGTGGCTTTCCCCGCTATAGATAGACGTAAGGAGTGCCCCATGGGCCTGGATCTGGTTAGCGCTGGCCGCGACGTGCCGAACGAAATCAACGTCGTCATCGAGATTCCCAAGGATGCGGAACCGGTCAAATACGAGGTGGACAAAGCCAGCGGCGCGATCTTCGTCGACCGCATTCTTTCCACCCCCATGCGCTATCCGTGCAACTACGGCTATGTGCCGGGCACCCTGGGCGGCGACGGTGATCCGTTGGATGCGCTGGTGATCTTGCCGCTGCAGCTGATCCCGGGCTCGGTGATCCGTTGCCACCCCGTCGGCATGCTGAAGATGACCGATGAAGCCGGCAGCGACGAGAAGCTGGTGGTGATTCCTTCGTCCAAGATTTTCCCCGGCTACGCCCACATCAGCGACATCAAAGGCGTATCGCCGCACTGGCTGGAACGCATCGGCCACTTCTTCGAGCATTACAAAGATCTGGAGAAGGGCAAGTGGGTGAAGATTGAAGGCTGGGTTGGCGCTGACGAAGCGAAAGCCGAGATTTTGTCGGGCATCGAACGCCACAAGCAGCACAAAGACTAAATCCGCAAATCACCTGACGGCGCGTCGCGACATGCGGCGCGCCGTTTTTTTATGCGCTGCTATAAACCTCGTTCCCACGGCGGCAGATCCCCGAATTGTTCCGCCAGAAAATCCACGAACGCGCGTACACGCAACGGCACCAATCGCCGCTGTGGCATCACGGCGTAGATGCCCGTGTCGGCGATCGAATACTCCGGCAACACCACTTTCAAGCGCCCCGCGCGCAAGTCCTCGCACACGTGCCAAGTGGAATGATGGGCGATGCCCAGTCCGGCGAGCGCCGCATCGCGCAACAATTCACCCAGCGTCGATTCAAGACGCCCGCTCACGCGCACGGTATGCAATTGGCCGTGCGCATCGTGCAGGCGCCACACATCTTGGCGTCCGCTACTGCCGACGAGTATCAGGCATTCGTGTTGAGTCAATTCTTCCAACGTCTTGGGCATACCGAAGCGACGCAGATAGTCCGGCGATGCACAGAGCAAGCGCCGATTCACCGCCAGCTTGCGTGCCACCAGTTGCGAGTCGTGCAGCGCGCCGATGCGAATCGCCAGATCGAAACCGGCACTGATCAGATCCTGCAGTTCGTCGGTGAGATTGACGCTCAACCGCACGCGTGGATAGCGCGCCATGAATGCCGGCAACAACGGCGAGATGTATTGACGTCCAAACGATGCCGATGAAGTAAGACGCAAAGTACCCACGACATCCGTCGCGCCCTGTCGCAAACCACTGGTGAGCGCTTCGAGGTCTTCGACCAGGGTGCGCCCCTGTTCGGCCAGGGCGATACCTTCGGGCGTGGGATGCAAGCGGCGGGTGGTTCGATGCAGCAACCGCACGCCCAGGTCCTGTTCCAACCGCTTCAGGCGCTGGCTCGCCACGGCGACGGAAAGATCCAGGCTGCGCGCGGCCGCGCTGATCGAGCCCTGGTCGAGTACCCGCATGAACAGGATGAGATCACCAACACGATCCATGATTCTCAATATTTCATTGAATTTGATTAGCGATATTGGTGGTTTTTGAAGAATATGCAAGCGCCTAGGCTGTGACCTTGCCTTTCAACGGAACGATCACGTGGCCAACGCATCCCCTTCCCGCTCCATGCCGGTGGCGCTGTACGCCCTGGCTGCCGGCGCCTTTGGCATCGGCACGACCGAATTCGTGATCATGGGCCTGCTGATGCAGGTGGCCGCCGACCTGAAGGTCGGCATCGCCACGGCCGGCCTGCTGATTTCCGGCTATGCCTTGGGCGTTTTTGTCGGCGCTCCCGTCTTGACCGTCGCGACCAGCCGCATGCCGCGCAAAACGGTACTGATTGGACTGATGGCGATCTTCACCCTCGGCAACCTGTGCTGCGCCTTGGCGCCGAACTACACGTTGTTGCTGTTGGCGCGTGTGATCACCGCGCTCGCGCACGGCACCTTCTTCGGTGTCGGCGCGGTGGTCGCGACCGGACTGGTTGCTGCCGATCGCCGCGCATCGGCCATTTCGATCATGTTTACCGGGCTGACCATGGCTACCTTGCTCGGCGTGCCGGCCGGCGCATGGCTGGGGCTGCACTTCGGTTGGCGTTCGACGTTCTGGGCTGTGGCGGCGATCGGCGTGGTCGCAATGATCATCATCGCCGCACTGGTGCCTGCCCATCGCGATAACAGCGCAGGCATTGCCGTGCGCGACGAGCTGCGCGCGATCGCCAATCCCGCCGTGCTGCTTGGTCTGTTGATGACCGTACTCGGCTTCGCCGGCGTGTTTACTGTGTTCACGTATATCCAGCCGATCCTCACCGAAGTCACCGGCTTCGCCGCGAGCGCGGTGTCGCCCATCCTCTTGGTGTTCGGCGTCGGCTTGATCGCAGGAAACCTGTTGGGCGGCAAGCTCGCCGATCGCAAGCTGATGCCCGCGTTGTTGCTGACCCTGGTCGTTCTGATTGCCGTGTTGGGCGTGATGACCTTCGCGCTACACAACAAAGTGTTGACCGTTGCCTTTGTCGGACTGTTGGGCGTGGCAGCGTTTGCCACCGTGCCGCCGCTGCAGTTGTGGGTGCTGCACAAGGCCAACGACGCGCAGAGTCTGGCTTCGAGCCTGAACATCGGCGCGTTCAATCTCGGCAACGCGCTAGGCGCGTGGCTGGGCGGTGTGGTGGTGGCCCGTGGACCGGGATTGGGTGCACTGACCTGGGTCGCTGCCCTTATCACCCTGGCTGGCTTGATGCTGGCGCTATGGGGCCGTCAACGCGACATCCGCGAAGAGCGCTTGCTAGCCGCCATCTGCGCCAGCGGCGATGTGTAATCGCCGCGAGCCATCTCTCTTTCATTGATTCGGAGACATCATCATGGAATATCGTTTTCTCGGCGCGTCCGGCTTCAAGGTGCCTGTCCTCGGCTTCGGTGCAGGCACGTTTGGCGGCAAAGGGCCGTTGTTCAGCGCGTGGGGTAACTCCGATACGCACGAAGCGCGGCGGCTGATCGATATCTGCCTGGAGGCAGGCGTCAATCTTTTCGATACTGCGGATGTGTATTCCGATGGTGCGTCGGAGATCATTCTCGGCGAAGCGCTCAAGGGGCGTCGCGAGCAGGCAATTATCTCCACCAAACTCACCCTGCGCGCAGGCGATGGCCCGAACGATGTGGGCGCATCGCGACATCATCTCGTTACCGGCGTGGAACGCGCGCTCAAGCGGCTAGGCACCGATTACATCGACCTGTTGCAGCTGCATCATTTCGACGCGATGACGCCGGTGGAAAGCGTCATGTCCACCCTCGACGATCTGGTTCGCGCAGGCAAGGTGCGTTACTTGGGCGCGTCCAATTTTTCCGGCTGGCATCTGATGAAATCGCAGGCTATCGCCGATCGCTACGGCTATGCACGCTTCGTCGCCAACCAGGCGTATTACTCGCTGATCGGGCGCGACTACGAATGGGAGCTGATGCCGCTGGGACTCGACCAAGGTGTGGGTGCCGTCGTATGGAGTCCGCTGGGCTGGGGACGCTTGACCGGCAAGATCCGTCGCGGCCAACCGCTCCCGCCAGGCAGCCGCCTTCACGAAACCACCGGCTTCGCGCCACCCGTGGACGATGAACGGCTGTACCGTGTCGTCGATATGCTGGAAGAGATCGCGGCAGAAACCGGGAAATCCGTACCGCAGATCGCACTGAATTGGCTGTTGCAGCGTCCCACCGTTTCCAC
>JAATFF010000149.1 GCA_015655335.1 Lysobacterales bacterium | reverse complement strand
TGCCGGAGATCATGCCGGTGATGGTCTCTTCCTTGTCGAACGCCTGCTCCAGGTCGTCCCACACCATCGAACGCTTGGCTTTCTCGCGCGACAGCTTGGTCTCGCCGAAACCGTCTTCGAGTGCATCGAGGGCAACCTTCACCTCGTCACCCACCTGCACTTCCAACTCGCCCTTCTCGTCCTTGAACTGCTCGATCGGGACGATGCCTTCGCTCTTGAGGCCAGCGTTGATCACAACGACGTCGTTGCGGATTTCCACAACGATACCGGTAACGATCGCGCCCGGCTTCAGCTTGGAGATGGCCTGTTGGCTCTGTTCAAACAGTTCGGCAAAACTTTCAGTCATGTTGATTCCAGAAATAAGAAAAGGCCCTTAGCCCTATGTGCGCCGTCGGATGTTTTGCGCACGGGCAAGGCCCACCGGTTGTGGGTGTCTTTGGGATTGCTCCCTCGGCACCGTTGACCAAAACCCCATGCCGCGACATGGAGCACCAAAGCCGCCGCAAACCGCTGTTACGGTTTTACGACGGCCAAAACTTTAGCGACCACATCCTCGATCCCCATGCCGGTGGTATCCACCAGCACCGCATCTTGGGCGGGCTTGAGCGGCGCAACGGCTCGCGAGGCATCGCGGGCGTCACGCGCTTCAATTTCGCTCTGAAGGGATGCAAGTGTAACGCCTAGCCCCTTTTCCTTCAACTGCTTATAGCGCCTTTTCGCCCTTTCGGCGGCGCTGGCAGTCAGGAACACCTTGAACCGCGCATCGGGAAAGATCACCGTACCCATGTCACGTCCGTCGGCCACCAACCCCGGGGCCTTGCGGAAGCTGAGCTGGAGCGCCACCAGGGCCTGCCGTACGGAGGGCACCGAAGCGATCGCCGAGGCCGCCGCACCCGCCGTTTCGGTGCGAAGCTCGTCTGTGGCGTCGTGGCCGTTTACAATGACCCGTGTTTCGCCCCCATCCGGGGCAGCACGAAACTGGATCTTGGTGGTTTCCGCACAGCGGGTAACCGCTTCCGCATCGGATAGATCCAGCCCTGCCGCCGCCGCCGCGTAGCCAACCGCTCGGTACAACGCACCGGAATCCAGCAGCCGCCAGCCCAGGTGCTCGGCGACCAGCCGGCTGATCGTGCCTTTGCCTGATCCGGAGGGTCCGTCGATGGTGAGAACGGGCACAGGCGGACTCGTTTGCATGGACTGACCTGATGGCACGGGAAGTGCTTAGCTTAACGCGTTTACAGGGGTTCCAAGCGCATGCTTACCAGCTCTCACTCAACCATCTTGCCGTATCAGCCACCTGCTATGAATGATCTCCAAAGCGAGTTCGAGCAAGCCGCCGCGGACATCAAGCGACTAGGCGAACGCCCCGATAATGACACCCTGCTAAGGCTTTACGCCCTCTACAAGCAAGGCCAGGACGGGGATGTACACGGCTGCCAGCCCGGTTTTTTCGATTTCATCGGCACTGCCAAGCACGAAGCCTGGGGGCTGCTGAAAGGCATGTCGCAAGACGAGGCCAAGCGGGAATACATTTCACTGGTACGACAATTGCTCACCTGAAATGCACATGCCCTAACGGGGCCACTTGCGCCCAGGACGAATAGCCGGCACATTCATACGATCGTTTGAAGACGGTCGTCGCATGAGCTACCCGCATTTGTTCGCCCCGCTCACGCTGGGCCATATCACCCTGCCCAACCGCATCCTGATGGGTTCGATGCACACCGGGCTGGAAGACAAAGCCGCCGACTTCGACAGGCTCGCCGCGTATTTCGCCGAGCGTGCGCGTGGCGGAGTCGGCTTGATGGTGACGGGCGGCATCGCACCCAGCATCGAAGGCTGGCTAAAGCCGATGGGGGGCCGACTGACACTGCCCTGGCACAAGCCACGCCATCGCAAGCTCACCCGCGCCGTGCACGCCGAGGGCGGCCGTATTTGCATGCAGATTTTGCACGCAGGCCGCTATGGCTATCACCCGCTTTCGGTGGCGCCCTCACGCATCAAATCGCCGATCACTCCTTTCACGCCGCGCGCACTCAGTTCGCGCGGCGTAGAACGCACAATCAATGACTTCGTGCGTTGCGCTCAGCTTGCTCAAGATGCCGGCTACGACGGCGTTGAAGTGATGGGTTCGGAAGGCTATCTGATCAACCAGTTCATCGCAGCGCGCACCAACCAACGCAATGACGATTGGGGCGGCGATGCCACTCGTCGCATGCGTTTCCCGGTGGAAATCGTGCGGCGCATGCGCGCGGCGGTAGGCTCTGATTTCATCATCATCTATCGACTTTCGATGCTCGATCTCGTCGAAGGCGGCCAAGACTGGCAAGAGATCGTGACGCTGGCCAAGGCGATCGAAGCGGCCGGCGCCAGCGTGATCAACACCGGCATCGGTTGGCACGAAGCGCGTGTGCCGACCATCGTCACCAGTGTTCCGCGCGCAGGTTTTGCGTGGGTGACGAAGAAGCTCAAGGGCGAAGTGTCGATTCCGTTGATCACCACCAATCGCATCAACATGCCCGACGTGGCCGAACAGATTCTCGCAAACGGCGAAGCCGACATGGTGTCGATGGCGCGCCCTCTACTTGCCGATCCGGATTGGGTGGTAAAAGCAAAAGCGGGCCGCAGCGAACGCATCAACACCTGTATTGCCTGCAACCAGGCTTGCCTTGATCACGTCTTCCAGAATCAGCGTGCAAGTTGCATGGTCAATCCGCGCGCATGCCACGAGACGGAGCTACAGATTGTTCCCGCGAAGATTCGCAAACGCGTCGCGGTTGTCGGCGCGGGACCTGCCGGCATGGCCTGCGCATCGACGCTGGCCGAGCGCGGCCACGACGTCACGCTTATCGATGGCGCCAGCGAAATCGGCGGTCAGTTCAACTACGCAAAGCGCATTCCCGGCAAGGAAGAATTCCACGAGACGCTGCGCTATTTCCGCCAGCGCCTGATCGACACCGGCGTACGTATGCGACTGGGTGAAATCGCCGATGCGGCGTCAATCAAAGCGGCGGGTTTTGAGGATGTGATCATCGCCACCGGCATCACGCCGCGCAAAATCAGTTTCCCAGGCAGCAACGATGCACGCGTTTTAAGCTACCTCGACATCCTCGCGCACAACACTTTGGTGGGGCACCGCGTGGCCATCATTGGCGCCGGCGGTATTGGTTTCGATGTCGCGGAATTTCTCACTGAACATGCCCCCTCGCCCACCACCGACATAACGCGGTGGACCCGCGAGTGGGGTGTGGACATGCAACTTGAACAGCGTGGGGGTCTCAAGCCGCCGCAACCGGAACCTGCCGCACGGCAAGTCTGGCTATTGCAGCGCACCGAAGGCCGTCCAGGTGCGCGCTTGAACAAGACTACGGGCTGGGTCCATCGCGCCACCTTGAAGAACAAGCAGGTCACCATGCTGGGAGGCGTGACCTACGATCGCTTTGACGACCAGGGACTGCATATCACCGTCAGCGGTCAGCCACAGGTGCTGCCGGTCAATCACGTTGTTGTGTGTGCCGGCCAGGAGCCCAACCGAAGCCTGGCGGATGCGTTGACGTCTCTAGGCCAACGTGTGCACGTCATCGGCGGCGCCGACGTAGCAGCCGAATTGGACGCCAAACGCGCCATCGCGCAAGGCACACGCCTTGCTGCAGAACTTTAAGAAAGTTCTACAAGTGCATCATCTGAAGGGTAAAAAGGAAGCGCCCCGCTAGCGACGCGTCGGTAGTGGCTCTGGGGAGGGAGGCCGAATACCGCGGGGGTAGCGTCGCTGCGGGGCGAGGGTCAGCGGCACTCGGGGGGAGGGGTCAGTGCCGCGACAAGGACGATATTATGATCGACGCGATACAGAATCAAATATATATTTGAAGCCCCATTTATACGAAAGTCATATATGTTTGATTTTCGCCAACTGCGTTATTTCATCGCCGTCGCCGAGGAACTCAGCTTCACGCGCGCCGCGCAGAGGCTGCATCTTTCGCAGCCACCTCTTTCGCAACAAATTCAAGCGTTGGAACAGGATCTTGGCATTCGCCTGCTCGAACGCGACAAGCGCAACGTCAGCCTCACTGCCGCCGGCCAGCTGTTCCTCGAACAAGCGCGGCAGATCCTGGCGATGGCCGAAGAGGCGCGGGTGCGCGCTACGGAAGCGGCGGCGGGATTCAGCGGTCAGCTCAAACTAGCCTATACCGTCTCCGTTTCCTTCCACCCGGCTTTGCCGCAGACCCTGCTCCGACTTGGGCAGAAAGCGCCCAATATTCGGGTCTTGCTTAGCGAGATGTATACCGAGCCGCAATTCGCAGCGATACGCGCCGGCCAGATCGATGTCGGCTTCGTGCGTGACATGCCCAGCCATGAAGATGACGCACGTGCCCTGCGGCTGGATATCATCGATCACGAGCCGCTGCTGCTAGCCCTGCCCGCCGGACATCGCTTGGCTGGACGTGAGCGTCTGGAACTTGGCGAAGTCGCCGGAGAACCCTTCGTGATTCAGCCTCGCGAACTCGCGGCCACGTTGTACGACCGGCTGGTTCAGCTGGCCGCAAAAGCCGGTTTCCACCCTGTCGTGCGCCAACAAGCCCAGCAGATCAACGGCCTGATCGCGCTAGTTGCAGCAGGTATCGGCCTTGCCCTTATCCCGGCCAGCATGCAGGTAGTCAAATTGGCGGGGGTTAGCTACGTCCCGCTTGCCGATCCGGAAGCGTATCTGTTGCTAGCGGTGGCCAGCCGAGCCGAAAATCCGCCACCGGTCGTGTCGCAACTCCTGGAAACGGTCGCTGATGCCAAGGCCGCGCTAGGCTTGTGATAAGTGGTTCAAATAGTTATACTTACCCGCTTACTTTGACTCATTTCGTTCCAGGAGCCGGCCGTGAAGGTGCTTTCCTCTTTGAAGTCCGCCAAGCAGCGGCACCGTGACTGCAAGGTTGTGCGCCGTCGCGGCAAAGTGTTCGTGATCTGCAAGAGCAACCCGCGCTTCAAAGCGCGTCAGCGTTGATCGACAGCATGAACCCGTAAAAAAGCCGCTGCGAAGCGGCTTTTTTTATGGACAACATATTTTGTGGCTGTCCAAGCTACGTGGTCGCTCGATTGTGGCCGGCCAGATATTCCGGCCGGCCATACCTTTACTGATAACGCACGCCGGTGATCTCGTAGCGCTTTACGCCGTTAGGCGCTTTGAACTCGAAACTATCGCCCGCACTTTTGCCGATCAAGGCACGCGCAATCGGCGATGACACGGCAATCAGACGTTGCTTGATGTCTGCTTCGAGGTCGCCCACGATTTGGTAGGTCACCGCTTCGCCGCTGATTTCGTCTTCCAGCTCCACCGTCGCGCCGAACACCACTTTGTTGCCGGGGCTAAGACGCGATATGTCGATCACTTCAGCCGTAGACAGCGCGCCTTCCAACTCGGCAATGCGGCCTTCAGTGAAGCTCTGCTGTTCGCGGGCTGCGTGGTACTCGGCGTTTTCCTTCAAATCGCCGTGCGCACGCGCTTCGGCGATGGCCGCGATGATGCGCGGACGCTCGATCGACTTCAAACGCTCCAGTTCGGTGCGCAGCCGTTCCGAACCGACTTTGGTAATGGGGGCGCGACTCATGCGCTCAGCTCCTTGTGAAGTTCCTGCAGACTATGCACTTCGCCGGTGTCGTGGAAATCCAGCGAATGCACCAGCGCACGCGCGCCTGCGACCGTGGTTGAATAGGTTACGCGATGCTGCAGCGCTTCGCGCCGGATCGAGAACGAGTCAGCGATGGGCTGCTTGCCCTCGGTGGTGTTGACGATATAGACGATCTCGCCGTTCTTGATCAGATCGACGATATGCGGACGACCTTCGAGCACCTTGTTGATACGCTCGCAGACCACGCCGTGTCCAGTGAGATAGGCAGCCGTTCCAGACGTGGCAACTAGGCTGAAACCGCGTTCGATAATGCCCTTGGCGACCACGAGCAAGCGATCCTTGTCGGCGTCGCGTACAGAGACGAACACCTTGCCCTTCGGCGGTGTCTTGATGCCAGCGGCATCGTGACCGCGTGCGAAGGCAGCGCCAAAGCTCCGCCCTACGCCCATTACTTCGCCGGTGGAACGCATTTCCGGGCCGAGAATCGGATCGACGTTCTGGAACTTCAGGAACGGGAAGATCGCTTCTTTCACCGAGTAATAGGCAGGGATCACTTCGCGGGTCGTGCCCTGATCCACCAAGCTGCGGCCCGCCATGCAGCGTGCAGCGATCTTCGCCAACGCAACACCGGTGGCCTTGGAAACAAACGGCACGGTGCGCGAGGCACGCGGATTCACTTCCAGGATGAACACCGTGTCGCCCTGAATCGCAAACTGCGTATTCATCAGGCCGATCACTTTCAGTTCTTTCGCCATCAGAGCAACCTGGCGGCGCAGTTCGTCCTGAATCGCCGGCGTCAGCGAATACGGCGGCAGCGAGCAGGATGAATCGCCCGAGTGCACGCCGGCTTCTTCGATATGCTCCATGATGCCGCCGACCAACACGTTGCCGGTGGTGTCGGCAATGATGTCGACGTCCACCTCGACCGCGTGATCGAGGAAGCGATCCAGCAGCACTGGGGAATCATTCGATACCTGCACGGCTTCTCGGATGTAACGCGACAGGTCGGCATCGTCGTAGACCACTTCCATCGCACGGCCACCGAGCACATAGCTCGGACGCACGACCAGCGGATAACCGATCTCGCGCGCAAGCGCCAGCGCTTCGTCCGCATTACGCGCGGTGCGATTCGGCGGCTGAGTAAGGCCCAGCTTGGTGATCATTTGCTGGAAGCGTTCGCGATCTTCGGCAAGGTCGATCGAATCGGGCGAGGTACCGATGATCGGCACACCGGCCGCTTCCAATGCACGCGCGAGTTTCAGCGGTGTCTGGCCGCCGTACTGGACGATCACGCCCTTCGGCTTTTCGAGATCCACGATCTCCAACACGTCTTCCAGCGTGAGCGGCTCAAAATACAGACGATCGGAAGTGTCGTAGTCGGTGGAGACCGTTTCCGGGTTGCAGTTGACCATGATGGTCTCGAACCCGTCCTCGCGCAGTGCGAGTGCTGCATGCACGCAGCAATAATCGAATTCGATGCCCTGCCCGATACGGTTTGGGCCGCCGCCCAGCACGATGATCTTGTCGCGGCTGGTTGGATTGGCTTCGCACTCTTCCTCGTAGGTCGAGTACATGTAAGCGGTGGTGGTGGCGAATTCGGCCGCACAGGAATCCACGCGCTTGTACACCGGGCGCACGCCTAGCGTATGACGCAGGTGGCGCACGGCCGCTTCGTCGGTGTTGACAAGTTCGGCCAGGCGCGCATCGGCGAAACCCAGACGCTTCAGCTCGCGCATGCGCGGCGCATCGAGCGCGGTCAAGCCTTGCTCCTGCACTTCCTTCTCGGTCAGCACGATGTCTTCGAACGCGGCGATGAACCATGGATCGACGCGGCTCAGCTCGTGCACTTCTTCCAGCGTCAAACCGGCACGGAACGCATCGGCCAGATGGAAGACGCGATCAGGGCGCGGCTCGCGTAGTTCGCGCTTCAGCGTGGCAAGGCCGTCTTCGGTGCCGATATCCAATCCCGTGGGATTGAGTCCGGTCTTGCCGATTTCCAGACCGCGCAGCGCTTTCTGCAGCGATTCGTGGAAGCTGCGGCCCATTGCCATCACCTCGCCCACCGACTTCATCTGCGTGGTGAGGCGTGCGTCGGCCTGCGGAAATTTCTCGAATGCAAAACGCGGAATCTTGGTGACGACGTAGTCGATGGTCGGCTCGAACGAAGCCGGCGTGAGACCGCCGGTAATGTCGTTCTTCAACTCATCGAGCGTGTAACCCACCGCCAGCTTCGCAGCGATCTTGGCGATCGGAAAACCCGTAGCCTTCGAAGCCAGCGCGGATGAACGCGATACGCGCGGGTTCATCTCGATGACTACCACGCGGCCCGTCTCGGCATTCACGCCGAACTGCACGTTGGAGCCACCCGTATCCACGCCGATCTTGCGCAACACCGCGATGGAAGCATCGCGCAGGCGCTGATATTCCTTGTCGGTGAGCGTCTGTGCCGGCGCGACGGTGATGGAGTCGCCGGTATGCACACCCATCGGATCGAGGTTCTCGATCGAGCACACGATGATGCAGTTGTCCGCTTTGTCGCGGACCACTTCCATCTCGAATTCCTTCCAGCCGAGCACGGATTCTTCGACCAGCACTTCGTGCACCGGTGAGAGTTCCAGACCGCGCTTGACGATCTCCTCGAACTCTTCGCGGTTATACGCAATACCGCCACCCGAACCGCCGAGCGTGAAGCTGGGGCGAATGATGGTCGGATAACCCACGGTGGTCTGGATCTCGACCGCCTGTTCGAACGAACGCGCCACGGCCGCCTTTGGGCATTCCAGCCCGATTTCGGACATCGCTACGCGGAACAGTTCGCGATCTTCGGCCATGCGGATCGCTTCGCGCGACGCGCCAATCAGTTCCACGTTGTACTTTTCGAGCACGCCGTTGTCGGCGAGATCGAGCGCGCAGTTGAGGCCGGTCTGGCCGCCCATCGTCGGCAGCACCGCGTCCGGGCGCTCCTTGGCGATGATGCGCTCCACCGTCTGCCAGTTGATCGGCTCGATGTAGACCGCGTCGGCGGTCTCCGGGTCGGTCATGATCGTGGCGGGATTGGAGTTCACCAGGATGACCCGGTAGCCCTCTTCCTTCAGCGCCTTGCAAGCCTGCGCGCCGGAGTAATCGAACTCGCACGCCTGGCCGATGACGATCGGGCCGGCGCCGATGATGAGGATGGTCTTGATATCGGTACGCTTGGCCATCTCAGCGGGCCTCCTGCATCAGCTTGGCAAATCGATCGAACAAGTAACCGATGTCGTGAGGGCCCGGGCTTGCTTCAGGGTGTCCCTGGAAGCAGAAGGCCGGACGATCGGTCAGCGCGAAACCTTGTAGCGAGCCATCGAACAAGGACGTGTGTGTCACGCGCACATTGGCAGGCAACGTCGTGCCATCCACCGCAAAGCCGTGGTTCTGGGACGTAATCAGCACGCGGCCGTCGTCGTGATCCTTCACCGGATGGTTCGCACCGTGGTGGCCGAACTTCATCTTCAGCGTCTTCGCACCCACCGCCTCACCCATGATCTGGTGACCCAGGCAGATGCCGAACAGCGGGATCTTCGCGGCAAGCAATTCGCGCGTGGCGGCAATGGCGTAATCGCAAGCCGCCGGATCGCCGGGGCCGTTCGACAGGAACACACCATCGGGCTTCATCGCGAGCACGTCGGCAGCGGGCGTTTGCGCCGGAACCACCGTGATCTCGCCACCGCGTTCGGCGAGCAGGCGCAGAATGTTGCGCTTCACGCCGAAATCGTAGGCTACAACCTTGAAGCGCTTCGCCGGCTGATTGAAGACGGTGAGATCGAGGTCGTACACGCCTTCATTCCAGCTGTAAGACTTGTCGACGCTGACCACCTTGGCCAGATCCATGCCATTCAAGCCAGGGAAGGCGCGCGCTTTGGCGAGCGCGGCATCGACGTCGATCGACTCACCGGCCACGATGCAGCCGTTCTGTGCGCCTTTGTCGCGCAGGATGCGGGTCAGGCGACGTGTGTCGATACCGGCGATGGCCACGATGCCATGGCGCTTGAGGTAATCGGGCAGGCTTTCCGTGCTACGCCAGTTACTGGCCCGACGCGGTACATCGCGCACGATCAGGCCTGCGGTGTGCACGGTGCTGGATTCGGCGTCCTCAGCGTTGCAGCCGGTGTTGCCGATGTGAGGATACGTCAGGGTAACAATCTGGCGGGAGTAGGAAGGATCGGTAAGGATCTCCTGATAGCCCGTCATCGCTGTGTTGAAAACGACCTCGCCAACGGTTTCACCAGTCGCGCCGACGGCGTGGCCGTGGAACACGCTGCCGTCTTCGAGGGCAAGCAGAGCGGAAATGGGCATGGGGGCCGCCTTTTAGGTGCAGCAAAGTCCGCAAGCCGCTACGAAGCAGGCTTGTGGACCTTGGGTCAAAAGAAAGTCTCGGGCGGGTTGAAATGATAGGTGGCGACGAGCTTTCTGTCCACCGAAACCGGTATGAAAAACCGCATGCGACCCCACGGCACATACACCAAGCACGCGTTAGACTGGCGCCCACTTCGCCAGGGAACCCGCCAAACTTCATGAATGCGACCGTCTTGCTGGATCCCATCCGACTCGACCGCCCGGATACGGACATACGGGAACAACCCTTCCCGTTCATGATTGCGCATGGCCAGTTGCCCGATGAAGCCCGCGGCGACTTGGAGCGGGACTTCCCCAAATACGCCAGCGCAGGCTTCTTCCCCTACGACTCCTCCGACTGCGGCCCCACCGTCAATGCGCTGGTGCAGCAGATGACCACACCGGAGTTTGCCCGCGCGATAGGCCACCATCTCGGTATCGAGAACCTCGGCCAATACCCGACCTTGGTCACGCTGTGTCGTGCGTTGAACAAGCGTCACGGCACCATCCACACCGATAGCCGCTCCAAGGTTGCCACCGCGCTGCTCTATCTGAACACCCAGTGGCCTGACACCAGCGATGGCTGTCTGCGCTTTCTGAATCGGATCGACAACATCGACGATCTGGCCGCGCCCGAACTCAAGCCCTTGTATGGCGAGTTCGCCGTGTTCAAGCGCTGCGATAACTCCTTTCACGGACATCTGCCCTACGAGGGCGAACGTCGCGTAATCCAGGTCGCGTGGCTCACCAGCGAAGAGGAAAAGCTGCGCAAGACCAAACGCGGAAAATTCTCGCGCGCGTTCAAGAAACTATTCGGCGTACTGGACCGCAAGCTCGGCGCCGGTCGCGATCGCAATGCAGCGCATCGAACACGGGGCGATTAGATAAGTTGCACGGTCGAACCATTTTGGATGGCTAAACCGTGCAACGGCATCACGTGGGTTCAGCGAAAAAAGTGCCAGCAAACGTAGGCCGCGAACACGCCATAAAGCAAACCCACGGGCACCAATCTGCGACCGTCGACATGACCGCGACGGAACAACCACCATAAATAGACAATGGCGACGATGGTCACCGCACCTGCCGCAATCAGCGGCGCATCGAACATCCACGGTGTCGCGAACAACGCCAGCGCGCTGGGAATGGTGGCCTGAATCATCATTGCCCCGGAAATATTGGCCAGTGCCAGACGCTCCTTACCCTGGCGCACCCAGATGAGCGCATTCATGGTCTCAGGCAGTTCCGTCGCTACCGGGCTCAGCACCAATGCCACCAGGTGCGGCGGTATATGCATCAACACGCCGATCGTTTCGATCTGCGACACGAATATATGCGACGCGAAGGCAATGACCAGCAGCGCCGACACCGTTTGCGCCAGCACAGCCATGAACGAGGGCGTGGCTGCACGCGGCTGGAATTTAAGCGGTTCGAGCATCTCTTCGGTCGACGCACTGTCTTCGCTACGCAGCTCTCGCCACACATACAACCCATAGGCCACTAGAAACAGTACGCCCAACCATGGCTTGAAAGCGAAAGCGATCAGTCCGAGCCCGCACTTCACCACAAAGATCGAAAGGAACCAGGATTGATCGCGCGCCAGCCGCGCATCCTGCACACGCACCCGCATATCGGTGCGCCCTAAACGATGTCGATTGCCCCACAGCGCAACACCGACCACGGCATACGCAATGGTGGCAAGAACCAGCGGTCCGCCCATGGCAGCGCCTACGCCGATATCCCGAACTTCAGGCGTTCGCCCCATGATCACGGCAACAAAAGTCACCGCGCTTTCCGGCAAAGCCGTGCCGAACGCAGCCAATACGGTGCCAGTAGCGGTGGCGCCAAGATTCAGCTTTTGCCCTAGCCATTCGATGCCGTTGACGAAGTACTCGCAGGCCAAATAAATGGCCCCGGCGGAGAGCAGGAATAGCAGCGTCGTGATAAGCATGAAGGATTCCGGGCCGGGCGAGCGAAAACCAATGGCACACGCACGTAGCTCGCCCGGCCGGGTGAGTCGTGTCGTGGCCAAAGGTCTCGCCGGACCGTCGCTGACGTGAGCATCTGCGACAACCATCCGCGCCATGAAGCAAACGCTTCAAGTGTGTTGACGCGGATTCCCCGATGCATGAAGAGTCTCGCGACTCTCGGCAGCAGGGATGGCTACTCCCCAATGACAACCTGCGAAATGGTACAGGTGTGGCGGTAGGCGGACAACCGGGAAATGACCCCTATTTGCCCTGCCCCACAGGACATGGCTAGGCGGTTGTTTTCGCCTGGCGGCCTTGCAACAAATCATCGATGTTATAGACGCCCGGTTTACGCCCGGCCAGCCATGCGGCAGCTTCCAGCGCGCCGCGCGCGAAGATAGAGCGGTCGGTCGCACGATGACTTAGCTCGACGCGCTCGCCATGACCCAGCACGAGCGCCGTGTGCTCACCGACGACATCCCCCCCGCGCACTACCGCGAAGCCGATACTTCCATGGCGACGTGCACCCGGACGCCCTTCGCGCGCGTAGACAGCATCTTTTGCCAACGTAGTACCGCGCGAATCGGCAGCCGCCTGCCCCAGCGCTAGCGCAGTGCCGGAGGGTGCATCTTCTTTGCGGCCGTGATGCGCCTCGATGATTTCCAGATCCCAATCCGGCAGTGCCGCGGCGGCCTCACGTAAAAGACGTGTCAGCACGGCAACACCCAAGCTGAAATTTGCGGCGCGCAATATGGCGATGCGTTGAGCCGCATCCTTAAGCCGAGCCTCCAGCGCAGCATCAATCCCGGTAGTGCCTGTCACCAATGCAATACGGTGCTCGACGCAATATGCCAACGCAGCGGAGAGCCCTTCGGGTCCGCTGAAATCAACGACAACATCGGCCGCCGGCGCAGCATCCCAGCCGTGGGCATAACGCAAGGATGTGGACAGTTCGCCGAACACCGGCATCCCATCGTGCTCCGATCCCGCAGAGACCACGGCACGCACCAGTTCGAAACGTCGATCATCGCGTATCAACGCGAGAATCGCCCGGCCCATGCGACCGGAAGCACCATTGATGGCGAGACGGGTGATTGGCGTCATGCGAATGTTCCTTGAATCAACTGGAACAGGGTAACGCGTTTGCCTAAGCTAGCAACAAGCAACCCACGTATGCCCACGTCTCTGAGGGACGAAAGCACAAACTCACGACGTGACGCGCGACCAGAATTGTTTGACGCCGTCCACCCAGGTTTTGGCCCGCGGCGTGTGCTGATCGGCGCCTTCGTTCGCGAACGTTGCCTCCAGATCTTCCAGCAATTGCCGCTGCTCGCGCGTCAGCCTGACGGGTGTCTCGACCACGACGCGGCAAATTAGGTCACCAGCACGACCACCGCGCACGGATTTAACGCCACGTCCGCGCAAATTGAACTGCTGACCAGTCTGCGTCTCCGGCGGAATCACGATCGGCACTTCGCCATCCAGTGTGGGCACCTGCAACTCCGCGCCCAACGCCGCTTGCGAAAAGCGAATCGGCAATTCACAGAACAGATTGCTGCCCTCGCGCTGGAAGATCGCGTGCTCGCGCACGTGCACTTCCACGTAAAGATCGCCCGCTTCGGTCCCGGCCTGACCTGCTTCGCCCTGCCCGGTCAAGCGGATGCGGTCGCCATTGTCGACACCGGCCGGAATACGCACCGACAACGTGCGCGTTTCTTCCAGGCGGCCGTCGCCATGGCATTGCTTGCATGGCTTCTCGATGGCACGACCACTGCCCGCGCAATGCGGACAAGCTTGTTGGATCGAAAAAATGCCGTTTTGCATGCGTACCCGGCCATGTCCGTGGCACGTTTTGCATTGCACGGTTTTACCGTCTTCCGAGCCACTGCCATTGCAGTGATGGCAATTGACTTGAGTAGGAATGTCGAACTTCTTCTCGATGCCGAACACGGCTTCTTCGAGATCGAGTTCCATGATGTAGCGCAAATCGGCACCGCGACGCTGACGACCGCGACCACCGCCGCCGAAGATGTCGCCGAAGATATCCCCGAAGATATCGCCCATGTCGCCAAAGCCGGCGCCGTTGCCGCGACCACCCATACCGCCTTCGAAGGCGGCGTGGCCGTACTGGTCGTATATGGAACGCTTCTGCGGATCGGCCAGTACTTCGTAGGCTTCCTTGGCCTCTTTGAATTTCTCTTGCGCGTGCGGATCGTCCGGACAACGGTCGGGATGGTATTTCATCGCCAACCGGCGAAAGGATTTCTTCAGCTCCGTTTCGGTAACCGAACGCTCGACACTCAGGACTTCGTAATAGTCACGCTTGCTCATTGCTTGATCCGCGATTCGATGCGCCGATCGGGAATGAACCAGATCGCAGCCACCGTGGCATAAAGTAAACACGACACCCACGGCGCCACGAACGCCAGCAGGATGCCAATCAGGTACATGGTGACGGCGAACTTGCCTTTCCAGTCTCTACCGATCGCCTGTGCCAACAAAGACGATTTCCCGCCATTGGCGGCAATCAGGCAGTACTGCAGCGGCAACCATGCCAGCGCGCACATCAACAGCACCACGCCATACAAAGCAACCGGAAGCTGCGTGAAATGGTTCTCGCCCATCCATCCCGTCGCCACCGGCATCAGCGACAGCCAGAACAACAGATGGAGGTTCGCCCACAGCACGCCGCCACTGACCCGTTCGGAAGCATGCAGGAGATGATGGTGGTTATTCCAGTAGATACCTACGTAAACGAAGCTCAGTACGTAGCTCAGGAAAACCGGCCATTGCGGAAGCAGAACACCCCAGCTGTCGCCGTGCGGCACCTTCAGTTCCAGCACCATGATGGTAATGATGATGGCCAGTACGCCATCACTGAAGGCTTCGAGCCGCCCCTTGTCCATTGCTTCCCCTCCAACGAGGACGAGCGCCTTTGCAGGCGCCCGTCCTCAAGCGGCAAGCGTCATCAGGACGCTTTGCCGTCGTTCTTCACTTCGGTGAATTCGGCGTCAACCACGTCGTCCGGTTGCGCGGAACCGCCCGGACCCGGGCCGTGCTGTGCGCCGGCGTCAGCTGCCGCACCGCCCTGGGCCGCAGCATAGAGCGACTGTGCCACCTGCTCCAGCTTCTGGATCTTCGATTCGATCGCGGCCTTGTCGTCGCTGTCCTTGACCTTTTCCAGATCCGACAACGCACCTTCGATCGAGCTCAGCTGATCGCCAGGCACCTTGCCGCCGTGTTCCTTCAGTGCACTGCGCGTGGCGTGCACCAGCTGATCGGCTTTATTGCGCGTGCCAACCAGCTCGTGGAACTTCTTGTCTTCTTCCTTGTTGGCTTCGGCGTCGGCAACCATGCGCTGAATTTCATCGTCGGTCAGACCCGACCCGGCCTTGACCTCGATCTTCTGTTCCTTGCCGGTCTTCTTGTCCTTCGCCGACACGTGCAAGATGCCGTTAGCGTCGATGTCGAAGGTCACTTCGATCTGCGGCTGGCCGCGCGGTGCGGCATCGATGCCGGACAGATCGAATTTACCCAGCGACTTGTTCGCATTGGCGCGCTCGCGCTCGCCCTGCAGCACGTGCACCGTCACGGCGGTCTGGTTGTCGTCGGCGGTGGAGAAGATCTGCGAGGCCTTGGTCGGCACCGTGGTGTTCTTCTCGATCAGCTTGGTCATCACTCCGCCCATGGTCTCGATACCGAGCGACAGCGGGGTGACGTCGAGCAGCAGGACGTCTTTCACCGAACCGCCCAGCACGCCGCCCTGGATCGCCGCACCCACGGCAACGGCTTCGTCCGGATTGACGTCTTTGCGCGGCTCTTTGCCGAAGAAGTCCTTCACCGACTCCTGCACTTTGGGCATGCGCGTCTGACCGCCGACCAGTATCACCTCGTCGATATCGGACACACGCAGACCGGCGTCATTCAACGCCGTGCGGCATGGATCGATGGTGCGCTTGACCAGGTCTTCCACCAGCGCTTCGAGCTTGGCGCGGGTGAGCTTGATGTTCAGATGCTTCGGACCGGACGCATCCGCCGTGACGTACGGAAGATTCACTTCGGTCTGATGCGCCGACGACAGCTCGATCTTGGCGCGCTCAGCGGCATCCTTCAGGCGCTGCAATGCCAGCGGATCCTTGCGCAGATCAATGCCCTGGTCCTTCTTGAATTCCTCGATCAGGTAATCGATGACGCGCATGTCGAAGTCTTCGCCACCGAGGAACGTATCGCCGTTGGTGGCCAGCACTTCGAACTGCTTCTCGCCGTCGACTTCGGCAATCTCGATGATCGACACGTCGAACGTACCGCCGCCGAGATCGTACACGGCGATCTTGCGATCGCCGCCCTTCTTGTCCATGCCGTAGGCCAGCGCAGCGGCGGTCGGCTCGTTGATAATGCGCTTGACGTCGAGACCGGCGATGCGGCCGGCGTCCTTGGTGGCCTGACGCTGGCTGTCGTTGAAGTAAGCCGGTACGGTGATCACGGCTTCCGTCACTGGTTCGCCAAGGTAATCCTCGGCGGTCTTCTTCATCTTCATCAGCACTTTTGCAGAGATTTCCTGCGGCGCCATCTTCTTGCCGTCGGCGGTCTGCACCCACGCGTCGCCATTCTCATGCGCAACGATGCCGTAGGGCACGATGTGCAAATCTTTCTGCACTTCCGCGTCGGTGAACTTGCGGCCGATGAGGCGCTTCACCGCGTAGAAGGTGTTTTTCGGGTTGGTGACGCTCTGGCGCTTGGCGGGCGCACCGACCAGCACTTCGCCATCCTTGGTGAAGGCGACGATGGATGGCGTAGTGCGATCGCCCTCCGCGTTCTCGATCACTTTAGTGGTACTGCCATCCATGATGGCGACGCACGAATTGGTCGTGCCCAGGTCGATGCCAATGATCTTGCCCATGTGTGTGCTCCGGAAATCTCGCGAGCGGCCCCTCGGCCGCGAATGACTTTCAAATGGGGCTTTGCCGAAGGTGGTTCAATATCAGCTAAACCCTGCAGTGTTGAAATTAGGGTTACCGTTCAGTCGTCCTTGGCCACGGCCACCAATGCCGGGCGCAGCAATCGATCATTCAATACGTAGCCTTTCTGCAGCACGGTGACTACCGTACCCGGTGCCTTGCCCGGCGCTTCGACCATGCTGACAGCGTGATGGCGCTCTGGATCCAGGGGTTGATCGACCGGATCGACCTGCACCAGGCCATTATTGCCAGCGATGCGCAACAGCTCCTTTAGCGTGAGATTCATGCCTTCGCGCACAGCGCCCACGTCACCGGCCTCCACCGACAACCCACGCTCCAGGCCGTCGTAGACCGGCAGCAGGTCGTTGAGCAGCTTCTCGTTGGCGAAGCGGCGGGCCTGCTCCAGATCGCGGTGTAGACGACGGCGCTGGTTCTCCAGCTCGGCTTTTTCGCGCAGCACGGTTTCGCGCAACTCGGCATTGCTGGCTTCCAACTCGGCCACTTTGGCCTTGAGCGTATCGAGCTCAGCGCTCGGCGATGCGCCCTGTGCGGCGTTTTCCGGCGTTCCGCTGGGTGACTGAGAATCGCTGTTATGCATGAATAACTCCAAACATCGTCCTGGGCCGGCACGTCGTGCCGACCATCAAAATCTGCGGGCAAACCCGCCTCCCGAGGCGTTTATAAGGTCGTAGCCGCTCGATTCAAGGCTTCGCTGAGCAGTCCGGCAGTTGCCTGCACCACAGGAATCACCCGCTCGTAAGCCATGCGGGTCGGGCCGATCACACCTACGGCGCCCAATAGCCTACCTTGCGCGCCGAAGCTGGCGGTGACCACGCTGCAACCATCCAGCGCGGCAAAACCCGACTCCTCACCGATGAATAGTCGCACGCCAGGCGCTTTGGCGCAGATTTCCATCAGTTGCAGGAGCTCATTTTTTTTCTGGAATGCCTCGAACAGCTCGCGCAGGCGATCCAGATCGGCCAGCTCCGAATACGCCATCAAGTTGATCTGACCGCTGATAAGGACATCTTCGCCTTGCGGCGCAAACGAGGCCGCGGCCAGTTCGACCGCGCTGGTCAGCAAGCGGTGCAGTTCGCTGCTGGCCTCACGCAACTCGCGCAGCAGATGCGCGCGGATATCGTCCACGCGCAAACCGACAAAATGTTCGTTGATGTAATTGGCGGCCTGTTCCAGCTCCCGACCGTCCAGCGGCTTGGCCAGCTGGATCACGCGGTTCTGCACCTGATTGTCCGAGAACACCAAAATCACCAGCACGCGCGCATCGGGCAACGGCACAAAATCGATGTGGCGCAATGGAAAGTCGGTCTGGCGCGGCACGGTAACCACGCCGGCGAAGTGGGTCATCGCCGATAGGAGTGCCGACGCGTTGCCGACCAGATCGCGCACGGTGGTCGGGCCCGGCGGCAGCTCGCGCTGCATGCGCGCCATCTCGTCGCGCGGCAGCGGCTGCAATTCGATCAGGCTGTCGACGAACAAACGCAGTCCGCGCGGCGTCGGTATCCGTCCCGCCGATGTATGGGGCGAGGCGACCAGGCCGGCTTCTTCCAGGTCCACCATGATGTTGCGGATCGTCGCCGGGCTCACGTCCAACCCGGAGGAACGCGACAACGTGCGCGATCCTACCGGCTCGCCGTCGGCCAGGTATTGCGCGATCAGCGTACGCAGCAGGCGCCGCGCGCGAATGTCGAGATCGTGATGGTTGGGCATGCGCTGTGGCAATCCGTGAGACGCTACAGAGATAAGGTGTGCGGAGGGAGAATGCAAGAAAACGGACACGAGCGGTGAAACCCGACCCAATGCGCTACTCCCCGCCAGCCCCTCCCCTTACAATCTCACGAACCACTGCCGCCCCTCCTCATGCTGACCTCCCTCTACGTCCGCCACCTTGCAGTCGTCGAAGAAGCCGATATCACCTTTGGCCCCGGGCTGACCGTGGTCAGCGGCGAGACGGGCGCGGGCAAGTCCCTGCTGGTCGATGCGCTGATGCTGCTGGCGGGCGCCCGCGCCGATAGCAACATCGTCCGGGCCGGGAGCGACCGCGCCGAGCTGGTGGCGGAGTTCGACCTGAAAGACCTGCCCGAGGCGCGCAATTGGCTCCAGCACGAAGAACTGGACGAGGATGGCGCTTGCCAGCTGCGTCGAGTGATCCGCGCCGAGGGCAGTTCGCGTGCCTGGATCAATGGCCGCCCCGCCACTATCGGGCAAATGGGCGACCTGGCCGCGTTGCTGGTCGAGATTCACGGACAACACGAGCACCAGGCGCTGCTGGAGCGCACGCACCAGCTGAGCCTGCTCGATGCGTACGCAGAAAACGAGACGCGCGTCGAACAAGTGCGCGAACTCGCCCTGCAATGGCGCGAGCTGGGTGCGCGTATCCGCAAGCTCAGCGGCGGAGATGATCGCGGCCAGCGCCTTGAGTTGTTGCGGCACGAACTCGCCGATCTGGAAAAATGGGCTCTTCCACCCGCTCAGCTTGCAGAGCTCGAAGCCAGCCATAAGCGCCTGGCTAACGCCAGCAGACTCACCGAAGGCATCACCGGTGTCGTCGAGCTGTTCGACGGTGACAGCGAGTTGGCACTGCGCCAATCGTTAGTGCGTGCGCACGCCGAACTAAGCAGGCTGGCTACCCTGGACGATCGGTTGGCGCCGATGCTGGAACTGCTCGACAACGCGCAAATCCAGCTCAACGAAGCGGTCGATGGACTCGAGCACTACGCGCAGGATGTCGATCTCGATCCCGAACGCTATGCCGAGGTCGATACGCATCTCGCACGCCTGCATGAGCTTTCGCGCCGACATCGCCTGCCCGTGATCGAACTTGACGATAAGCGCATCGCACTTCAAACAGAACTGAGCGAACTGGAAAATGCCGGCGAAGCACTCGAACGCCTAGGCACGCAGCGCGACCAACTTCAGCGCGACTACGCCAAAGCCGCCGACACACTCGGCAAGGCTCGCCAGACCGCATCCAAACGCTTGAGCAAAGAAGTAAGCGCGCTGATGACCGAATTGGGCATGGCCGGCGGAGTGCTGCAGATTGCGTTGGAGCTCACTGAAAGCAACGATCCAGATCCGCAAGGCCGCGAACGCTGCGAATTGCTGGTTAGCGCCAACCCCGGCCAGCCGCCGCGGCCGTTGCGCAAGGTCGCTTCCGGCGGCGAGCTGGCGCGTATCAGTCTGGCCATCGAAGTGGCCACCTTGGGCAAAGACACCATCGGCTGCATGGTTTTCGACGAAGTCGACAGCGGTATCGGTGGCGCCGTGGCCGAAGTGGTCGGGCAGAAGTTGCGCGCGCTTGGTGCGCGCTGCCAGGTGCTATGCGTGACGCACTTGCCGCAGGTTGCTGCACAGGGGCATGCGCATTTGCGCGTCAGCAAACATAGTGACGGCGACTCCACGCATACCCGCATTGAATCGTTGACCGCCGACGGCCGGCGCGATGAGTTGGCCCGCATGCTGGGTGGCGTGGAGATCACGCGCGAAACGCGTGCGCATGCCAAGCAAATGCTGGAGCGCGCGCAGACAGCCTGAAACACTCATCAGGTTCGAGCGGGCAACAAACCTCGCTCGCTGGCAAAGCGATACAAGTCCAGTTCCGAGCCGGCACCTAGCTTGCCCATCAAGCTGGCGCGATGGATATATACCGTCTTCTGGCCGATGCCCAGTTCGGCAGCCACCTGTTTGGGCGCGCGCCCCGCCGCCAGCAACAGAAAAACTTCGTGCTCGCGTGCGGTCAGTCGATCGATCGGATCGAGCGTGTCGTGCGGCCGCTCCGCGCGCCGCTGGCGAAGATCGGAGCTCAGAAACTGCTCGCCACGCATCACCGCGCGCAGGCCGGCCACCAACTCTTCCGGCGCGGCTCCCTTGGTGACGTAACCGCTGGCGCCGCGTCGCAGTGCTTCGGACACATACGGTTCGCCGTCGTGCATGCTCAACACCACGATGCGAGTCTCGGTGGCCACGCTGCGCAAGTGTTCGATCAAGGGCAAGCCGCTGCCATCGGGCAGCGATAGGTCGAGCGCCACAAGATCCGGGTGCCGCTGGCTGATGGCCTCAACCGCGTCGTCGGCGTTGCGGCACTCGGCGACCACCTCGAGGTCAGGCTCCATTTCGATCAGCCGCTTGAACCCCTCGCGGACGATAGCGTGATCGTCGACCAGAACAATGCTGTGCATAGACGCACTGTATCAGTCTGGACGACGTGTGGAAGCAGTCCACATGTACCATTTGGCCATGCGACTGAAATCCTCACTGAGCTTCATATCCGGCCCGTTGTTGGGTCTTGGCTACGCCTTGCTCTGGACCCTGCTCTGGCCGACCACCCAGCCTGACTGGACCCTGCAGTTTGGCCTCCGTTTCGGCGTGCTGCTGCTCGCGCCGCTGCGCTATTGGGTCTGGTTGATCGGCGGCGAGCTGGTGGCCGCCGGACTGATCGATTACCTGCACGGTTACTCGCTGGGCTGGCAGCTTTTCGTCTACGGCGACCTGCCACAGCCGATCGTCGTCGCCCTGTGCCTTGGCCTGTTGCGCAAGGCGAATCTCCGACCCAGCCTGCGCGATCCGGAGGAAGTGTCGCGGCTGCTGCTTTCGGCCGGCTTCACCGTCGTTGCCGCCACGGCAACCGACGCGCTGATGATGGCGCTCATCCATCAATCTCCGCCCGCCGGCCTGCTGCAAGCGTTAGGCGATGAATTGCTGGGCAACTACGTGGGCTTGCTGTTGCTGGTGCCGCCGCTGATCTTGCTGTGGCGCGCGCGGCCATCGAAGCAGGAAATGTCCGAGCTGTTGATGGACGGACTGCTGGTGATGCTGCCCGCTCTGGTCATCTTGCTGATCCTGACCGAGCAGGCCGCCCCGCAGCGCGAATTCGCCCGCGTGCTGTCCCTGGCTCCGGTTCTGTTTTTTGCGTTTCGCCATGGCTGGCGCGGGGCCAGCCTCGCCATGCTCGTATCGAGCCTTGGCATGGCACTCGTCGATCGCGTGTTCACGCATGTCATACCCACCGCCTCCTCGCATATGTTTCTTGCGGTCGCCGGCACCGGTGCGCTGATGCTCGGCTCGGCAACCGATGCGCTTCGCCGCAGCAGTGCCCGCGTGGCGGAGCAAAACGTCTATCTGGCGGCCGTAAATCGACGATTGGATCATCTCGCCCGCCAGCTGCGCGATGCCGCACGCGGCAACATGCAAGCGGAGGAAAACCAGCGTCGCCACATGGCGGCGGAGCTGCACGACGAACTGGGCCAGAACCTCACGGCAATCCAAACCCACGTGAAACTTGCGCAAAGCCGCCTGCAACAGGCAGGAATGGAAGACATCGGTACCTCGATCAACAGCATCCTCAGCCACATGCGACGCGCGCTGCACCGCTTGCTGGATGATCTGCGCCCGGCGGTGCTCGATGAGTTCGGCCTCATGCGCGCCCTCGATGAAGGCCCCATCCGCGATTTGATGGGTACGGCGGGCATGACCTACCACACCGAGCTCCATGGCGATCCCCGCCTGCTCGAAGAAGACATTCGTACGGCGATCTACCGGCTCGCCCAGGAAAGCGCGACCAACGCGGTAAAACACGCCCAGGCCAGCGAATTTCGCTTGCGTCTGCGCATCGGTGAACGGGCTGGCACGGCCCTCGCCCTGCTGGATATCCGCGATAACGGCATTGGCCTGCCCGAGCGCGTTCCGCGCGGTGGACGCGGCCTGCAAGGCATGCGCGATCGGGTGACTTCCCTGGGCGGACTCTTCCGATTGCGGCCCGATCAGAACGGCGTACACCTGCGTATTTTGTTGCGAAGCAGCATTTCTCGTCGTGAAACTAGTGACTTGTGACACTGTAACTAGGAAATTTTCCAATACCGGCAAAGTAAAAGCTTCGTTAGGATCAGTCCCATCGATGTGGGGGAGCCGCCATCGCAAGATGGTGAGCGCGGGTCAGCCGTGGGGACGGCGGGCCCGAAGAATGGCAGGAAGCCATTCCGCCGGAGTCTGGACAAATACACGTATAACGAGCAACTCGGATACGCGGTAGGTCAAGAGACAACGGTAAGCCGCTGGGCGGACAGGAGTCCTCCCGCGGCTTTTTTTATGGGTGAAATCCGAGGCTTGGCCGAGCGGCCACGATCGGTCGCCCTACCCAGCGAAACCAGGCTGAAGCCTACTTGCCTCGATTCTTCGGACGCACGTACAGCACCAGGCTGTGGTCCTGGATCTCGTAACCATGCCGGCTGGCGATCTCGCGCTGCAGGCGTTCGATCTCCTCGCTGACGAACTCAATCACCTTTCCGCTGTCCACATCGATCATGTGGTCATGATGTTGACCACGATCCAGTTCATAGACTGCCTGCCCACCCTCGAAATTGTGCTTACTGAGGATGCCGGCGGCTTCGAATTGGGTAAGTACCCGGTACACCGTTGCCAGGCCGATATCTTCCTGATGGGCAAGCAGCTTCTTGTAGACGTCTTCGGCGGTAAGGTGCCGAACCCCGTCTTCCTCGAAGATCTGGAGAATGCGCATCCGAGGGTGAGTGACCTTCAGCCCGGCCTTACGGAGTTCTTGGGTTTCCTGCTCCATCGCAAGCTCCCGATACACGGTGGAATCAAGCCGTTAGTGTATCATCCGAAACTTCAACGATCCGGACGCAATACGAATGCAAAAGCTGATTCGCACGCTGGGCTTCGCTACGCTGGCACTTTCACTGGCCGGCTGCCATATCGTGTACACCCCCGACGTGGCCCAGGGCAATCTGTTCGACAAGACCATCGACAAGAACCTTGCCGATCAGCTCAAGCCGGGTCTCACCAAGCGCCAGGTGCTGGTGTTGATGGGTACGCCGTCCGTCGCTTCGCCGTTCGATCAGAATCGTTGGGATTACGTGTCCACCTATTCGCATCGCGGCGAAAAGATGACCGTGAACACGATGAGTCTGTTCTTCAACAACGACACGCTAGTGCGCACCGAAGGTACGATCTACATGCAGGATTCGTTGAACCTGGTCAAGGAAAGCAACAAGTACAAGACCAACTACAACGTCAACGACAAGTCGGGTGACAAGAATCCAGATGCCGGTGGCGATAGCGGTAGTGGCGGCGATAGCAGCGGTGGTGATAACGGCGGTGGTGATAACGGCGGCGGCGACAGCGGCTCGCACTAAAAACGCCTATGGCCACGTCTGAATAAAGACGTGGCAAAAGCCTGAACTAGCGTGCGCGACGACGACGCGCGTCTTTGGGATCCAACGTAAGCGGCCGGTAGATTTCCACCCGGTCGCCATCGTGTAGCGTTTCGTCAGGTGCCACGCGCCGCGAAAAGATACCCAGATGCGATGGATCAACCACCACCTCGGGCATCTCCTGCAAGACACCCGATTGTTGGATCGCTTCCATCACCCGGCTACCGACTGGCAAACTTACTTGCCTCACCCATTGCCGCTCGGCGGTAGCGCATGCCACTTCCACGGTGATGCGATCAGGCATAGATGCGCTCGGCCTCACGGCAAAAGTCATCGACCATGCGGTTGGCCAATCCCTGAAAACCGAGTTTGAGTGCCGCACCGCCCAAGCGTCCGGCATAATCGAAATCCAGCTCCAGGGCGACCTTGCAGCCATCCGTTCCCAGCGGGATGAAATCCCACAAGCCCTCCAGGCTGCGGAACGGCCCATTCACCAGACTTACCTGCAGGCGTCGTGGACGATCGATCGTGTTACGGGTCGTGAAACTGTGGTGGAACCCCGCGAACTTGAGATCCAGCCGCGCCACCAACATGTTCTCCCCACGCTCGATCACATCGGCGCTAGCACACCAAGCGAAGCGCTTTGGGTATGCTTCGACCTCATTGACCAGGTCGAACATTTGCGCCGGCGAGTATTTCACCAAGGCGCTGCGGCGGATTTCGATCACGGCAGCCTCTTTATATAATTCCAGGTTGAGCCCGCATACGGCCAAGCCTGCAGTGGGCAACAAGCCCGAAGTTTAGCGGACATGGCAAAAGCGAAGGACAAGGACAACAAAGCTGGCGGCACCATCGCGCTCAATAAGCGCGCCCGTCACGAATACCACATCGACCAGCGCTATGAGGCGGGTATCGCCTTGCAAGGCTGGGAGTTGAAGGCATTGCGCGCCGGCCGAATCAACTTCGGCGATGGCTATGCCGTGGTGTTGAAGGGCGAGATCTTCCTGATCGGCACCTCGATCCCGCCATTGATCAGCGCCTCCACCCACGTGGTCGCGGTAGATCGCCGCACCCGCAAACTGCTGCTGCACAAACAGGAAATCGACCAGCTCATCGGCGCCGTCGAACGCAAGGGCTATACCCTCGTGCCCATCGCCATGTACTGGAAAGGCAACAAGGTCAAAGTGGAAATCGGCCTGGCGCGCGGCAAGCAGGAACACGACAAGCGCAACACCGAGAAAGAACGCGACTGGCAACGCGAAAAACAGCGCACCATGCGCTCGCACAACCGCGACGCCTAAACGCCCTTTCACGCTTGATATCACGCAAACGCACGCACATATCAGCGCCTCGAAGAGCCTCGTTTTTTGCTCGTCGTCCGCCTCTCTGCTCGCCATCCCCTCTCTTTGCTCGTCGTCCCTGCGAAAGCAGGGACCCAGCGCCTCTGCCCTTCAGCAACTTAAAGCCCGCAGAACCCCACTAACGAATCCAACGAGAAGTTACCCAACGTTCCCATATATACTTACAACGCTTAAGCCATCTTTTCCCCGGGGGTGTCCTGGCTTCGACGGGGGTAGTGAGATAGCTTGGTGCATGCCGAGGGGGCAGCTTTCCTCGTAAAACCAGCCGCAAACTTATAGTTGCCAACGACGACAACTACGCTCTGGCCGCTTAAGGCCTAGCCCCGAACCCACGTGTGCCTGTGCTAGTGGATGTAGGGTCATTATCACGGGATCGCCCAAAGTTGCCGCCTGCCGGCCAGGGTTAAATCAAGCGGGCTGGTCCTTCGATGCGCTGCGCACACTGTGCTATCGCGGGACGAGATCTAACAGTGAGCTAAGCATGTAGTACCGGGCGTCAAGCGCCTTCGGACGCGGGTTCGACTCCCGCCACCTCCACCAATGGCATGCCGGCAGACAGTTCAAACAACTGATCTGCCGGTAGTTTCCTTGGGTTTCGGGCACTGATCCAGCCACTGAACGATGTACTGTTTGGTGTACTGTTTTATGCCGAAACCCTTTCTGTTTCGTCGCGGCTCGCACCTGTATGCCCGTTTTGAGGTGCCTCGTGCCTGCCGGCCTCTTGTTGGTCAGCACTACTTCACACGCACGATGGGCACCCTGCGAGGTGACGCTGCCCGTCTCTATGCCGCCCATCTTGGATATGCTCTGGCCCAGACCTTTTGTGTCATAGCCTCAGGAGCAGGGATGAGCAAATCACTGGAAGAACTTCTGGCCAGCGCCGAGAAGGCCCACAGAAAGTTCGAGTTCCGCGACCCCGTGTCGGGCCAACTGGTCGTCAAGACTACCGACAGTCCCGCGGACATTGCTGGTGGGTTGGAGGCATTGCGCATCTGGCAAGGTAGCCGGGGCGTGGCTCCTAATACACCGCCCCCCGCTGCCATTGATCCGCCCATAGCGTTGCCTATGCTGGCCGAACGCATTGAACTGTTCATTAAACAGTTCAACCAAAAGAAACGCGCCGCTACCAACAAACTCGATACCGCGTTTACCCTGCGGTTGTTTCTTGGCTTGATCGAGGACAAGCCATTGGCTCACATCAAGGCCACTGACATGGATGTATTCCTAGATGCCATCAACGTGTGGCCACCGAACGCATCCAAGAAGAAAGTGTTCATTGGTCTGACACCTTCGGAAGTCGTAGCCAAGGCTAAGGAACTGGGCGGCGAGACGATCAGCGAACGCACACAGGAAAAACACTTGGATCGTTTGCGCGTGTTCTTCAACTGGTGCGTGGAACGGGTAGACATCACCAAGAATCCCGCCAAGACATTGCACATCATGACCCGGGAGCAGGAAGACGCCCAGGCGCGCCGACCATTCACCGAAACTGAACTAGCCACTATTTTCGATCCCGTGTTCCGGGCCAAATGCGACACACCGGCCAAGTGGTGGATACCGTTGATCGGCCTGTATACCGGAGCCCGTGTGTCGGAGATTGCGAATCTCAACGGCGCTGATGTCGAAATGCTGGCTGGCGTGTATGGCTTCAAGGTTCACGGCACGAAGAACGCCAACGCCAAGCGTTGGGTACCGATCCACCCGGTTCTACTGGATGCTGGCTTGATCGAATACAAACGGGATGTGGTGGAGCGCTTTGGTGAGACCACCAGCCTGTTCCCAGGTATTGCAGCCAATGCCGGCGACAGTATTGGTGACTGGTTCAACCGAACCTACTTGCGCGGCACCTGCGGGATTGATGATGAGATGGTGTTTCACTGCTTCCGTAACACGTTCTCGACCCAGGCTTCCCGGTACGGCATCCCTGATACGAACATCGCACTCATCACCGGCCACGCCCACGGTGGCTCGATCCTACGCCGTCACTACATCCAACCTGCTGAAGTGCCACAGCGTCACGCCGATGTGTCGGCGGTAGCCTTCCCGCAGTTGCCAACGATCCCACCATATGAGCGGGGTTGGTTTGCGGAACACTTTGCCAAGCGGGCCAGGATGGTTCGGCACCAAGCGGCCAAGGCCAAACGGACAAAGTGTTAGATGGGAGGACAAAACGCCTGCATGATTGCTCCTGCAGGTGTATTCGCTGTGGCCTCCATCTTGTTTAGAACCTTCTCACTTGTGATGGGTTGGCCGCTCTGCTTGTCCCGATAGAGCATGCGCTGATCCACCAAAACGAACCGGCTCACACAACCAGCCGTGACGTGTTCACGCACAATCGAATATGTTGCTCCAGTCATCTCGTTTTCGCGCGGAGTGGCATAGACCCATTCGATCCATCCATCGTGCTGTGCTGGTTTCCCCGGACTGGCGTAGAGTTCCCACGCACCGCCGTCGACTCCCCCCGCCGCGATCTTCTTCCAGTTCACCGTGAACGAAAAAATCGCGGCACAGCCCGCGTGTTCAACATTCGTGTATTCCACGCTGCCGTTTTGCTGCACGCACCGATACACCACACCGTTGACTTGAGAGGGCGGGTGATTGCTGAGTTGCGCCTTGCTGGCAAAGGGCGCCGCCAATCCGCCTGCCGCCACGAACAGACCGACCAACATGCCGACACGGGTGTAGCGCATAACGTACCACTCCTCGCTATTCTTGGGTGTCCGCTTCTTTCGTGATCCGGTTCATCTCATCGGTGTCCTGTTTGAGTGATGTCTCGACGTCGCTCAACTCGGAAACCAAGATGGTCTTTGCTGCTTGGTAGTTTTTCTCTGCCTCACGCTGTTGCCCACACGCACTCAACTGGTCTTGACCGTTATGGCATGGGCTTTGGGCAATCGCTGCATCGAACTGACTGAGATGCGTGTGGCCACGCTCCACGAGTTGCCCCCACGGAATATCAAACTGCGTGAGTTGCACACCGAGTTGATTGATCCGAACATCCACCTGGCCCCGCTGCACGCTTCCGCGCGGATACGATTGCTCGATCTCCAAATCGTGCCGCGCCGCTGCCAGGATTTTCTCGTGTGAGCCGTGGAACGGCGCTAGATCGTGCTTCGCCTGGATCATCGCGGCATAGTTGTTCAACGCATCGGCCAAACCGCTCACCCGCTGGTTCGCGTTGTTGATCGCCTCCTGCCGGGCGTTCTCAGCCTCCACCATCTGTTGTTGTTCCTGGGCCATCTGCTGCTGCTGTGCGTTGCTTTGCTGGATGGTCTTACCTTCCTCGCCCAACTGTTGAATATCGGTCTGGTATGCCTCGGGCGTAGACAAGACAAATCGCTCCATGCCGTTTGGCTGCGTCACTGTGATCGCACCGCCATCTATAGTGCCCGACATATTGGTGGGCACCGCGAAGGGTTCGTTTGCTTTGCCGACCAGTGTCAGCGCGTGACCATCGGTAGTGCCCGAAATGTTGAGGGTGAACTGTTCGGCACTGCCATCGGGCTTGAGGGCAACGTGGTTAAGCGTTCCCAGCAACTGGCCATCTGGGGATTGGGTGATCTGCAGCAGTTCCGCAAACTGCTGACCCCGTGCCACATAGGCTCCGGAGATGGTATGCGGTGGCAACGAACAACCCGACAGCAACGCCACCAGTACAACCCCACACCCACCCCACCGGATGATGGTCATGAATGACGCCCCCTAATCCATTGTCCAGTCCATTCTATGGCAATGTCTTTCAAAACGGCGCGCGCCGCTTTTCATGGTTTTACTGTGGAAGAACAAACCCGAAGGGGGCTATGCCCCCTTCCCACCCCCTTACATGGGTTGGGGTTGTACTTTTCATGGGTATAACTATGGCTTTGCTTTTGATCTTGATCTTGATCTTGATCTTTAGGTCTGCTTTTCCATCTACCCGCTCTGTTTTCAGGGGGCTTGTAGAGTTGGTTTCGGTGTTCTGTTTAACAGAACACCATCCCCGACAGTCTCGCGAGACCACGCCGAAGATGAAACCTTCTCTACAAGCCCCCTGAAGTTTTGAACGAAACACGAACAAAAGAACAGAGAATAAAGAACGCGATATCGACGCCGCCCTACCTGCCTGTAGCCTACCTTGGTGTGCTCCCGGCAGACAGTCCAACACGCGGGATGTCACACCCGCCCACCACTGGGTTCGGACCAACACGCCAGGGGATATCATTCGACCCGTCGTGCCTAGTTGGTTCCATTGCGCTGGGTGGTGTTTCCCCCTTTTAGCGCCGTATCACGGCGACATGGCCAAAGTGGTTATCCCGTATAGACCATGCGTCGGTGACCTCGTGGATGCTTAACCCATATACGAGTTAAGACCACGAAGGCCACCCCTTGAACGTAAGCAAGGGACGCCCCCTGTCAAGGGGGCAAGATTCCTGCGTGGGATCATCAGTCAATGCCTTGCGGAATGTTCCTCACCTGCTATGGCTTGGTATTTCCCACAGAGATACCGCTATGGCCAGCAAAGAACATGAAGTCATCGCCCGTGCACTGCTGATGGTGCTGAAAGAAATGGGCGGTGCGGAAACCGCACCGAAAGAGCCCACCAGCGATGAACTATGCCAGCAGTTATACCGAGCCAGTCAGGAGCCGGGAGCATTCGCCAAACGCCTCGCCCAATGGCGAACGCGGAGAGAGGAGGAGGGAGGAGACAGTGGAGACCGCAGCGGCCACGGTTCCAGTTACACGCCACCGCGCCCCGGCAGTCGCAAACGCAGAGCCCAATGACCATTAACGCGGCCCAGCGGGGCGAGGAGCCGGAGCTGGCTTGGGTGTTATTCGCTTCTCAGGTTCTTGTATCGGCGGCCTCGACTGAAGGCGGGACAGGGCGCGAACAAGTTGTTGGGTAAGCGTCGGCGGAAGGGTTTTCATGGCACGCACGGCACGATTGGCCGTGGCGCCTTTGATCACGACGACCCCCGAACTACTGCGCCCATGGCCGTAATGGCTTTGTGACTTGTCGGTGGCATGGCCCAGCCATTGCGCCACACCTTCCCGTCCATGGGCGGCTTTGGCATCACTGGCCCGCGCATGGCGGTAAGCGTAAGGCGACAATCCCGATTGAACCGCACGCATTGCGCGACGCACTGATGCCACGTCTGCCGCAGTGGCTTTAAGGTGGCCATCTCGTTGTTCGGCAGCAAACGCCCGGAGTACCTTCACAGCGAGTTCGGATTGTCCTAACCGTGTCGGTGAAATATCGAGTTCTCGTCTTTCTTGGCCACGCTGGGCGTCAACTTTCGCACCCTTGACGACGAGGCGTAGCCCTTCACCTTGCGCGATGATTTGAACGCCCGCCATCAGTTCGGCTGGACGAATACCAAAGAGCGCAAAACACGCGGCAAAACATTCGACCCGGCTGGCCCTCTGCCGTTGGTTTCCCAATGCGACCAGTAGTTGATCCGGCGTGGGGGCGTGCCGTCCAGCGCTGCGTTTGCTCTTGCTTGTCGGTCGTGCTCCCTCATCACGCAGGGACGCGGATTTTTGCGACCAGACCGGATGATCGTCCGCCAAGAACATCGCCTCAAAGATGGCCGCACGCTCGAAGGCTTCCCGTGTCAGTCGTCGCATGTCTGCCAGACACTTGGCCCGACGCGCTATCTCGGCTTGCCGACGCAGGGTCGCAATGGCTTCCAGTTCGCCGTAACGAAAACCCGAACGCAAACGATTGAAGTGTTGAAAGGTGGAGGCTTTATCCAATGGTGTTTGACCCGCCGCCATCATGTGGGCGTGATCCCGCTGGTAAACCCGAACCGTTGCAGTAGTGGGGGCGGTAGTCCCATACCCAGCATGGGTGAGAATGGCGCGGATGCGTCGGTCCATGACAATGCCGACCTGCTCCATACGTCTGTCCGCATCCTCCAGGGCGGCGGACTGGGCTTGCTCAATGGCGACGGAGTATCGGTCACGCAGCCACCCTGGCGCCATCTCGGTGTCAGGGGGAGAGGGTGTCTGCGTTACCGGATCGATCACCATACTGTTCCGCCTGCCATGCCTTTGTCCCCACGGCTTGTGCCGTGGGGACTCCTGCGGGCATCTCACCCGCAGAAGATGGCCTACGCTTTCGCTTCGGCCATCCGACCTTTTGCTCCCGCAAACCCGACAGATAAACCTGTCGGGACGGTCAGCCTCTCTGCGAGAGGCCATATTGTCGAACAGTGATCTCGACAATATGGGCACAGTGCCAGAAAGGCTGGCGGAGTCCAGGGAGGGCACCCGACACCATTACCGATCCCAGATCGGGAATTGAACCCAGACCCGTTGCTATCCTCAGACCGACCGGTGTAGGGTCTTTGTACGGTTCGGTGTACGGCTCAATTTGCACCGAACCGAGGCGATCTGGCGTGTGTCGTCAGAGACTTAGCATGTGGCTTTGACCAGTTCCCGCCACCTCCACCAATATGGCCATCTAAGTAATTGATTTTACTTAGATGGCTTTTTTTTACAAATACCACTCTTTTGGTCTGAATTGGTCTCGATTGGCCGTGGTTTGGTCAACTTTTGGTCAGCTTTTTTTCCGAGCTACGAGCAACGCTCGGAACTCATTCGTTAACGCTTCCACGTCGTAGGTCATTGCGGCAGTCACAGTCCATATTGACATCCCAATCGTCCTGGATAGGCGAAGCTCCGTAGTTGAAAAGGTGACCGCGTGGGGGAACGATTCACAGACAAAGTGTGCGTTTACTGCGGGCACTGGCGATCACGTCATCGCACGCACATTTTTCCCGGAGAGACTTAGGGCCGACTTGCCCAAAGTTCCTGCATGCGCAAAGTGCAACGGCTATAAGTCACAATTCGAACACTATCTTTCGACCGTTCTCCCTATTGGTGGAGAAAGCCCCGCTGCGACCGAAGTAGCGATCGCCACCTTACGTAAACGATTAGATAAGAACGTGCCCCTTCAAGCTGAGATCACCAATGGCCTTGAACAGTTACGCGACCTTTCAAACGCCAAATTGTTCGCTACACCTTTTCGCCCAAACGTGATGGAGCAATACGCCGCGATGATGGCGAGAGGTCTCCTGTCTCATCACTTTGGCGTGATCCTCGATGAGAATTACGAATCGCAGGGCAATGTCATGAAATCGGATATGGCGAGAAATTTAGATCACTTTTCGTTTCCCAAGAGGTGAGTCACGCTGGCAATATCAGCGCTGGTGGAGCATTTAAGTATCGCGGCTTCTCTGTCAAAGATGACCCGCAGGTCTCTATGTGGCACATGCGCCTTTACGACGGCATTAAATTCGGTAGCAGCGAACAAGGAATGCACGGGCCATCTTGTGTGAACTTTGGGCGATAGCTCAGCCACGTGGTTCCTCCATCAAGAGCGCAAGAGTTGACGCTAGTACGATTTAACATTACTTCCAGCAACGATTTCATCGACGCATAGGACAGCAAGATGTACTTCGTCCAGCATGGCGATTCGGCGACGAAATTTTTAGATTGGGCGACGCGTTGGTCGAGCACGACCAGCACCCCTATTTTCAGCTACATCGCCGTAAGAAGTGGCGATGGAGTCGCATTAGTCAGAGACACACTAACGTTAAACAAATCTGAGTCGAAAATCGACGTTCCAGAAACGTATGAGTGTGAAGGAATTATTGCCGGATATTTCAAAGTGGAAGGCGGAACTGATGCACTTCGAACATTCTGTGAGCAACTACTAACCGGCGTTTTGTGAATTGGCGGACTAGAAGTCCGAATGGTAAACAAAAACCAAAAAGGCGTTGACTCAATTCTGCACAACCCGCCTGACGCAACTTCTAAGCCCTTCGCACACATACCACTCGACTCGTCTTCGATCTTCATGTTGCACCGGATTCTGAGCAAGCGATTCGGCGCTTCACCACTCAGTAGCTGACCACGCCCCGTTCACGCCCCCACACCACGGCAGCACTGCGCCGATTCACACCCATCTTGCCGTACAAAGTGGACACATGATTGCGCACGGTATTGCGCGAGAGCTTCAGGA
>JAATFF010000013.1 GCA_015655335.1 Lysobacterales bacterium | reverse complement strand
GCTTCTGGCGACAGCTTATCTGATCGTTCATCGTCTCCTCCACCGGAAGCTGTTCTAAATATGTTGTCGAAAGTTTCCCGTAGCTTGTCCGTAGCCTGCTTCGAAAACATGCCAGTCATGCCAGCGATGGCCGCGACACCAAACGGGTTTAGGTCCTGCGCGCCGCCGCTGACAGTCAACAGCCCGCCCCGAATCACAAAATAGAATATCAGCGCCAGCGCGCACCCAATAACTGGTCGCAGGATGTACCACCATGCCCACGTACGATGCAACTCATCGTTGCCAACATAACTGGCAAACGATGTGGCCGCATGGATGTAGCTTCCGAGTGCGCCGGCTAGGAGAACGATAAGAATTAGTCGGTACTCAAGAGCGGGGTTCCAACGCGATGCGAATACCGGTGCGAACAGATCTGTTGCCGTCTTGCCGTCAGCGCTCTTGAGACCCACTGGCCACACGCCGTATAGAGCAACAAGCAGGGCCAGTGGAACGATGATGAATGCCCCTCCGAGGGCGATTCTAGATGCCGTAGATACCAACTTCTGATCGCTCATGACGTGCTCCTTGTCACGTGTGTGGTATTAGGCGGAGATGGGGGACATACCGCCGTCACTGTGTATGTTACGGAACCATCTGGGGTGCTGGTGACCTAGTATCGGAGTCGCTCTTCGTCTTTCTTTCGGTAAAGTGCATAAGTGAGGTTCCACGACGGATCCGTCAGAACTAATTTGCCTTCGATCTCGCAGTCCGTAATTGCTGTCTTATCCTCATGTAAGCAATCCCACGAAGATTTGATGGTAATAGTGGAAAATGCAGAACTCCTGGTCGGGGTTGCGCCACAATCAGCCAAGCTGGCAACCACCGACGCAGCAAGCACGGCAACACACGTCGATTGCAACGTGTCCACAAATACCGCCGCGCGACTACCCGGTCTCGGAAATGGGCGCACCGCACGGAGCAGCCGTATTTGCTCCACCATAGACCAATCTCCCATCTTCCAGCTCCCTATTTCTTAGGTAACTCCGATGTTCCGAATTGCACAAGTGTCATTTCTTACAGGGCATCGTGTGGTGGCCCGATACAATCTTTATGTCGCCCACTCGGCGGGCCTTAAGGCGCATTGCACTTGCTGCCCGTGCAGGCCTTAAGCGCTTCCTCGCGGTACTGCGTCCAATCTTCGGCTATGCCATGCTGCGCATCCTTGAGATCCATCACTCCATCCCGGACTTGCTTGGCAAGGTAGTTCTCGACCGCGTCCTTCTCCTTGAAGTAGCGCTCCCGAAGTACCACATTGGGAGGACCACATTGAGGCCAAATGTTGTCTAGCGAATCCGCCCCACCCAATTCCAGAGACACGAGGTGATCCAGCTCGCAGACCTGCATCACGCCTTGATTGTGATCAGGATGATTAATGCTGTACCACACGTACGTGTTGGCCTTTTGCGTGGCACTGGTGGCGTTGTCCCGCACGCAGCTTGTCCTGAACTCTGGATTGCGAAGTACATCAACCGTGAGTGTGGGATTCACTGCGCCGGGTGTGCACTTAGGATCCGGTACGGGATAGCCGCTCTTTAGCTGCGTATTGCAACCTCCTGCACGCGGTGCCTCGACCTCACCCAGAGCCTGGGTACTTTTGGCGTTAATATCGAAGTTGCTACAGTTTGTTGGGGGGGCCGCGAGCACGACTGACCATAGGCCTGCACCCTGCACTGCCAAGGCGACCCATACCCGTATCCGCGGGCGTTGCTCCATCCACGAGCTGGCGGGGCCCGCTGACGCGTAGCGCTTCCGTGAGTCGCTGTAGTTATGCCGACGAATGCCAGGCATGGCATCGGGCGGCCGGCTATGAGTGACGGGCACTTGCGGAGCTGACGCATAGGTTCGCGGCTTTTCAGACCCGTTCGGCAACGGATACCTGCGCTGTAACGGTAGTACATTAGGAACGGGATTACCGCGATTACACATTAAAGACAGGCGCACTGTACCGACCTCCTTTAAAAGTGCGGGAACTCAGAACTGAACGGGTCCCTCTAGTTTTTGTTAGCCTGTATGCCTTTTGATACCACGTAACTGCCTCCTGAAATCCCCATGAGTCCCAGTACTTGATTCGGAATCTCGACCATCTGGCCGGCTTCGAGACACAAAGTTAAATACAAACCGGCGATCACGAAAGTAAATAGAAGCATTTGAAGCCGTGAGAGGCTCGCTTTCGAAGGTGGCTGAGCGCCTCCCGCTACAGGGGGATCCGACATCTCATTCAGCACGCTGGACAGGTCAATCGTACCTGCATAGATCTTGTATAGAACAACCAACGCCAGAGCAGCAATGAATACAATGACGACCCATTCCATGACTAAAGCCGGTGCCGTCTGCATAGTTGCCTCCGATTACGTGACTTGCCTTTTGAAGAATGCCCAGTGCGTTTTTGCCGCCAGGTATGTTGCATGGCTTGCCGCGAATAGCACCACCGTTCCATCTTGAATCGGCAGCAGCTTATGTGCAGTCAATGAGGCCGTCGCGTAAGCTACCAGCCCGCCAACCGTCAATATCAGAAGCTGAAGGCGAGACCCGGAGAAAGTGTTTCCATCCGTCGTGAGGAGCCCGTCGAGCTGAATCTGGCCAGTGAATGTGCGATATATGACGAGCGTGCCGATGGCGGCGAGCCACATCCCCATGAAAGCACCAAAGGTTTCTCCAGGAGACATCGATCGATCCCACTTGGTGTGCGAGGCGCCGCCAGCGCGTCGCCCCTTAGGCCATCTAAAGGGCTGACCCTTCGGACCTGCTATCGCAGCGGCTTTATTATGCTGTCAGCTCACTCGACGATCAGCAACCTGTAACAAATTACAGTTGCAACGCGCAGGCATCGGTGTGGATCGATTCGGTCCCCACGCGGCCCGCGCAGCGGCCGCCACCAACGCCTTGGACGCCGGCGCCGATATCGCGAACGTCCAGGAATGGCTCGGCCACGCTAATATCAGCACCACTCGGGTGTACGATCATCGAAAAGCCAGGCCAGAGGATTCACCTGTGTTCAAGGTGAGGTACTGACGCGCCCCTTAGCCATCTTACCTACGCTTCCAAAGGCCCTTGCACCAAATACAATGGAAACGCGGCATGGCGCGAAGTCGACCTCAGCGGACCGACGAATGAACGAGGCGCACTGCGCAGCGGTGCTGCGCAAGGAAGCTCAGCGGTATTGCCGCGACCAAAGCGACCCAGCAGCCGCGCCAAGCTACCGCGAGTTACCGTCAGGCGCTTTATGTACCGTACGGGATTTCTAGGATCCTTCCAACCGTGGTTTGGTTAACTCATGGCCTCACCACCTCGACAAGACCGTCGCAGCAGAATCCGTGGCCAATTCGTAATGCGGGTCGGCCCACGGCCAATCGGCTTGCCGCGATTATGCCTGCATCCCCGCTGCGGACACACTTGCCATGAGAGCGGCCCATTGATGACAGGTGCTTCAGTTGTCTTGCAATCGGCTAGCCCCTCGGTGATCCTGTAAGATGGAATGCCACGCAAACCTCACACTTCGTGAGGCACGGCCGGACCAAGGGTGTTGCGCTCGTTCAGCCCGGGAGATTGAGTGTGTCGGAGACACAGTTGTGGCTCAGCGTTATCGAGGACGGCCGTTGCGCGTGGCCACCGACCCTTGACCAGCTGGGTTGGCGAGTCGCCTTAAGTGTTTCCCAGACCCTGCAGGGCTGTGAGCTTCCGCCATCGAGCCGATCAAGCCCCCTCTTTCCGGCCTCGCCTGATGCGGTGCCTCCGAAACTAGATGTCGGGACGCACTACATTTATTTGCTGTGCTTTCGTTCGGCGTTTACAGTTCTCGCACGCCTGGTCGAGCAGGCACCTCCGGACATTCGGTCGGGCCTGTTCTTCAGCTTAGGCCTGGCATCCGTGGTCTGTATTTCACCACATTCGAACCTGCTCGATCAGATAGCGCAGTTGTGCGGAGACGCCCCGTGGGCCAGCGAGGTGTGGCGTGTGGAGCAGTCCAAGATAGTGTCGGTTACTCCGCAGCTGCCGCCACAGCCATCGGCGCAAGTCAGCGCGCAAATTTTCGAACCCTACCACTCGCTGCCGTTGGCACAGCGAATGACGGCAGACGAATTTGTGTCGAGCATGGGCTTGCTCTTGCCAAGAGTTGCACTCCACATGCCGGAAGACCTTCCCACCTTCAACAGCATTGTCGCGCTGGCCGGAGAGCTGCTATCGGAAATGAAGTATGTGTCCAACCCCGTCGGAACACCCCCGCCGACCCTGTCGGAATACACCGAGGAAGATTTCCGCGACAATAGAGCCCTGGCGCAGATGGTCCTGCATCAGGCCACCGATCGGCTGATCCAGATCAATGCCGCGTTGTCATACCTGTCAACGCAAGCGTTTTCCGGCGCCGTTCCGATTCTGGAACGGCGTAGTCTGATCCGTCGCTACTCCTTGCTGGGGGTAGGGACAGCTATCTTGGCGCTGACAAAAATCTCTCGATCGATCGAGCGGGCATTCGCAGCCGGGGCTGTAGAAACCGTACTGTCCGACTATGCAGAAACAGCTGCCCCTCTGCCGGGCCTCGACAAACTACCCGACTATGATCCAAGCGGCTGGAAGGACCATTCCGTCGACCGCTGGGACGGCAAGATGCCCATCCGCGACCTGTATCCCAAAGTGGCCTATTTCAGCGGCACTCTGGGATTTCGAGAGAGCGAATACTCGATCTCCGCCGCGATGCAGGCGCTCGCGGCCGGCGGCGGTCCTGAATGGAGCCTGCTTACGCTGACCCATGAGTTGGTGCATGGACATGTGCGCCGTCTGTTGTCGCTTGTGTTGGAGGGCGATCCAGAAAGGCGCCCGGAAATCGCTTGGAACGAGATCTATCTGCGTTTCGTCGATTTAATCAATGGTCGTCCGGCCACCAACTCTACTTTTCTCGACTCGCTGCGCGCGATAATACTCTTCTATTGCTGCATGACCATGACGCATGGATCGCTCTCCCGCAAGGGAGATGGAATCACGGCGCCTGCCGGCTCCGATGAAGTTCGTCTAGGATTTTATCGCCCCAACGATCCCGAGATGCTGCGCCAGCTGTTGGAGAATGAATATAGGAATATCAATGAGGTGCTGGTACACGTTCTGGACCTACATTACTTCTACCGAAGTAGTCTGTCTGCGTATGTGCCCCTAATCTGGCGCTCTTGGTCGATCATGCCCCAGGTTCGAGGCGACCCGAGGCATTATATCCTGCGCACACTTCTGGTCGCTGCCACAAAGACGGCGGGAACGCCGTTCTCCCGATTTAATCAAAGTCGCGCGCTGGTGATTGAATTGCTGAGTCCACTCAAAGAGGGTTCCGGGAGCGGCACTGCCACGGTGCAGGCTGCTTTGACCTTTCTCGCCGACGATGTCAATTTCTCCAACCTTTTCTATGCGTTCACCGCGAGCCTGGTGCTGGTAGATCTCGCTCATCAGGTACTCACGTCGAATGCGATCCGCGGTCGATTGATCGGGGGCGACCCCCATCTGACCATCAAGAGCCATCCTGCCCTGTTTGAAGAGTGGTTTGAATATGAGATGCCGGACGGCTTTGTAGATGAGGTAGTGGTAGCGCCTCTTGCATATCTCGCTGATCGTCTGGCGAGGAAGATTTCCCACGGCGAATCCAACACGCTGGAGCTTGAAACGGCGATTATCTTTCTGGCTTGCTGTTCGCACTCGACTGATTGAGGTAGTTATGATTGACAGCGCTCACGGTGCGAAGTTTCTTGCGGATCAGCGCTACTACCATTTCATATTTGTCCGCAACACACAGGGCATCCGGCTAAACGACTACTGGCGTCGAGTGGGGCCCCTAGTCAGCGTTAAGACATCCGTGGACTATGCTGCCGGGTCAATGGAGATTCAACATCGCAAACTTCGCTCCGACCGCGCTTATGCGCGCGGCGCCGTAGCCGAGGGCCTGTCCGAGGACGGACGAGGACGCCCCCCGTTTCTCTATGATCTCATCGCGATTAGCGCGGATATAAAGGG
>JAATFF010000118.1 GCA_015655335.1 Lysobacterales bacterium | reverse complement strand
TTTGCCACCGGCATGACCAAGAACAGTTCGCTGGTGGCGGTAAGCACCGGTTTGCTGCAGCAAATGGACCGTGAGCAGATTGCTGCGGTTCTTGGTCACGAGATCGGACACGTTGCCAATGGCGACATGGTGACGTTGACCCTGATACAGGGTGTGCTCAATACATTGGTCATTCTTGCTGCGCGCATCGTCGGACGTCTGGTCGACAGCTGGCTTTCCGGCGGTCGCGACAATCGCGGCGGTTCCGGCATCGGCTATTTCGTGTCCGTGATGGTGCTGCAGCTGGTGTTCGGATTGTTCGCGTCGATGATCGTGATGGCGTTCTCGCGCTGGCGTGAATTTCGCGCCGATGCAGCGGGCGCCAAGTTTGCCGGACATAGCGCGATGATCTCCGCGCTGCAGCGACTGCAACTCAATCACGGCGAGAGCACTTTGCCCAAGACCATGGCGGCGTTCGGCATCTCCGGCCCATTGGCGCAAGGACTGCAACGCCTGTTTATGAGTCACCCGCCGTTGGATGAGCGCATTGCTGCGTTACAAAAAGCGCAGTAAGCCCATTGCATACACGATGTCGCCAACCATCCGGTGCCTGGTAAGCGCCGCTGAATGATGGCGCGAAACAACTACTCGCAATCGCAAGCTTGGAAGCCCTTCTATGACCGCACCCACTGAAACCCGTAAATTCGAAGCCGAAGTCGCCCAGGTACTGCACCTGGTGACGCATTCTCTGTATTCGCACAAGGAAATCTTCCTGCGCGAATTGATTTCCAATGCCTCCGACGCGTGCGACAAGCTTCGCTTCGAATCCATTGCCAAACCGGAGCTGCTTGCAGGCGATGGCGAATTGCATATCGATGTGAGCTGGGATCCGCAAGCGCGCACCATTACCGTGCGCGACAACGGCGTGGGCATGAGCCGCGATGAGATTGTCGCCAATATCGGCACCATCGCCAGTTCCGGCACGCGCCGCTTCCTGGAAGCGATGAACACCGAACAGAAGGGCGATGCTCGCCTGATCGGTCAGTTCGGTGTGGGTTTCTATTCGGCCTTCGTCGTGGCGGACAAGGTTACGGTACTGAGCCGCCGCGCAGGCACGCCTGTCGGCGATGGCGTGAAGTGGGAAAGCGATGGCAAAGGCGAATATTCGCTGGAGCAGGTCGAGCTGCCCGAGCGCGGCACCGCCGTGGTGCTGCACTTGAAAGCTGATGAGGACGAATTCCTTAAGCGTTGGGAGTTGCGCGCGTTGATCACGCGTTACTCCGATCACGTCGCGTTCCCGATCCGCATGCCGATAGAGAAGGACGACAAGCCCACCGACGAATGGGAAACCGTCAACGCCGCCTCGGCGCTTTGGACCAAGCCCAAGAGCGAGATCAGCGATGAGGATTACCAGAGTTTCTACAAATCGTTGGGTCACGACTTCAATGACGCTCTGGCCTGGACTCACAACCGCGTGGAAGGCAGTCAGAGTTTCACCACGCTGCTTTATATCCCCTCGCAACCGCCCTTCGAACTGATGATGGGCGGTCGCGACGAGCGCAAGGGGTTGAAGCTCTACATCAAGCGCGTTTTCATTATGGACGCGGCGGAGGAACTGCTGCCGAATTACCTGCGCTTCGTACGCGGTGTGGTCGATGCCGATGATTTGCCGCTGAATGTGAGTCGCGAAATCCTGCAGCACAATCGTCAGTTGGAACGCATCAAGTCGGCGTGCGTGAAGCGTGTCCTCGATCTGATCGAAAAGCTGGCCAAAGATGAGCCGGAGAAGTTCGAGATCTTCTATAAGGCCTTCGGCAATACCCTCAAGGAAGGTATCGCCGAAGATCATGCCAACCGCGAGCGCATCGCCAAGCTGCTGCGTTTTGCGTCCACCAAGGGCGACGGTAGTGCGCAAAAGGTGTCGCTGGACGATTACATCGGCCGCATGCCGGTAGATCAAGACACCATTTGGTACATCACCGCGGACAGCCATGCGGCCGCATTGGGTAGCCCTCAGTTGGAAGCATTTAAGGCCAAGGGCGTCGAAGTGCTGCTGATGTTCGATCGCATCGACGAATGGATGCTTGGCAGTCTCAACGAATATGCAGGCAAGAAGCTTCGCAATGTGGCCAAGGGCGAACTGCCACTGGACGAAGCGGGCAAAAAACTGCAGGAAGAGGCGAGCAAGGCGGCCGAGCCGTTGCTAAAGAAACTCAAGGAACTGCTGGGCGACCGCGTTGCGGATGTAAAGGTGTCCGCACGCCTTACCGATTCGCCTTCTTGCCTGGCGCTGTCCGATTTTGAGATGGCCCCGCACATGGCGCGGCTGTTGCGCGAAGCCGGGCACGATATGCCGACGAACAAGCCGACGTTGGAGATCAATCCACAGCATGCGTTGCTCAAGCGTGTGGAAGCAGAAAGCGATGAGGACAAAGCCCAGGATCTTGCCAGCCTGCTACTCGAGCAGGCGGAGATTGCGGCCGGTGCGCAGTTGCCCGATCCTGCTGCGTTCGTGCAGCGTATGAATCGCGTGTTGCTGGGCTAAGCGGCACGCACCTCCAGCACGCACTGGATTGATAAGAAACCAAAGCATTCTTATACGAGGTTCTCCCAAGGCGGCCGCTATACTGCGGCCTCCTTGTTGTTGAAGGAAACCCATGAGCGCGTTGCTTCTGCTGTTTGCCTGTCTGGTGCTGGGCATCGTGGTTGCGCGCTGGGCGAAACCGCCAGCCGGCATCGTGCCCGGCATCAACTGGTGGGTCATCCATGTCGCATTGCCGGCGTTGGTGCTGGATCTGATTCCCCATGTGAAATTCGACAGCCAGCTTTGGTTTCCTGTCGTAGCCATGTTCATCGTATTCGGCGGCGCATGGTTATTGTTCGGCTTGCTGGGGTCTCGCCTCGGTTGGTCGTGCGGTCGTATCGGTGCGTTGATTCTGGTTTGCGGTTTAGGCAACACATCGTTCATGGGCTACCCCATGCTGCAGGCCTTGCATGGCCAGGCAGGATTGTCGTTGGCTGTTGTCGCCGATCAGTTGGGCACGTTTCCGCTGCTTTCCTCGGCCGGCATCGTGGTGGCATCGATTTATGCCGGCCGCAGCCCTAGTGTGGGATTGATCGTACGCCGCATCCTCACGTTTCCCGCGTTTGTGGCGCTGGTGGTAGGCGTTGTTGTCGCCATGTTGGGTGGATGGCCTGATGCGCTGCATAGCGTGCTTGCGCCGATTGGTGCAACGCTTACGCCGCTAGCGTTGTTTTCCGTCGGCATGCAATTTCGATTTCGCCTGGAGCGGGATCAAGCTGGCGCGCTTGCCTGGGGTCTTGCTTGGAAATTATGGCTGGTGCCCGTGCTTTGCTGGCTGCTCGGGCGAGCACTGGGTGTCGGTGGCCTGGTGCTAACGGTGGGTGTGCTGCAGGCAGCCATGGCACCGATGATTTCAGCAGCCATCCTTGCCGATGAGTACGAACTCGATCCACGGCTCGCCAATGCGTTGCTTGGGGCGTGCATCGTGCTGTCCTTGTTGACGATTCCGCTGGGAAACCTTTTGCTTCCCGCGCGCTAATGCATCGCTTGCAATCGGGGTAGATGGACGCCCCAGATCACGGCCAGCACGCGCATGCCGAGGATCACGACAACGCCTGTGCTGATGGCGAAGGTCCACGGCAAGCTGAGCTTCTGTAATATCAGATACGCCACGATGCCGGCGATCGCCGCGGTGGCGTAAAGGTCCTGCTGGAAGATCATCGGCACGCGTGCGCTCATCACATCGCGCAACATGCCGCCGGCGGTGCCGGTCATCGTTCCCATCAGCACCACGATCAACGGCGAGAGTCCGAGCTTCCGCGATCTGCGCGCCGCTGATCGCGAACAGGGCCAAACCCAGCGCATCGGCGATCAACAGCCCTTTTCCGAAAGGCGGGAAGAACGCGATATAGACCATGGTCAAGGCGGCAGCAACGAGGATCAGCAGCAAGTAGCGCATATCGCGTATCCAGAAAATCGGATGGCGGTTGAGCAACACGTCGCGCAGCGTGCCACCACCGATGGCGGTGAGTGCTGCAAGCGCGAAGCCGCCCAGCAGATCGAGCCCCGAGCGAGATGCGGCCAGCACGCCGCTGACCGCGAAGACGGCCACGCCGATCAGGTCGAGAATCATGCTAATCCCCGTGCATCGAAATTCGTCAGGTCTGTGCAAGCATACGGGTGCCCCAGCTAGCCATGCATCGGGTCGGCAATGACTCGATAATGCCACTGATGAAACACGTTACGACCGAAGAATTGATCGAAATACGCGCCGATGTCTGGCTGTGGGCTGCCCGCATGTACAAGACGCGTAGCTTGGCCAAACAAGCTATCGACGGCGGCAAGGTCGATGTGAACGGTGGCGGCTGTAAAGCCGCCAAAGCCGTGCGCGTGGGCGACCGCATTCGGCTCACCCGGGGCGAGGAGCGTTTGGATTTGGAAATTCTGGCTTTATCTAAGCAGCGTGGTCCGGCAGGTATTGCCCAAACGCTCTACCGTGAAACCGAGGCCAGCCAATTGGCGCGCGAAGAAGCGCGAGAGCAACGTCGCTTGAGCGGAGCCGGGCTCAATCATCCGCCCAAACGTCCCAATAAGCAGGAACGTCGGGAATTGCGACGCCTTAAGGATTCCTCATGAGCAGCACATCTCAGTAATTCGCATGAATCTGCGGGAATATCCCTACGAACGAAGACCGTCCTACACGAGTCGGTTACGGAAGCAGTGGATTAAGCAGTTGCGGATTGAGGGGATGTGCCATGAACGGGATCGAATTCTTCAAGCGCTTGCTGGGTAACCACGCGCCGGAGGCCGTCCATCATGGGCGGCCGTTGCAGGCTGCGTTAGGTACGAGAGTGCTGGTGGTGGACGATTCGCCGACCATCCGTGCCGTGCTCGGTAAAATGCTGGGAGTGGATGGATATGCGGTGCAAAAGGCGGTCGACGGCGAAAACGCCATCGAACTGGCCAAGGCCGAACAGCCCGAACTGATTTTCCTCGACATCGTGCTGCCGGGCATCAACGGTTTCGCGGTGCTTCGTGCTCTGCGCCACGATCCGCTTACGAGTCATATTCCAATTGTGATGATCAGCGGCAATCAGCAGGCGACGGAGCAGTTCTACGTGCAACGTTTCGGCGCCGACGATTTCATCAAGAAGCCGTTTGGTCAGCGCGAAGTGCAGCAAAGCATTCATCGGTTGGTTCGTACGGGCCGCTTGGCGGCTCGCGTAGTCGTGCCGCTGACCGCAACGCCTTCCACTGTCACCACGCCGTATGAAGAGATCCGTAGCACGGTCTCTGGCATGGCGGCTTAAAGATTCGCTTTTAAATAAAACCGCAGCAACCGCCTGACTTCAGACGGAAACGCCGCAACGTGGGGACGTTGCGGCGCTTTTTTTGTCGAAGAAAAAATTACGGCTTGATGTCCGATGCTTTCGCCATATCCGTTGCATCCAAGAATCAGGTCAGGGACTTTAGGCGATACAGCATTTCGAGCGCTTCTCGCGGAGATATAGCATCGAGATCCGCGCCTTGAAGTTCGCGTTCGACCGCAGATGGCGCCGTAGCAAACAATCCAAGTTGCGGAGAGGCGGGGGCAGCCGCAGGTGCAGCGACGTGGGCATGCATGCCGCGCTCCAATTCGGCCAGTGTGCGCCTGGCGTCCGCAATGACCGATTTGGGCAGGCCAGCAAGTGCTGCCACCTGCAAACCGAAACTGCGATTGGCAGGCCCTTCCTTCACGGCATGCATGAAGACCAATTGCTCACCGTATTCGACGGCATCTAAATGTACGTTGGCGATGCTGGCGTATTCGGATGCCAGTTCGGTCAACTCGAAATAATGCGTGGCGAACAGTGTGTAAGAGCGACTGGCCGCGGCGAGGTGCACGGCGGCGGCGCGGGCGAGGGCGAGGCCATCGTAAGTGCTGGTGCCGCGCCCGACCTCATCCATCAACACGAGGCTCTGCGGCGTTGCGTTGTGCAGGATGTTTGCCGTTTCGCTCATTTCCACCATGAAGGTGGATTGGCCGCGCGAGAGATCGTCGCCCGCGCCGATGCGGGTGAAGATACGGTCGATGGGGCCGATTATTGCGCGCGTGGCGGGTACGTAGCTGCCGATATGTGCCAGCAGCACGATCAACGCGTTCTGCCGCATATAGGTGGATTTACCACCCATGTTGGGTCCGGTGATGACCAGCATGCGTCGGTTGTCGTCGAGCGCGAGATCGTTTGGCTCGAAGGGTTCTTCGCGCACTTTTTCCACCACGGGATGGCGGCCTCGCTCGATGGCGATGCCGGCATCGTCGGTAAGTTCCGGGGCGTTCCAATCCAGGGCCTCGGCGCGTTCGGCGAGCGTGCACAGGACATCGAGTTCGGCCATCGCACCGGCAGCGTGCTTGAGCGGCTCCAGTCGTTCGGTGAGCGTATCGAGCAGCGCGTCGTACAACGCACGTTCGCGCATCAGCGAACGTTCCTTGGCGGAGAGCACTTTGTCTTCGAAGGCTTTCAGCTCTTCGGTGATGTAGCGCTCGGCGTTCTTGGTGGTCTGCCAGCGCGTGTAGTGCGTGGGCGCTTTGTCCGATTGTGCCTTGCTGATCTCGATGTAGTAGCCATGCACGCGGTTGTAGCCGACTTTGAGCGTGGGAATGCCGCTGGCCGCTTTCTCACGCTCCTCAAGTTCGACCAAGTATTG
>JAATFF010000082.1 GCA_015655335.1 Lysobacterales bacterium | reverse complement strand
TGGCCAACGTCACCGTGCATGGACCGATCGCGCGCAAACCGTTGGGATCGAGCTCTTGCACCGTAATCTGCTTTTGATAGCTGGCCACCGAAACACCGCTATAGCTGCGCGCGTAACCATAAGTCGGCAGCACATGATTGCTACCGCTGCAGTAGTCTCCGACGGATTCAGGTGTCCAGGCACCCACGAATACCGACCCTGCACTCTCGACGCCATCGAGCAGATCGCGTGCATTGGCCGTCTGCAAAATAAGATGCTCCGGCGCGTAGCGGTTGCTGACTTCCAAAGCCTGCGCCAAGGATTCCACCTCGATCAAACGGCTTTGCGCGAGCGCTTGCTCCGCAATGACGCCACGTGGCAACTCTGCACATTGACGTGCCACTTCAACGGACACCTTTTCAAGCAAGCTGGCCGACGGGCTTACCAGAATCACTTGCGAATCCGGGCCATGCTCGGCCTGCGATAACAGGTCGGCAGCCACAAAAACGGGATTCGCCTGGGCATCGGCGATAACGAGTACCTCGGACGGCCCCGCCGGCATGTCGATCGCGGCACCCTCAGGATCGCTCGATACCTGCAGCTTGGCCTCGGTGACCCACGCATTGCCCGGACCGAACAGTTTGTCGCAGCGGGGCACGCTTTCGGTTCCATAAGCCATCGCGGCAATCGCCTGGGCGCCGCCAAGCTTGTAAACGCGATGCACACCCAACTCGCGTGCGGTGAACAGCACCGCTTCATCGCACGTACCATCTGCGCGCGCCGGAGAACATAGAATCACTTCGCGGCAACCGGCAATTCGCGCAGGTATGCTTAGCATCAAAGCCGTCGACGGCAATGGAGCGCTGCCGGCGGGTACGTACAAGCCAACACGATTTATAGGGCGCAGCACACGTTCCACGCTCACGCCCGTTGCCGTGTGTACAACCACCGGTTGCGGGGCCGCGGCGCGATGGAACATCTCGATGCGTACTGCAGCTTCGCGAATCGCCGCCTTGAGTTCCGGCGCTAGCTTTGCCTCTGCCGCATCGAATTCCGCTTCGCTGACTTCGATGCTCTGCAAGGCGCAGCGATCGTAACGTGCCGAAAGCTCGCGCAAAGCCGCATCGCCGTTGGCACGTACTGCAGCGATGATCTGTTCGACCCCACGGCGCAGCTCGTCCGCACGCGATTGCGCCGGCCGCGCAAGAGCAACGCGGCGCGCATCGTCATCCAATCTATTCCAAGTAATTCGCTTCATTCCTGCTAACCCATCACGCAAGCATTTTCTCGACCGGCAGCACGAACATTTCGCGTGCGCCGGCTTTTTTGATTTCTTCCAATTGCCGCCAACTGACCTCGCCCGCACATAGCGCATGCAGCATCAATTGATCGGGCTGCCCTGCCACCGGCAAAAGCGTCGGCTGAGGACCACCGGGCAACAGCCGCGTGACCGCATCGAGCGACGTACGCGATGTTTGCAGCAACAACAGTCGCGATTCGCGCACCTGGATCACGCCATCCAGGCGCTTGAGCAGCAGATCGATCATGTCGCCGCGTTCGTCCGTAGGCAGCACCTCAGGACCGGCAAGCACCGCTTCGCTCTGCAGCAGCACATCAGCTTCGCGCAACTGATTGGCAACCAGCGTGCCGCCGCTCTGCACCAGGTCGCAGATCGCGTCGGCGGTACCCAACTTCGGTGCGATTTCCACGGAACCGGCCAGCGTGATCACCGTGGCACTTACGCCTTGCGCGCGAAGCCATTGGCTGAGCAACCCTGGATAAGATGTGGCGATGCGCTGACCATTCAGATCGTGGGGTTGGCTGTAGTCCATTTCTTGCGGTACGGCGATGGACAATCGGCAGCGACCAAAGCCTAGCGGACGCCATTCCGACAGCGCGGCAACGCCGTCGCCATTCACACCTCGAAACTCGTTCAGCACATTGCGGCCAACGATCCCAAGATCGCATACGCCTTGCGCTATGAGCCCCGGGATATCGTCATCGCGGACCAACAACAAGTCCACGGGTTCTCCCTCTCCGAAACAAAACAGTTTGTCTCGGCTTTGACGGAAGGTAAGGCCGCAACGATTGAGAAGATCCAATGCCGGCTCGGTGAGTCGCCCGGATTTCTGCATCGCAATACGCAAACGATCCCTGGCCTTCATGCCCGCGCCCTTTTTGCGGCCGCGCGGCTGCGCGAGGCACGCGCAGCCGCTGCCAGATAACCGCCGCTACCTTGGTTCAGATAGCGCGCTACACGACCGATAGTGGTGATGCTCACCGCCGTGCGCTCGTGGATCTCCCGATAAGACACACCATCCAACAGATACGGCACCACGCGCCAGCGATCCACCAGCACTTCCAATTCGGCCGGAGTGCATAGGTCGTTAAGGAACGCGTCCATCTCCTCCACGTTTTTCATGGAAAGCAGAGCGCGGCACAAACTGAGCTTGGCGGACTCATCGGGTGTTTCGGGATCGATCGATCGACGTTTCATAATGTACTAATGCGTTAATACAATAGAACGAATCATACGCGACAAGACCCGCCTCGGCAAGCGCGGTATCGTCCACTACAATTTCCAGGATCATCAAACCCTTAGAAATCACCGGCGCATTGAACGGTCCGCACCATGAATGACCAAGGCCCTCCATCGCCGGAACACCCGTCTATGCCGCCAACGATCGCTCCGCACAAATCCCCAGCAATTAAAGTCATGGCGCGCCTGATGATCGTGGCGATCATCGTGTTCGTGAGCGTTTGCGCCGCTGCCCAATTCTGGCGCACGGATCTGAATTGGATCGCGATTCCGCTAAGCAGTTATCTCTTCGGTCCCGGCGGCGTCTATGTACGGTGCGCCTATGACCTAATGGGCATCGCCCTGCTCGGTTTTGCCTGGGCGATTTACGCTGCTACTGCACTCGCGCAACGGAGCACGCTCGCGTCGATCCTTTTTGCCGCAGCAGGCTTCGCACTGCCCATCGTCGCGGCCACCGAACTATTTAGGGGCACCGTTTACGAGGACATCGCCCAACTGGTCCATATGCTGGTCGCTCCAGCAACGTTCCTATGGTTGAGCCTTGGCATGCTGCTGCTTTCGAGCCGCTGGCAGCACGATCCGCGTGCGAAAAAAGGCAGCCGCCCAGGCATAGCACTCGCCTGGATGGTCACCTTCGTTTTGTGGTTTCAAGTACTGGTGCCCGGGCTTCCCAATGGGTTTTGGGAGAAGCTAGCTATCGCGCTAATCCTGCTTTGGTTGGGTTGGGCAGCGCTTCATTTGCTGCGCGCCGTCCAGCCGCCTTGATCGACGCTCAAGTGCCTGAGAACACGCGCTTTTGAACCAGCTCGCATACGGTGTTCACATCACCGTCCATCGCACGATCGCGATGCATAAAGCGAATTCGCCCGCGCAGCGCATCGTGTGCCTTGCGCACCGTCTCACCCGCATGGAAGTCGCCGACACCGGCAAGTGCCGCGGTGAGTTGCTTCACTTCTTCGACGAACTGCGCGTAATGCGGATTGTCTTCACGCGGCGCGTTAGCAACTTTGGACGCCAACGCCTGCCAATCGCCACGTGCTGCAAGCCGGCGAGCGGCATTGAGCATTTCCTGGCGGTAATCCAATGCTTGGGCAGCGGTGTAAAGCTCCAGCGCCAGCACATGACTGAGGTCTTCGGTCATTTCCAGCACATGACGCGCTTCGTTGGCACCCATCGACACATGGTCTTCCGCATTCGCACTGGTCGGTACCGAATAGACACTGGCGGGATGCGCACGCGTTGCCAAGTCGTTCACCAGCGCGGCGGCGGTGTATTGCACGATCATGAAACCCGAATCGGTACCATCCTCGTTTCCGGTTAGAAAAGCGGGCAGGCCATCGTTGGTTGCCGGATCGACCAGCTTGTTCAATCGGCGTTCGGAGATCGATGCCAATACGGGGATCGCCGCCTTCACGTAGCTCATCGCCAGCGCGAGTGGCATACCGTGGAAGTGACCCGCTGAAATCACCTGCTCTTCGATATGCGTGGCGTCGGTGTTGTCGGGGAAGATCAGCGGATTGTCGGTAACGGCATTCAACTCGATATCGATGACGCGGCAGGCCTGCGCCCACGCATCACGTACCGCGCCGTGTACCTGCGGCATGCAGCGCAGGCAGTAGGCGTCCTGCGGCTGATGCTTCTTGCCACCCTTGAAGGGTAGGAAACGGTTGTAGAACGCCTCGCGTCCATGACGCTGACTGGCCGGAACCCAGTCCCAGCTGATGTCGAAGCTGAGCGCCTGATCTTCGGCTGTGTTCCACGCATCCGCGCTCCATTGCCGAAAGCGAGGCACCAGGTGATAGGGAATATCGACCAGCGTGGAACCGATCAGCAGCTTGCGCACATGTTCGGCCACATGCACCTGCCCGGGGTGCGGACGCAAGGCATGAACTTCCGCCCGCAACGCGCCGCTGCGACCAGCGAAAGCATCCAAGGTCATCGATGCCGCCAGATCGGCGGTGTCGAGCAAATATTCCAGCGTATCGAGCGCCAGCACGGCCGTCGCCAGCATCTGCGCTGTGCCGTTGTTAAGTGCCAGGCCTTCCTTGAAAGACAACCGGATCGGCTCAAGACCGGCACGCTTCAGCGCTTCCGCACCTGACAGACGCTCGCCCTTGTAGAAAGCCTCACCACCACCGAGCAGCACAATCGCTAGATGCGACAGGGGCGCTAAATCGCCGCTTGCGCCAACGGATCCTTTCTCCGGCACCACAGGAATGACATCGTGATTGAGCAATGCCGTCAGCGCTTCCAGTGTCGAAACACGGATACCGGAATGACCGCGCATCAACGTATTGATGCGGATCACTAGCATGGCGCGCACCACTTCCGCGGAAAATGGCTTCCCGACGCATACCGCGTGCGTGATGATCAAGTTGTGCTGCAGCTCTTCCAGCAGCGTGCCTTCGGGCTTGTGCGGATTGCCACCCGGCAGCTCGTCGCGCAAACGGTAGGCTCCCAGCAGCTTGTCGGCGTTACTTCCGAAACCGGTGGTGACGCCATACGTCGGCTCACCGCAACTCACCTTCTCGGCAAGAAAATCCGCGGCGCACTGCACGTGCTTCAGCTGTACAGGATCGAGTCGCACACTGTAGCCCTGACGCGCGGCGGCGACGAGTTGTTGACGGCTGAGGCTATTGCCATCCAGCAGAATCGAATTGGCGGTCATGCGTACTCCGCGCCCAAGTGGGCAAGTCTTGTTATCGATCGCGTTGCCGATGGGGAGTCGTCAACGCGTACCTCGAATAGTTGTCGATGTCGCTGGATCGCAGCTTTCGTCGCGACGACCCACGCAAGCACTGCGTCAGCCGATGATTTCGGCCTGAGCAAGCTCCACGCGCAATGTCTTGATCAGCTCGCTGCGCGCGACCTCGAACTGATCTTCTCGGCGCAGATCCTTCACGGTGACGACGCCCTTTGCCAGCTCGTCCTCGCCCAGCACGACCACGAAGCGAATGCCTGCACGATCGGCGTACTTGAACTGTTTGCCGAGCTTGCCGCCTTCCAGCACCACTTCGGTAGCAATGCCCGCACCGCGCAATTCGCCGGCTAGCGCAAGATAAGCCGGCAGTTGTGCGGCATCCATCTGCGTAATGAGCACATCCACCGTGCTGCGCGCTGTGCTGATCAAGCCAGCATCGCGCAGCTGCCAATAAAGGCGCGTCAGGCCAATGGAAATACCCACGCCTGGCAAATGCGACTTGGTGTACTGGCCGGCAAGATTCTCGTAACGGCCGCCCGAGCAGATCGAACCGATCTGCGGATGATCGTTGAGCGTGGTTTCATAGACCGTGCCGGTGTAGTAGTCCAAACCGCGCGCGATCGAAAGGTTCAGCGCGTAGTGGGTCTCCGGCACGCCAAAGGCGTGGATCAGGCCAAGCACCTCTTTCAATTCGGCACGCCCCTGCTCCATCGCCTCCGAACCGGGGCCTAGCGCATCGAGCTTGTCGAGCGCGTCTTGCAGCGACGTCGAGCGCACCTGCACGAAATCGAGAATCTTTTGCGCCGCCTGCGCGCTCAAGCCGAAGCCTTCTCCCATAAGCGTCTCGCGCACGTAATCGGCACCACGCTTATCGAGCTTGTCCACCTCGCGCAGCATCAGCATCTGCTGCTCCGAATCGGTGACGCCGAAGCTCTCGAAATAACCGCGCATCAGCCTGCGATTGTTGAGCTGAATGGTGAACGCGCCGATGTTCAGCTCGCGGAACACGCTGTAGATCACCGCCGGCAACTCGGCATCGTAACGGATCGACAGGCTGTCCTTGCCGATCACGTCGATATCGCACTGATAGAACTCGCGGAAGCGCCCGCGCTGCG
>JAATFF010000106.1 GCA_015655335.1 Lysobacterales bacterium | reverse complement strand
TAGCGCGGTCAGGTCCGCGTACTGCGTCAGCGGGGTGAGGTACCAGTTTGAATTCGCCCAGTCGAGCACGTCTGCCCGTGTGGATAACCAGTACACGTTGCGGCTGACCGGCCTGCCATCGGAAGAGGCGAGGTCGAGTTCGATGAAGTAAGCGGACGACAGATTGGCGATGGCCGGCAGCGTTGCCAATGGCCGCGTGTGGTTGCCAGCGAGATCGATGTTTTGCAGGTGTTTCTCGTAACGCACGCTACCGTCGAGGTTGCGCACACGGATGTTCGCTTGCAGGCCATGAACATCGTCAAGCGCGTGGTTCACCAGCACGATGTCGTGCGAGTCGTAGGAATACTGGATGTGCACCAGTTCGTTGGCTTTCTTGGCGCCGAAATAGGCACCCGCAGGATTCATGAAGTAGTCGTACAGATGCCAGTGCAACGAAGGCCACGCGTTGTTGAGCATCCAGTAGATCACGCCGGTCGCCGGTTTGTCGGCATCCATGTGTGCGTTGAACGCTTCGAACTGTGCGCGGACGTTGTCGTAGTTGTCGAGCTGGGCCTTGGCGACATAATCGGCAAGATGGGTGGGTGCGCCGTAGCGAGCAGCGAGCGCCTTGTCGAACGGCGTCAACACGGCGAATGTCGACCAGTCTGCGGAGGCGTGGTATTGCCTTGCCTCCGGGTATTTCCACAGCGCTTCTTGCTCCTGTGGCGACAGCATGCGTTGCACATCTTCCAAGCGCGGAATATCCGCGCCTGCGCTGACTTCCGAATCGAATCCGAATGCACCGCCCAGTTTGTCGGCATACCAATACGACGGCGGTATCCAGTCGTAAGGGCCGTCCATTTTCAGGCCCGACGGCCCGGCTTCGGCCGTGCCCTTGGCGACGGCGGCTGAGATAATCGGCAACGACCAATTCGCAGCGCGCAACGCGTCGACGTACATTTTCGCGATGGGTGGCGGAGGTGGGTTGTCGCTGCCGATCAGGAAGCCGATCATGGAAGGATGATTGCGTAGCAGGCGTGCTTCACTGGCCATGGAGTCTTCGGCCACTTTCATGTCGGCGGCGGTCCAGGGCGAGCCGCCGGTTTTGGCGGCCGACTCCCATTTGTCGCAGCATTCCCAGCCCGCCAGTATCAGAATGCCGTTGCGGTCGGCGAGGTCGTAGAAGCGCTGATTTTCCAGCTTGCCTTCGCTGCGAATAGCGTTGAGGCCAAGGTTGAGGATGTAGTTGAACTCGGCGTCCATGCGCGCGGGATCGTCGCGCAGGAACATGTCCGGCGCCCAGCCGCCGCCGCGGATCAGCACGGGTTTCCCATTGATGGAGAACTGGCGATAACCCTGCTTCGTCAGGTTCGAACTGACGCTGCGTATGCCGAACGCCGCAGTGGCCTTGTCGGAGGTTGCGCCATCGACCGCAGCGGTCATCTCAAGTTGGTAGAGCGGATGCTCTCCCATGCCAACGGGCCACCAGATTTTCGGATGATCCAGTGCGAGGCCCGGGGTTGTGCTGGGCGCGAACGAAACAACCTGCGTTGCTCCGGGCGCGAGGTGCACGGTTTGTTGCAGCGGAACGCCCGCGACTGTGCCGGTGATCGTCGCATCGTGCGCGACGGTATCAAGGTTCTTCGCATCTACCTTCACGGTAAGCGTGGCGTGCGAGAGATCGGGCAACGGCAGCGTCGAAAGAACCTGAGGGAAGCTCAATTCGACCGCTCCGGTCTGCACGATCGCCACGCCACGCCATGGCCCCATGTTGTTGTCCGGGGGTGTGGGGTTCCAGTCCACCCAGCCCATGGACAGGCTCTTCCGTGGATCGGCCGGATGCACGCGCATCGCCAGAACGTTGGCGCCCGTGTGTATCCAACGCGTCACGTCGAACTCGTGTACGGGATAGGCGCCGGCGACGTCGGCATGGTCGGCGACCAGATGTCCGTTGATCCACACGTCGGCGCTCGCGATCATGCCGTTGGTGCGCAACAGCGTGTGCCGTCCTGCTGCGTCCTTCGCCAGCGTGAATTCGGCGCGATACCACCAAGACGTCACGAAAAGGTTACCGCTGGAGTCCGGCACCTGCACCGCACGCAGGTTGTCGCTGTAGAACACGTCGTTCTTGTACGTGCCGTTTTCCAACAGACCGGCCATGACGGTCGCTCGACCACTCACCGGATACCAGTCTACGGTGGAGAAGCCCGTCGAGGAAATGTCGGCGCCATCTTGCTGCGCCTTCGCGCTGTCTTGCATTTGCCAATGACCGATGGCGGTGACGGAGCCGGCATCGACGTTTACCTGAGTGGGCGCGTAAGTCGTTTGGGCATGAGCGGGCGGCGAGGCTAATACGGCTATCGCGGCCATCATCCAAAGCGCGTGCTTGGCTGGAGTTTGCATGGCGTCACTGTTTCTCAAGATAGGTTTCGCGTATTTCAACGGGTGCGAACGGCCACGACTGATTGAGCTTGGCCCATATCGCAAATACCACGAGGCCAACGACGATCCATACGCTGGACAGGATCAGCGACAACGTGGAAGCAGACACGTACACGTAGATCCACCCCAACAGCGCGATCACGCATGGCACGGGATAAAGCCATTGCTTGTACGGGCGATCAAGATGGGGTTGGCGCTTGCGCAACACGACCAACGCGGCGATCTGCGCGATGGACTGCACGATGATGGTCGCAGCCAACAACATGTTGATGACTTCGGTCAGATCGAAGAACGTGCCGATGGCCGTTACCACGCCCATCGTCAGCAATGCCACGTGCGGGAAGCCGTGTTTCGCATGCAGATGTCCGAACACGGACAGAAACACCTTGTCGTGCGCTGCCTGGAAGGGCACGCGCGAGCCACCCAACAAGCCGGTGAACACCGAGGCGAACGCGGTCACAATGATGAGCACGGTCATGACGGCGGCGGCCAGATGGCCCCAACTGCGCTCCACCACCAGCGAAGCCACCGACTTGGACTGGGCGATTTCCTGCCACGGCGCCACGCCCAGCACGCTGATGTTGAGCAGGAGATAGACAAACATCATCGCGATCACCGAGACGATGATGGTGCCGGGCATCGTCCGGCCCGGATTGCGCAACTCGTCGCCAATATAGGCGGTCGTGTTGTAGCCGAGATAATCGTAAATGCCGATGATCAGTCCGGCGCCAAGCCCCATGAAGAAGTGACTGCCAAACACGCCGGCGGGATAGGCAAAGGCGAAGCTGGCATGGAAGTGTGAGAAGCCTGCCGCCGTCACGCCGACGACGGAGACCAGCATGATCACCCACAATGCGATCGTGATCGCACGAACCGATTCGATGCGACGGTACAGCAGCCACGTAACGATGGCTGTCGCCGCCACGCCGATCAGATGCACCGGCCACCAGCCCAGATTGGGAAAGAAGAACTCCAGATACTCCACCATGCCGATGATGCCCGTGGACATCAGCAAGGGAATCGCCAGCAACATCGTCCAAATGAAAAGGAACGGCATCAGTTTGCCGGTGCGGTACTGGAACGCTTCGCGCAGGTAGACATAGGTTCCCCCCGAACCCGGCATGGCCGCTCCGAGTTCGGCCCACACCAGGCCGTCGGCCATGGCCAGAATCGCGCCGGCAATCCAGCCGATGACCGCCTGCGGACCACCCATCGCGGCGACCATGATGGGAATGGTGATGAACGGCCCGATGCCGCACATCTGGGTCATATTGATTGCAGTTCCCGAGAACAGGCCGATGGAACGATGAAAGGCGTTGTCGCGAACGTTCTGGGGCGCGTTGGAGTCCTGCATGCTTGCCTAGTCGTGATGGGTTGCGAGGGGAGTGTCAAAGACAATGGCACTTATTTAAGCGTTATTGCTTCACTACTCGCCGGAATCTGCTCCCTCCCCTGCATGCAGGGGAGGGAGCGCAGACGGCAAGCGTCAAACTTTGGCCAACGATGGAAGACGCTCCGGCTACCACTGACCGCGTACGCCCAACATGAACATGCGCTCGGAGAACGTCGAGTGCGCAGCCTGGTCGGGCCACACGAGGTAGTAATGCTGGTACTCGTTGGTGAGGTTGGTGCCATCCAGGAACACTTCGGCGTATTTGTTGATCTTGTACGAGATCGACGCATCGAGGTACTTCTGCGGCGCTTCGTACATCTCCATGCCCGTGATGCCACCCACGCTGTCCATCACCGCTCGTTTCGAACGATAGTTGTACGCGAGGCGAGCCTGGAAGTGATCGTCCTGATACCACAGAATGAAGTTGCCGGACTCGGTGGAGTTGTCCTGGAAGGGAATCTTGTTGCCAGCCAAGTCCCTTTCGCCCGAATTGCTCGGCGCATACGTGGCGTTTATCTCCATGCCGGTCTTGGACAGGAAGCTTGGCAGGAAGGTGAAGCCTTGGCGGTAATCGAACTCTGCGCCTTGAATGCTGTTGCCCGTGCCCTGCACGGGTTCGGTGATCACGATGCAATGATCGCGCACCACGCCATCTTCGTCCGGCAGGGTGCAATTGGTCACGCTGCCGTTCTTGATGAAGCTTGCCACGTTGATGCGGAACAGCGCGAGGCTGAGCATGCTGGTGGGGTTGATGTAGTACTCCAGCGATGCGCCATAGTTGGTGGAGCGCCACGGATTGAGGTTCGGGTTGCCGGTCGATGTGCCATCCGCGACGCGGAAGATCGGCCCCTGTGGCGTCTCCGCCAGCGAATAGTTCAGCTGCAAGCCGCCGCCCCACGCGCTGAGGTCGAGCGGCATCATGTTCTTCGAAGCGGCCAATCGAAACTTCAGGTTATCGAGGATATCCAGCGAGAAGTTGGCCGACGGCAACACATCTTGATAACTGCGCTTGGTGACGGCTGTGCCTGTTTCGGCAGGTTCGTCGCCGTACGCACCGGGGGCGCCACTCAAAAACTGGGTGACGTTTAGGTTGGTGTGGATCATGCGAACGCCGATGTTGCCGCTGTACGGCATATCGCCGATGGTGCCATCGAAGTCGCCCTGCAAATAACCCGTCAACTCCTTCAGCTGCACATCCCAACTCGTTCCCGGTTCAGCGACTTCGGTGGTATCGGGATAGAGCGACTTCCAGTACGAAATGGGGTTGACCATCGCGTTAGGGTTGACCGCCCAGAAATTGATGCCCGAGCCAAGCAGATTGGTGTACTCCTTGAAGTTGCTCGACAGCGGTGAAGCCGTATTGGGCATCGATATCGCCGACAGCGGTCCGGCGCGGAAGTAACCCTCTGAGTTGCTCGCGGTACACGAGCCGCTATTCAACACCACGTCGGCACCCACATAACGCACCAGGCATCCGTTCGGATCGCTGGCGCCGATGCCTCCATAGACCGGTGTTTCCAGCGTCCAACCATAGTTGTCGGCGTTGCGAATGCTGTTTCGTATGCCGAATTCGAGCTTGAAACCGTCCTGGAAATCGTATTTTCCGTCGAAGCGAAACGCGTTCAGCGCCACTTGACGGTCATAGTCGCCGGAAGATTCCAGCGTCTTCATCGTCCACGCATTGGGGTTAGCGAAATCGGCTGCCAACGAGGGTGGCATGTTGACGGTGATGTAACGCCCCCCGAAGTTCGCGATGATCGGCACCGTGTTCTGCGGAATGCCATTCGCGTTGAACACGCGGTCACCACCCAGCTGTGTCGGGTAGACGAACGTACCGGGCGGCACATTCGCGCCGGGCATCAACACGTTAGGCCACAGTGCACCGTCGGAGTCGGAAACGTTGATATCGGTTTCTACATTCGACTGGAACGCGGTGTCGCGGATGCCACGTACGCTCGCGGTGAAAGGGCCGCCATCGTCGTAATCCAACTGGAGATTGAAGTTCTTCGCATTGGAGCTTTTCTGGATGATCTGCGAGTACGACTCCACGTCGCCGGGCCACTTCTCGTACACCTGCGTGGTGTAGATCTGCGAGCCCTGCCAGCCGGGCTCCGGTGTGCCATAGGAGCCGAGCGCAGGGCTTCCGGTATTGCGCGATTGCAGCGGCACGTAGGTTGCGCCCTGCCAGTTGGTGGAGTTGAACTGAATACCGTCGTTAAGGTCGTACTCGCGTTGTTGCGAGTAGAAGTAGTCGCTGGTCAGACTCAAGCCGTTACCCAGATCCATCTGGAATGACGCATTGCCGGACTTGCGTTTGCGTTGCGTCGTAATGTCATTGATGTTGATGTCCTGGCTGCCCATGAAAACGCCGTTGGACTTGCCGTCGCCATTGACGTCCACGCTGCCGTCAGCGTTCTGAGCGATCTTCGATGGAATGGGCGCGCCATTCCATGGCGTCAAAAAGCCGTTGTAGCCACCCGCGCTGGCTGCGTTCTCGCCATTGAGCACGACGCCGTATTGATCGAGACCTTCCGAAGAGTTAAAGCGCGTGGTGTTGGAGAAATCGGCGGAGATCAGCAAACCCCAGCGGCCGTGATCGTTGTATGAAACCAGTCCGTTAGCTTCAGGCCCCAAATGACTGGTCGTGGAGCCACGCTCTGCATCGGTTGAATAACTGTACGTAAATCCGCTGGGAAGATCCCACGGACGATAGGTATGCAGGTCGACGGCGCCACTGATACCCGCGTCGGTCTCGTTGGCGGTCGAGGACTTAACCACGTCGACGCCGTGGAACAGCGTGGACGGCAACATGGTGAAGTCGGGTTGCTGCGAGTCGATCTGATCGGCCGTGATGAACACTTCGCCGTTCAACATGGTGCCGACCTCAGGCAGGCCGCGCACGTCCACCGACGTACCCACGCCGGCGTCGCGATTGATCTGCACGCCCGTGACGCGTTGCAGGGAGTCGGTGATCGTGGTGTCGGGCAGCGCGCCGATGTTTTCCGCCGTGATGCTGTCCTGGATGTTTGGCGCATCACGTTTCAGGTCGATGGCGTGTTCCTGCGACGCGCGTACGCCCGAAACAGAGACGGTCGACAGCGTGGTCGCATTTTTTTTCGCCGCGTCATCCGCTTTCTTGGCGTCGTCTTTCTTGGCGTTGGGCGGAGCCAGAGCCGGTGCCGGCGTGGCTTGCGCCGTGTTGGTCTGCGTGGCTTGGCCGTCCGCCTGGACATAGGCGAATGTCGATGCTGCACTCGTCGTCGACACGACGGCGAACAGCGACACGGTGACGGCAAATGACAATGGATGCTTGCGAAGTACGGTGGACATGGGCTTTTAACCTCGTTGATGTTGCCTGTCGAACCTCAGGTGCTCCGTGGTATTTCAAAAAAACGCGTGTAGCCCGGCGGTGCCTGCTGGTTCGCACGCCGTCGTGATGCAATCTCTCGATGTCCCCGACTTTGGCTTCCCAAGCCAAAGCCACTCACTCGGTGCTACAACGCGGGACTCCCGCCGCGCTTACTGCTTATTTCGAAAACGCCATTCGCGCCAACGCCCACTGGCCATCGCGTGGATCGCCGGTAGCGAAGACGCACACATTGCGAACGCCGGTCCCCACCGGCATGGCAACGCTTGCCTCAAGATGTATTTGCCCCTTTGCCTGCGCGGCGCTCGCCAGCGGCAGGCTGGCAAGCAGCGGCCCTGTGCAGGAATCGGCATGAATCTCAAACTCACCGGCCGCGCTGGTCTTGTGGCGCACCACCGCATCCGCAGCCTCATCGCCGAAGCGCCATGTCATGCGCTCGACAGTCAGCTGGACATGCTTGATGCCAGCCAGTGACGCCTGCGGCCACAGCCAGCACGCATTACCGATATCTACCGAGTAAACCGGCTTCGGTCCGTGCGCCGGCCTGCTGCCATCCAGGCGCGAGCCCGGCTGATGGGAGCACGCTGCAAGCGCGCTACTTTCGCGGCTCAGCAACGTTGTTTCATCCACCACTTGCGTGCGTGGCGCGGCGAGTTCGAAGCCATCCGCTGCAAACGTTGCGGCACGCAACGTCGCGTTACCCGACAGTAAGAGTGGCCGCGCATACGGCGTGGATTGGTTAGTTGGATCGGAGCCATCCGTCGTGTAACGAATCGTGCTGAATGCCACTTGATTTGAAAGCTCGATCTGGAACGCGCCGTTGGCCGTTGCAGTCACATGGAAAGCGGGCGCGAACGCACTGTCGGCGTAGTCGATGCCGAGTGCGCGGTAACGCGCCAGTTCGGCTGGCATGCGTTGCAGAAAACCGTTCCAGTCGTGTGCACTCGGCGGTGACCAGCCAAGCTCCGACATGGCCGCGATGCGCGGGAACACCGCGTGCTGGTCGTGCGCAAAGGTCGGCATTTGCTCGGTCCAAAGGCCAGCTTGCACACCGATGATGCGCTGGGCTTCGATCGCGCTCGCACCATTCGGAATGACGATCGTGTCATAGGCTTGCCGCAACGTCGCCGCAGGCGGCGGCCCCGCCCATTCATCGGGCAGGTCGGATTGATAGTGATCGACGTACAGCGATTCCTGCGGTGTCATGACCACGTCGTGGCCTTGTTTGATCGCAGCGAGCGCCACGCGCTCGTTGTCGTCGCCGTGCCACGACATCACCACTTCCGATGACGGAAGCGTCGCACCGGCGACCAGCTCGTCATCCCAGCCAACGGGTCTGCGCCCGTGCTTGATGAGATGCGCGGCGACCTGATTGGTGAACCAGCCCTGCAGCTGATCCATGTTCGAAAGGCCTAGCTTGTGCATCTGCGCGCGCACTTCCGGCGATGCGTTCCATTGCTGCTTGTCGGCCTCGTCGCCGCCAATGGAGATGTATCGCGAGGGGAACAGTTGCATCACCTCATCGAGCACGTCGTCGACAAACTGCAAAGTCTTTTCATCCGGCTTGAGCAACCACGGACTCACGCCCCATTCGGTCCACACAGACGGCCGTTTGCCCGTGACGCCTAGCCACGGATACGCGGCGATGGCTGCCTGCGAATGCCCGGGAAGATCGATTTCCGGCACCACGTCCACATAGCGCTCGGCGGCATAGCGCACGATGTCGCGCGCTTGGGCTTCGGTATAAAACCCGCAATAGGGCAGGTCGGCAGAACCGGTCAGTTCGCTGTCCAGGCCCACTGCTTTGCGGCATGCGCCAGTTTTGGTGAGCTCGGGATACTTGGGGATTTCGAGACGCCAACCTTGGTCTTCCGTCACGTGCCAGAGCAGCACGTTCAATTTGTTCAGCGACATCCAGTCGATCAGCTTCTTGATGTCGGCCACGCTCTGATAATGCCGCCCGGAGTCGAGCAACAGTGCGCGCCACGCGAAACGCGGGTGATCGTCGATGACGCCATCGGCCACTTCGACGGGCGCGCCACGCGTCCATCCGGGTGGGGTGAGCAACTGCCATAGGGTGACGCTGCCGTAAAACGCACCGCGTGGCGTGCGTGCGGTGATCAGGATGCCGCGGTTATCCACTGTGATGCGATAGCCCGCATCGTCTGCGACATCAGCGTTGGGATTTACATCGAACGTGATCGCAGGATGCGCGGCGCCCGTTGTCGCCACACGCAACTTCAATCCGTTGGTGTCGGCCACGCGTTGCACGAACCGCTGTGCAATGGACTGCACTTGTTCGCGTTCTACGCCGTGCAACGAGATCTCCGCACCATCCGCGATTTCGACGGCACCCGCTCCGGCAGGGGCGACCGTTGTTGGCTGTGGCAGCAACGACCACTTGGGAACGGCAGGCGCTGCATTGACCGCGCCCGTGGCCGCCAGGCATGCGATGGCCACGCAACGGAAAAATGCGGATGTCGCGATGTGGTTCATGCGCCCACGCCACCTGCTACGGCATGCCGTAGCGCTCCCGACCTGCCATGCCTGAGATACCACTGGGCCGCACCTTGCACCCCGTGGCGGCCGTGCTCCGTTACCCATACCGGCACCTGCGACAGCAGCGCGCGTGCGCTGCGTCCGTGCAGGAATCGCTCCTCGAAAGCGCTGCGCTTGAGCAGCTCGAATATCGAAGACAGGAAGCCGCCGGCTAGATACACACCGCCTGTGGCCATGAAGGCCATCGCGAGATTGCCGGTAAAGCTTCCCAGCGAGGCACAGAAAATGTCCACGGCTTCCACGGCCTGCGCATCGCTGCGGGCAAAGGCCGCCGTCGTGACGGCTTCGGGCGTCGCCAGCTTCGGCGTTTCCCCATCCAGCGTGCACAGGGTTGTGTAGATGGTGAGCAGGCCGGGGCCCGACACGATGTGTTCAAACGCTACGTAGCCGCCATTCGGCGCCAGGTGCGCGAGAACCTCGCGCTCGCGAACCGAATTCGGCGCGAAATCCATCTGGCCAGCCTCCGTTGCCAGCACGAAGCCGCCGGCAGGACCGGGAATGTGCATCGCCGCGCCAAGGCCGGTGCCCGGTCCGATCACCAAGGTCGGGCCACTGGCGTGCGTGTCCGGCCCGCAAAGGTGGCGGCCGCCGTCGGCGAGCGTGCCATCGAGCGCGTATGCCAGCGCCTCGAAATCGTTGAGTACGGCGACCTCGTCCAAGCCCAGCGCGTGACGCAACTGCGTCAGGTGGATGGGCCATGCGAGGTTGTCGTTCATGACCTCGTTGCCCATGATCTGGCCCGCACAAGCAAGCACGCAGTGCTTCACGGGAGCTTGCACATCGGCATCGACAAAGGCTTGCAATAGCTCGGACAGCGTCGAGAACTCGGCGCAGGCGAATACCCGATAGGCGAGCGTTTCGACCCCGCGAGTCCCCTCGGGCGAGGCACGCATCAGCGCAACACGCGCGTGCGTGCCGCCAATATCGGCCGCCAGAAACGGCATCGCCGCGATCCCCGCCACTCGGTCCGAATGGTCCATTGCCACGTCCGGCGACTCCCCTCGCTGTGGAACTGTTATCAGCCTGTAACGTAATTGACACCGGTGTCAAGCGGTGCCGCAGCATGTTACGAAAGGTGCCTAGGCATGCATCTGACCGGTCGGCCGATAGTCGGGCGCTTGGGCCCAAGCCCGCATCGGGCAGCACATTGTCGCGATATGACCCAGCCGCAGCGCGCTGGTGCGCCTTCGAATCGAGCCAATCGTTCGATCTGAAAACAACCTAGGCGTATGTGAAAAAGCCGCTCGATGTGAGTGCTGATAATGGCGGCATGGACGACGAAGTGAAGACCTGCATGGCGTGTGCAACGACGCCCATGCACGCCGTGGCCGGAACGGACTAGGGATGCTTCCGGCAACCCGTTGCTCATGGAAAACAAGTTGCCATGGAAGGCTCGATTCGCGCGCCGATCCGAACGATTCGGATCGGCGCGCCTCCTCTTCATGCATCGCTTCGCCTCAGCGCGGAACGAGCAGTTACGTCTCGAAGCCAGAAAGGCACGGTCTATAGCCATGAAACGTTGGGATATCTCACAACCTGTCTTGCGCGATCAGATCGACAGCGGCGCGCCGATCTTCGTATCGCCGACGGCCATGCTCGCGATCTGCTTGATGGTGTTCGGCGTACTGCATGCGGTGGCCAGCGCCAGTGCAGAGCGTTTGGCGATCGACGGCCTGCTGGTTATCAATACGTCGCTTTACGTTGCAGCCGCGTTGTTGGCCCATGCGGCATTGCGCGCACGCGCGTCATGGCGGGGTTTTCGCCTCGCTCGCTACGCCAACAACTTTTCCATTGCGGGATTGATCATGACGATCGTCGGCACCTGCTGCCTGGTGCTGGTGATCGCGATCAAAGCCTGATTACGCGATCGGGGGCTTTCATCTTGCACGATTTTACCAAAACAACCTTGTTGATCGTGGCGGGCTTACTGCCGCTGATCAATCCACCTGCATCAGCCTTGATGGCGATGGGCTTGGTGCCAAACCTGACGCTGCAACAGCGTGCAGAGATGGCGACGCGCGTCACGATCAACAGTACCGTCATTCTGCTCACATCGTTGCTGATCGGCGCCTACGTGCTGTCGTTCTTCGGTATCTCGATGGCGATTCTGCGCGTGGGCGGTGGCATGATCGTGGCGATGGCGGGCTGGAAACTTCTGCACGCGGCCGATGAAGACCCGAACAGCGCGGACGTATCCGCGCCGCAGCACGACGCATTGTCGCTGCGGACCAAGGCGTTCTATCCCATCACGTTGCCGATCACGGTAGGACCGGGCTCGATCGCCGTCGCCATCGCGCTGGGCACGCAATCGCCGTGCGAAGGTTTGTCGGTAGCGCATGTCGCCGGCGTCATGTTGGCGCTGACGATCCTTGGTTTAAGCATTTATCTATGTATGCGTTTTGCCGGTCATATCGAGCGCCTACTCGGTGCAGTCGGCACGCGCGTAGCGATGCGCTTGTTCGCGTTCGTGCTTTTCTGCATTGGATTGCAGATTTTTTGGAAAGGTCTGGCGCAGTTGCTCGATACCGTGCGCTTTACCTGATCCTTGAATCTAACGGCCATGCAATCCCTGAAGATCAAACTATTGACTGGCGCACTGAGTTGCGCGCTTGCCGTGTTGGGTGCTGCGCTATTCGCGCCGGCGACGTACGCCGCGCGTGTCGATGCCGCGTTCTATCAAACATCGCCGGACACCGTGGTGGGTGCCCCCGGCTCCATCGTGCACATGGAGCCGATGCGTGGCGCGCCGCTGGGCGCTTCGGCGTACCGTGTGCTGTATCGCTCTGCCGATCCGTCGAATCGGCCGATCGTTGTATCCGGTGTGGTGGTGATTCCCACAGGCGTGGCCCCGGCCGATGGGCGTCCCATGGTTGCCTGGGCGCATCCCACCACGGGCGTTATCTCGCGGTGCGCGCCGTCGCAAGCGCGTTTCGTGTTCCAGTCGATGATGGGTTTGCGCGAGATGGTGCGGCGTGGATTCATCGTCGTGGCGACGGATTATCCCGGTCTCGGCACGCCCGGCCCACACCCCTATTTGGTGGGTGAAAGCGAAGCACGTGCGGTGCTCGATTCGGTACGCGCAGCACGCCAAATGCCGCAGGCATCGGCCGGCAATCGCTACGCGGTGTGGGGCCATTCGCAGGGCGGACAGGCCGCGCTGTTCACTGGCGTGCTCGCGAAAACGTACGCGCCAGAGTTGCAACTCGTCGGCGTGGCGGTCGCCGCGCCGGCCACCGACTTGCAAACGCTGCTGCGCGACGATGCCAACACGGACGGCGGCCGCAACATCACGGCGATGACGCTGTGGTCATGGGCGCAGATTTTTCACCTTCCCCTGGACAACGTGATCGAACCAGGCGCGATGCCAGCGGTGGATGCATTGTCGAACGAATGCATCGAATCGCCGCTCGACATGTTCGAACGCAATCGTTCGCAGCGTCCGTTGCGTCAGCATTTCCTACGCGTGGACGACATCACCCGTGTGGAGCCGTGGCGTTCGCTATTGCTAAAGAACATTCCCGGCGTGCTGCCGTCGGATATTCCCGTATTCGTTGCGCAGGGCGACGCGGATCGCCTGGTGCTGCCTGCGGTGACGCAAGCGTATGTGCGGCGGCTATGCCATGCCCGAAGCAAGGTGCAGTATTGGTCGATGCCGGGCGTAAAGCATGGCTGGGCAGGCGCAGATAGCGCATTGCCGGTAGTGGCCTGGATGGCCGACCGTTTTTCCGGTGTACCGGCACCCGATTCCTGCGAAAGCTTTTCCGATTAACGACTTGCTGGTCGATCGAACCCGCCGGCGCGGTAGCGGTGGTCCGCCGTCTGCTTCAAGGCGGCAACTGCCAAACCCGCCAGCAATGTGTTTGTGCGTGCGATGTTCATCGTGGTCACTCCCCATGTCGGCCAGGCATCACGCGATTTTTGCCAGACGCGTTTCCAACACCCCGTCGCGCCATGCAGTTGGCGTCTTGCCAGTGAGGCGTTTGAAGACGGTGGTGAAGTGCGCTTGTGTGTGAAAGCCCACGTCCAGTGCGATATCCAACATGGAGCGAGAGGCGTCTTCCATCAATGCCTTGGCGCGATCCAGTCGACGCAGCAGCAAATAATCATGCGGCCTATAACCGGTCGCGGCGCGAAACTGCGCAGCGAAATGCATCGGCGAAAGACCCGCAGCATTCGCCATGTCCGACAGCGTGATCGTGTCCGATAGGTGCGACTTTACGTAGCTATCCACACGCTGCAAGCGCCAGTTCGGTAAGGTCGTCTTGCGGCAGATGCGGGTAACGTTGGTATTTTGCGTGCGCAGGCAGCGCACGCGTTCAAGCAGCATGCCGATGATCTGCTCCACGAACGGGCCATCCTGACCGTTGTCGACCATTTCGGTCAGCGTGCGCGCAAGCTGCAACAGCAGTACGTCTTTCGTCGGGCCGAGCGAGCGGCCTTCCAGCGCTGCGCATGCATGTTCCGTATCGGCGCTGTACCACAGCAAATGGCTCGGTATGCACAAATGCAGCGCTTTGTATCCTTGAGCGCAAGCGATGTGCAGCGTTTCGCCAGGACGGCTGATGTAACAGGTGCCAGCTTCGAGCTGCGCATCGACAACGCGCTGCGCATCGACGTCCAAGCAAATGTGCGCATCGTCGAGCAGAATACCGATCGTATATGCATCGCGCGGCATGGTCTGTGTGTGTTCGCCGATACTACGAGAGTCGTGTGTGCAAAGCGAAACAGCGACGCGCAACGGCCGATCACTGCTATGCAGGGCTCTTTGCTGCCAGTCCGTGGGCGGTACCACGCGATTCAACAGATCACGCGTGGCGGCGGCAGCGTGTGCAGCAAGGGCCTTGTTTTTGCGTTGTTGGATGACACAGGACATGACTTCTCCGTTCCGGCGCGTCCACGCCGGTTCGACATTCGAATAAAGGGTGAGAGGGCGAAGCGGTGCTAGCTGGCTGCGTTAGCGGGTTCGACCTGTCGGTGCCTGAAGTCGCCGAGGGCCGCCCGGCCCTCCTGTAGTGCGATGCAACATATAGTCCGACTTTTCCGGAGCTAGCGAAAATACTGTTTCGCTATGCGGCCATAACGGCCAGCTATGGGTGCTCCGGATCCATCCATTCGGCGCCCCTGAACGACGTTTCCTCCAGCTGGCCGCGGATAAAGGTCAGCAGCGAGGCTTCGATCGCCAGGGCAGCCTGGGTCAGCGGTGCATCCTGTGCGGTCACCAGACAGGCGGTGAGATAGACCGGTGGTTCGATCGGCGTGGTGGCAATGTCCTGATGCCCTGGCACGTCCGAGAAGTCGCCTTTGGGCATGACGGCGTGACCTAGGCCGGTTTCGACGGCCGACAGCATTACGTCAAACAGATCGGACTCGGCGATCGGTTCCACCGCGATATTCTGTTGCGCGAATACGCGATCGAGCAATCGACGCAATACATTCGTAGGCGTGGGTAATACCAGCGGTAATGCGCCGACTTCCTGCAGCGAGACGGAAGACGCCCGTGCCGCGCCTTTTGGACTGGCCAGATACAGGCGTTGACGAAACAACACTTCGCGCGTGAAGCCACTTTCCGGATGGTCTTCGAAAACGATGGCCAGATCGATCGCGCGCGCGGCGACTTTTTCGCGCAGCGTCAGGCTATCGCCGGTAATAAAACGCAAGGTGACTTTCGGCAACGTATGGCGGCAGATTTCCAGCATCTTGCCAGTGAGCGCAGGGGCCATCGTCGAGGCCATACCTAAACACACCACGCCCTGCACATCGCCCTGCGACGAACGCACGATCGCCGGCAGATCATCGACATGGCGAATCAGCTTGAGCGCTTCCTGATACAACACATCGCCCGCCGCGGTGGGCGTGACGCCGCGCGCGCTGCGATGGAGCAGCGTCACGCCAAATTCGTCTTCCAGCTCCGCGATCTGCTTGCTCAGCGCGGGCTGCGCGATATGAATAAGCAATGCCGCGCGGGAAAAACTTCCCGCCTCGACGATTTTTGCGAAGTAACGCAAATGCCGGAACTGCACCGCACGCGCTCCCGACGACGTTGGTTTGAAGGTTCCCCTCGCGCATCACGCCGCGCGCTGCGTCTACGCCCGATTATGTGTGCTCGTCGGGGAATGGTCCAGCGCCGTGTGCAAAAAAGAGCCGGATAACGACATCGAGGTGATGTCGGCTATCCGGCAAACGGGGGGTAATCAATGTGTTGTTATTCAATGGCCTTCGGAATTCGCAACGTCGGCGGCCATGCGCAATTCCTCGCTGGCTTCCGCCAGCAGTTGCTTGGCGCGCGCGGCGTGACAGGCGAGCTGGCCGTCGTTGGCGCGTTGCGCCTGTTGGATGTACTCATAGGCGGCGACGATGTTTTCCTGCGCGTTATGCAGATTGCCGTGGTGCCAGCCGATGTCGACGAACGGACGGTCCTGCGCCATGGTGGCGCAACCGAACAAAGCGGTGGAAGCCAGCGCAACGCCCAGTACAAAACTTTTCTTGCTCATGATGATTCTCCAGGGGTTAGGTGGATCGAAAACTAGTTGATCGATTTCGGGGTTTATTGTGAGTACCGGACGGCGAGCGATCTTTTCGAAACGCAGCGCGTTTTTCGATCTGCACAAAGGTTTTCGAAATCGAACGGCGTCGTCGCGATGAGATGGCGTGGCCAGTGCTTAGGTCGACTTGCAGCCGGTCATGACGGGCTGATTGGCGTCGATGCGCGCATCGGAAAGCGTCGCGTCGCGACCTTTGATCCACCACGTCATCGAATCGGCCTGAAACTTCACGCCGTCGGCGGACATCGTGCTCGTCAGCAGCATCGGTTTGCCGCGATAGGGCACGATGGCGAAGTTCTGTCCATTGCCGCCATTGAGATACGTCACGCTGAAGCGATCGCCGCCGGGACAGCGGTAAGTGACGTCGATCGTCCGATGGATCTGGATCTGCGGCACGTTCAGTGAAGCGGCGTGCGCGCTGCCGACGAACAACAGCAATCCGGCGAGCGGAAGCATTTTCATAGAAAACTCCTGATGAAATGAGGTGATTCGTCCTCCGCCATGACACAGAGGAGCACGCATGGGAGCGAGGGAAGGCCGCGCGGAAGCTGCGGTCAAAGGCGAATCAGCGACGCTTGCGCCGTGCCGTATACGCATTCAATCGACGAGACGGCACCATGGCCGGCGCCGCAACGCGGGCAAATTCTGTCGTCGTCACGATCGCTTAATACCAGCATCTCGCCATAGACGAGGCCGCAATCGGAACACATCAGCTGCTCGACAAAGTCGATGTCCATAAGAAAGCCTCGAAAGTTGCCTTGGTGGGGAGGCATTCTTGCGAGAAGGCAGCCAGGACGCTTTTCGATTGCCACGCCAATTTCCGATTCGCATGGAGCGATGCGAATCGACGTCATGTGACAACGGGCTCCAAACGATACCGCTACTCAAAGCGGGGGGACGTCGGAGTGCCATTCGGAGCGCTTTCGAGCGAGAACAACGCCCCGCCTCACTCGATGCCTCGTCAACATTTGGCTAGTCTTTGACCGTTACGCACCACGATGTTTCATGTCCGCGTCCACTCCAAGCGGACGCTTAAGAATAGAAGGTGAATTCACGCTTCTTGTGTCCGGCAAGGAGGAGCCAATGGCTCGGCGAAACGTGATGTGTCTACCCAGAGCACCGAGTGATCTACATCGGGACAATATCGATGAATCCGGATCGGTCCCAGGTGAGGGCCCACGGAGTTGAAGTGCACGGCAAAGGGCTGGCGCATAGCTGAACCGGGGAGGGTCAAAGGCGGCGGTGTAACCGGCCGCGCATTACCAAGTTAGAACACTTTCTTAGTCTCCGACGGTTTGGCTACACTGGCTTCACGCGGACGGCCCTGGGGAGCAGGTTGACCGAGCCGCAAGACGCATCTTGTGCAAACAGGGGATAAAACATGAGGAATGGACGTGCGCGCGCCTTAGCGGCCGCGCTGTGTTTGTTGATGCCTGTTGTCGCCACTGCGGGCGATCGAGTACCGGTGGAAGCTTTCGCGCATCGAGGTGGGTATTCGATGCCCAGGCTTTCACCCGACGGAAAGTATCTGGCGGTAGCCGTTGAGCAAGGCGAAGACCACGCCGTGGTGGTTTACAGGCTCGACGATATGAGCCATCCGAAAAGCATGCTGCGACTGCCCTGGCAGCAGCTTCCGTACGACATCCAATGGACGGGGCCCGAGCGCCTGGTGGTCGAGTTGGCTAAATTTTGGGGCTCGCTCGATCGACCGGAACGGCTGGGCGAAATCATCGCCACCGACTCGGGCGGTAAGCGAATCCTGCCCATGTTCAATCGCGAATGGGTTGACGGGCGCGGCGGCCGGGTACGCACCGCCGACGACGGGTATGCCACCATTGCCAGCTTGCCGTCGAAAGCCAACGGTCACTTCTACATGCAGACATACATGTGGGACGACGAAAAGAACACCTGGCTGTACGACGTCAACGCCGACAACGGCGTGCGCCACCAGATCGGCCAGATCAATGCGGGCGACATGGACTTCACCATGGATCCGGATGGCAACGTGCGCTACGCGCAGGGCCTGGACTTATTCGACAAGTATGTCGTCTATCGCATGCAGAACGGGCAGTGGGTGAAGCTTCCCAACGACGAACGCTTCGAACCGATTGCCTTCTCGCAAGACAAGCAACATCTGTATGCACGCACCAGCGTCAAAGGCGGCCCGTTGTCGCTGGTGCAAACCAATGCGGACGGCACCCAATCGCAACTACTCGCCAAAGACGACTTCGGTAACGTCGGCTACGTGCAATGGACACCGCAAAACGAACCCATCGCCGCTGCGCCTGTTACCGGCACTCCGACGTCGGTCATCATCAACGGCAATCAACCGCTGGCGCAGATTTACCAGATGCTGCGTGACAAATTTCCGAACCAGTTCGTCACTTTCTCCAGCTTCAGTGAAGACGGAACCATGCTGATTTTCGGGGTCAGCAGCGATCGCGATCCTGGCTCGTATTACTTGTTCGACATGAAAGCAAAGAAGATAGCGGGATTGTTTTCAGAGGACGCAAGCATCGATCCCGACAAAATGGGCACGCGTGTGCCCATGCATTTCACCGCCAGCGACGGCACGCCGCTGGAAGCCATTCTTACGGTACCCAAAGGCGCCAGCATGAATAACCTGCCTATGGTGCTGTTGCCGCACGGCGGTCCGTTTGGCATCAGCGACACCTGGTTTTTCGACACCGATGCGCAGTTCCTTGCAAGCCGCGGCTATCTGGTTCTACAGGTCAACTACCGCGGATCGGGCGGTCGCGGTCCTGGGTTCGTCGACGCCGGCTACGGCAAATGGGGAACGCGCATTCAACAGGATCTGATCGACGGCGTGAAATGGGCCGAAGCGCAACACTACGGAGACCCCAAGCGCGTCTGCGTCTTTGGCGCCAGCTTCGGCGGCTATTCGGCGATGATGACGGTGATTCGCGCGCCCGGCATGTTCAAGTGCGCGATCGGCGAGGCCGGTATCTACGATCTGGCCATGATGTACGACAAGGGCGACATCAAGGAGCGGACGGCCGGAAGAAATTACCTCGAGCAAGCCATTGGCAAGGATCCTTCCGAGCTGGCAGCCAATTCACCCGACAAGCTTGCCGACAAGATCGACGTGCCGGTGCTACTGATTCACGGCGAAGCCGACGAACGCGCCCCCTTTGCGCAAGCCAAGGCGATGCGTGCCGCCTTGGAGGCCGCACACAAGCCGTACGAATGGTTGACCAAGCCAAAAGAAGGACACGGCTTCTACAAGGAAGAGAACCTCGTGGACATGTACAACCATGTGCAGAGCTTTCTGGAAAAAAACATCGGGCCCGGCGTGCAGGCGAACTAACGGTCTAAAACGATTCCAGCAAGGTGCTGCATCGACCGGCCGACATCGCAAGCCAGAACGGGCATGGTTGCCGGTCGGGCCAACGCACGTAAAACATGTCGGCACGAATAGCGATAGTGCGTGGCTGAGCAGTGCATACACTGCTCAGCCCACCGCACCAGTCATCTTTCCCCGTTACCCGTCAATGGATCCCTCGTGACGTGATGGTCTGGCGCTGCTCATGCAGTAAGCGGGCTCACCGATCTCAAGGAGGAAGACTGTGCGTCGTCGCGATCTGCTTAAAGCTGCGGGCCGAGATCTCCGCAAGAAGTTCGAATGAGATCGCTGATTCGAACTATTGGCTGGCGTGCACGGTGTCGCTTGGTTTTTTCTTTTCGGGCAGGTAGCCATCGTCCAGTGTGTGGAGGAAGGTGATGATGTCCTGGATATCCTGAGCGGTGAGCGGCGGCGGATCGCCAACGTGGCGGTCGAAGGGCGCGTCGGTGGTATCCACGTTGCCCTGATAAGCCGCGGGTATATCGTTGTATAGCGCCAGCTTGCCGTTGGCATCGTGCGGATAGATCTTTTCGGGCGCGACGCTGCGCAAATTGTAGAAATCCATGACCTGCGTCAGCGTGTGGTAGGCGCCGTTGTGAAAGAACACCGCTCGCTTGTCTACGTTGCGCAGAGTGGGTGTGAGGAACATGCCGCAGTATTGCGTCTGCTGTGCGAGATCCTTGCGGAACGGGCCGCAGATACCGAGATCGTAGTAATGCGCATCCCGGTTGAGCACCAACGTGGTGTTGCGAGGTACGCCCAATGCTTCGTATTGCGTATCGGTGAACAGCGGAGGCAAGCCGTCACGACTCGGCTGGCTGAGATGGCAGCCGGCGCAATTGCCTTTCTTCGGATCATTGAAGGCGAGAAGCCCGCGCAGTTCCGCCGGTGTCAGTCGCGCCTGCCCTTGCAACCATGCGTCGTACTTACTGGTGAACGGATGAAACGACGGATCTTCGATCTGAAAGCGGCCGATGGCGAACATGGCCTCGGAAACCAGCTGTTGCGGATCGTTGACGATGCCGGGCCCGAACAGCAGGGTGAACGATGGGCGATAGCGGCTGTGCACGAGTTTATTGGCCACTTCATCGATGCTGGCGTTCGCCATTTCCACGGGATTGAGCAGAGGCAAATAGGCTTGCCGCTGCAGTGAATCGGCGCGGCCGTCCCAGAACAAGCCGCCTTGCGCCACCATCGCCGGTGCAGCGGGCGTCACGCCAGCTTGCTTAGTTGCGCGTGAATCGCCGCGCACGGATGTTGCTATCGCATTGAGGTCGGGCGCCACGTCGTTATCGGCTGCGTCCGGTCCAATGCTGAAAGGCGGTTGCCGATACAAATATGCGAGCGAGAGCGGTGGTCGATACCCGGCATGGTGCAAATCTTTTCCACCCTTTTGCACGGTTAGCGCGTTGGGCGGGTTGTAGCCGTATGCGGGGCTGTGGCAAGAGGAGCACGATTGCCGTCCGGAGCCCGACAGCATCGGATCGAAGAACAGCGATTTGCCGAGCTGCGCAACTGCGCTCAGCGGATTAGCCTGCGGCAGCGTCAGATGGATCGGATGCGGATTGATGCCGCTGTTGTCAGCAGCGTCGCTTTGCGGTTTCGTGGCTTGGTTGAGAAACGCGTAGCTGGTGAGGCAGCTGCATGCGCAAGCCGCGCCAAGCAGCATTTTGAACAGACGAAACGGCTTGCGCTGTACTGGCGTGCGTGATGTTGGGGAATCCGAAGTCAAAGGCATGTCCAAGGCAATGGCGTGATGGAATGCGATGGAGCCGTGGAAAACATCTCTGCTCCGCGATATATCGCGGAGCAGAGATGGGCCTCATTCGCCACGTGCTAGGCCCGGATCAGGCAGTGATCCGGCGCCGAGCCTGCGATCAGGAATGCCAAGGGTAACGCTTGTCGATGATCGGCGTGCCCTGGTTCGGATCAAGGAACAACGGCGGCGCCAGATCGAAACGGTCGCGGTTGAAATCGAACATGCCCATGATGCTGCCGGTGGTGGCATCGCCCGAACCCTGGCCGATGCGCTCGCCACGCAGCCAGTTGTCTTCGATGAAGCGCACCACCGAAGCCTGCGTGATTTGCGTGCCATCCACATAGTTGACGCGCGCATAAGGCGAGATCACCAGGAACGGCGTACGCGTACCGGGGCCGCAGCGACCATTGACGGTGCCACCATTCACACCCACGCCCGGCTTGGCGCCGTGTGCATTGCAGACGCCCGGCGCATTGAGCTGATCGGCGCCGATAACCGATCCTTGCGGCGTGGTGGAATCAAAGGACGACGTGGTGGGCGAGGCATAGCGATGGTCGTACCAGCCGTCGGAGTCATCGTAGGTGACGATGACGGCAGTGCTGTCCCAATCGGGCTGCTTCTGCAGGAAGTTGATCACCTTCACCACGAAGGATTGCTCATCCAGCGGATCGGAGTTGCCTGGATGGGCATCGTCCACCGCGGGCGGCTTGATATAGCTGACCGAGGGGAAATTGCCCGACGATACGGCGTTGAAGAAATCGTTCACGTCGTATTCGTGGTGAACCGGCGCAGAGGTGCTGTCCTTGTGGTCGGTATAGCCGATCTCGGACGTCGAGGTGGGACGCGTGTGTGCCGGGTTCGAGGTGGTGGCGTAATACTGGAACCAGTTGTGGTGCGGCGTGTAGTCGGTCTCGGTGGCATCCAGCACGCTCGAGTAGGTACTGCGCTTGCAACTGGTGGTGCCGTTTTCGTTCACGGCAGTCAGGTCGAAGCCGCCCATGAAGCCACCCCAGGTGATGTGGTGGGCATTGAGTAGGTCGCCGATGTTCTTCGACGTCATCGTCACCGTGCTGCTGGTCGAGGAGCACAAGTCATAGGCCGGATCGGTATCGCCGATCAGGGTCAGGCCGCCCTGGTTGTCGGGGATGGTCGAGGCCGAACCCAGCACCACCTTGGCGCCGTTGTTGGTGCCCGATACCACGGCAATCGCGCCTGGTGTTGAAGGACCGTAGGTGTCGGTATAAGCGTTGTCGTCCATGGCGAAGTGCTGCGCGTAATTCCACATCGCCGTGACGGTGTTACCGTCGAAGTAACCCATCACAAGACCATGCGTGCCGAACGCGCCGGTAGTGGTCACCGTGTTGTTACCCGTGAACGCGGGGAAACGGTCGGCAGCGCCGTTGTCGTAGGCGAGCTGCTCCGGCGTGTAGCTGTGGTTCTGGCCCTCGGTGTTGGCCTGGGTGCGATCAAGGCGGAAGGGATTCACCGCATTGACGCCGTTGACGGCGTTGAGCTTGTTCGGATTGTCGTTCAACAGCGCCGGCGAGAGACCGTCGACCTGGGGCGTGAAGGGCTTAGCCTTGAACGCCGGTTCGCCCGGGGGATTGGCCGCCACCGGATAGGTGCCGAAGTAATGATCGAACGAACGGTTTTCATCGAAGATCACCACGAGATGCTTGATCGGCGTCGCCGTGGGAAGCTGATCTTGTGGCGAGCGTCCACCGCCGTGCCACGGAGAATGCGCAAAGGAATCGGCGTTCTGATTCGAGCTTGGATCGACCTGGGCATAGGCGAGCGTGAATCCCATCAAGGCGATCGACGCAGGCAAGATGGCCCTGCGGAACATACGAAGACTGAACATGTGAAAACTCCTGGAGTGGGTACGACGACACAGGGTTGGTACTGCACCCATTTCTGCGGATTCCCCCTTACAACAGGCCACGAGCCGCGCTGATGGCGCAGCCCTTGGCATGCTCCGAATTGAACCACTTGGATATGAACGTTCTGGGACAGTGGGACATGCGCGGGAACATCACGAGAAGCCGGTCGCGCTTTTCCTGTTAGTTCAGTCACTTCCAGAAAGAAATGGGTGCGGAATGTTGCGTTGCCGCCCTTTGACGTCTACCGAACTGGCGAGGTGTAGCATCGGTAACGTTGCGCCAGCTCCCCCAAAATCCGCTCGTGGTCGAGTGACGCGCCATTGAACATGGCGATGTGACATGGGAAGCCGCCATCGTCGACGCGTTTCATCAACGCATCCGCACCGTTCAAAACGCGATGAGTTGCGTCACCGGCACGATCAGCTGACATGGCATCGAACGTGAGCGAGAAGATCTCGAGGGCCAACATGGTTCATACCCATCGCTTCAGCAGGAAGTGGGCATTCACCGCCACCGCGTCAGTCGTTCACGCTCGCAAGCCCGGCGATCAGAATATCGATGAGCCGATAGGCGCGCGGAATCCAATCGGTCGGATCGTTGGTTTTGGAGAAGCCGAACACGGCATAGAGAAGATCGAGCGCGCGAACGTCTTTGTGCACGTCGCCGTTTTCGATAGCGCGCGCTATCAGGTGATTCGCAGCCACATGGATTTGCGCTGAGGAATATTCGAGCAATGCCGCGTTTTCGCTCGTCGCCGCGTTGAGTGCGGGCACGATGATCTTTTTCGTTCCGATGTAGTCGACGAAAAGGCGCAACCACGCGCGTAAAGCTTCCAGCGGTCTCATCGATTCGAGCAACGTGGCGGCCGCCTCCGCGAGTTGCTCCACTTCGTGGCGATAGACCGCTTGGAGCATGGCGTCGCGTGTGGGGAAGTGCCGGTACAGCGTGCCGATGCCCACGCCGGCGCGCTTGGCGATTTCGTCCAGCGTGACGTTGCCGCCGCGTTCCGTGAACGCCTTCTTCGCCACCTCCGTCAGACGGTGACGGTTACGTTCGGCGTCTGCACGCGGTTTGCGGGGGGTGATCGACTTTTTTTTCGCGGTGGACACGGGTACCCCTTGCAAAACGGAGGAATCCTCCATATAAATATCCGGAGCCATCCTCCGGTTTGTCGCCATCTTAGCGGACCCTGACCCCCAAAGGGTACCGACGACAAGCCGCCCCTGCGATTTTCAAAGTAAAGCGAGGCGATCATGACGAAGCAATTCGGTGCGACATCGACAACGAACGAGGTGCTGGACGGCATCGATCTCAGCGGCAAACGCATTCTGGTAACAGGTGTATCGGCCGGTTTGGGCGTGGAAACGGCCCGCAGCCTGGCGGCCCACGGCGCGCATGTGGTCGGCGCGGCACGGGATCTGGCCAAGGCGGAATCCGCGACCCAAGGCGTGCGTGCCGACGCGCGCGGACAAGGCAGCCTGGAGCTGATTGAGCTGAATCTGGCCTCTCTGGCCAGCGTGCGTCGCTGCGCCGAACAGCTGCTGGAGCGCGGCGAGCGATTCGACGTGGTGATCGCCAACGCTGGCGTCATGGCGTGTCCCTTCGGTCTGACCAAAGATGGTTTCGAAACGCAATTCGGTACCAATCACCTGGGCCACTTCGTACTGGTCAATCGCATCGCTTCGCTTATCAACGACGGCGGCCGATTGGTAAACCTGTCGTCGGCCGGCCATCGTTTTGCGGATGTGGATCTTGACGATCCCAATTTCGAACATACCCAGTACGCGGAGTTCGTTGCCTACGGGCGCTCCAAGACCGCAAACATTCTGTTTGCCGTGGAGTTCGATCGACGCCACAAGCATCGCGGCGTTCGCGCCACGGCGGTGCATCCGGGCGGCATCAAGACCGAGCTGGGGCGTCACATGTATCCCGATGACGCCTCGTTCCAGCGACGCATCGACGAACTCAACGACGAGAACAAGGCCGCAGGCAAGCCAGCATTCGTGCTGAAGTCGATTCCGCAGGGCGCGGCGACATCGGTGTGGGCGGGCGTGGTCGCTGGTGCGAACGACGTCGGCGCAAAGTACTGCGAAAACTGCCATGTGGGTGAAGTCGTCACCGATTCTGGCCTCAGCGCGGTGAGCGAAGGTGTTCGTCCGTATGCACTCGATCCGGAACGTGCAAAGGCACTTTGGGCCAAGAGTGAAGCGATGGTGGGCGAGCAGTTCTGAATAGCTTGCGTATCACCGGCTAACGCAAACTCAATGCGGAGCTTAAGCGGTCCGAAGCCACAAACGCCCGGTTGTGCTGACCAACGGCGGCGTCGGTCTGCTACCTAAGTGAATAACGTCCACGGCGGCGGGAGTGGAGCTCGCCGCCCTCACACCGCAAACTTAAACGCTGCGCCGTCGCGGACAACGTAGCCAGCGGTGGGAGCGGCGAAGCGGGTGCCGATGACGAGGATCGTCTGATCGGCCCATTCATCGAAGAGGCGCGCGGGTGAGTGCGGCGGCCTTCGGGTCGTCGTCGCCGAACATCCACTCGGGGTGCGCCATCTGGCACGGGTGATGGGTCATGTCGCCGGTGATCACCGCTCGCTCACTCTCGGATTCGATCATCACGCTGACGTGGCCCGGCGTGTGGCCGATGGACGGCGTTGCCGTTGCTGAGCTCATTGCGTGGGAGCCCGTACCTCATCGTCAGGCTCGCGCCCTTACCCTTACGATTCGATCATCCTGGTGATGGAGAACTTCCACAGCCAAAATTTTTCTCGACAACGTGTCGAATTCCGGACTCGCCATCCGTCGCCATAGTGAAAGTGGAACAACTAGCGCAGCTGCCGGCACACGAAACACGTTGGCAACTCTGCACGAAAACACCGAATCCGAGGAGAAAACGATGCGTGTATACAAGATTGGCGCAATCCTAATCACGTGCTCTGTGCTGCTCGTGGGGCTAGGCACGGCGCACCCGGCGATGGCGCAGGACGTCACGACTCCCTATCCGAAGATGGCCCCGATCGACCAATACCTCATGGCGGACCGGGGGGCTGAAATAGCCCTGGCGCGAAGTGCAGCGCCCGATTCCATATCCCACGACGCGACGATCCTGATACTGGGACGGCATGGCTATGAGACCGCGATCCAGGGAAAAAACGGTTTCGTCTGCTTCGTGGGACGGGCATGGTCAGCAGCATTTGACTGGGACGAATTTTGGAACCCGAAGGTGAAGGCCGCCGATTGTATGAATCCCCAGGCGGCACGTTCGATATTGCCCATCATTTCTCTGCGTGCCCGGATGGTCATGGCCGGTCGTTCCAACGCGGAGATTATCTCGGCACTCAAAGCGGCATATGCCCATAAACAACTGCCGGATCTCGAAGAGGGTGCCATGGATTACATGATGTCTAAACCGTCTTATTTGACCGACCAAGGCGGTCACAACATGGCGCATGTCATGTTCTACACGCATCTGAAGGACGGTAAAGATTGGGGTTCTGGCGCAGAGGGGGCGCCGGTTATGTCCAGCCCGTATTGGTCCTTCTCTGCGAAGGAACAACCCCAACTGAAAGGACTTCCGCCGATGCTCGTGTTCTTGGTGGCCGTGCCAAATTGGTCGGACGGAACGCCTGCGGACATGCATCACGAGTGATACAAGCGCGATTTGGCGGTGAGCGCAATCTTGCGCGTTAGCAACCTTGCGCAGCCATCGCGTCGTGATGGCTGCGCAAGGTCGTCATCGCGCCATGTATTCGCACAGCTTTATCGGCCTGGACGGCCATGGGTGGGGACTCATCCACATGAGCGCCATGTCGACACAGCAGTGACCAGTGTGATTCAAACACGAAGACCGGGTGGCCCAACAATTCATTCGAGCTGACGTCGCTTAATTCGGGTGTTGAACGCCCGCGTCCGTCGAAAGCGGACAGGTGACGGCCCGCCATCTTCCGTATCCATTCGGAAGTCTTCGGGTGACCCCATGTCGGGGGCTAGCACTAATGCGCTCAACGTACGTCTAGTTGTCCGATGCCGGCGCATAGCCTGCCGGTGGCGCGCAGCAGGGTGGGTCCAGGCCGATCGATGCACGACCGAGCGATTTCACCGTCGCATTGGCGGGTGCATCGAACGTGGGCATGGATGAATGACTTGATACAGCGAATCGGTACGCATGTCCGCTGCTCGGTTGGAATGTGAAGCGCCCTTCGTGAGGTGTGATCGTCTGTTGAAGCGCGTTGTCTCGCCACACTTGTATGCGGGCGTTCTGCCAGGGCGTCATCAATGTCAGTGGCGCTTGCGCGACGTTCCTTAGCGTAAATGACACAAGTTGCCCTTTCACCGCGGTCACTTCGACGGAACCACCATGCTGGATCGCCACCGTTCCGTGCATCGTCCAGCCCGGCGGTATCGCAGGACCGACGCGAACAAGATGGTCGGCGTCCTGAATCACCAATATGTCGGACAGCGCTAACGCGGTGACGGCCGTCTGCTCCAGATAAAACTCATTGGGCATATCGTGGAGCAGCGCTGCCATGCCATTGGGGTACACCTGATACTGCTGTACCAACTCGAAGATGGCCTTGGCGGCTTCGGCACCAAGGCCCAGATGCGCAGCCTGTACCGGGTCGTAGCTCCAGGTGGCGGCGTACTTGAAGGGGCGCAACATAAACGTCTTCTGTGCAACGGGGAAGAGCGCGCTATCCATACCGATCACGCCGTACGGCCATACCGCCTCAAGACCGATGTTCTCCCCATTTACATAAGGAGCATGGATGTCATAGCTCGCCGCCAGTATCTGGCCGTCTAAATCGCCACCAGCAGATGAAGGCATCTGCGGCAGCGCTGGTGTTTCATCCAATGCATGCAGTAACTGCTCTGCGAATCCAGCATCGACATTTAACTCATGTGCTGCGGCTACCGTCGCTGGGTAGAGTGCACGTATCGCTGCAATATCCGTTGCCGGATCGGTCACGTCCATCTGCGTTTCATGGGCGTTGGACGGCGATGTGTGCAGCAATCCATCAGCGCCGCGATGTTGATATGACAACAAAAACCGCGCCGCCTCGGCCATCAAGGGATAGTTTCTTTCAAGGAAACGGCGATCTCCGGTTTGCAGATAGGTGCGCCACACCCACAGGCCGATTTCGGCACCCGAGCTCAACGTCCGCGCATTGGATGTCGGCGTCCATGCGAGATCACAACTGTGAGTCACGATGACGAAAGGGCGGAAACGGTCGCCTTCGTACTCAATGCCCTTTCCGTTGAAACGCATGGTTTCGGGTACGCATATACCTGATCGGTCGCCCATGTGATGAACGGTCCATTGTTTTATAGCGTCCAGATTGTTCCGGTAAAGCGCAAATACGGAGGTGTTGAGCTCGGGTACGCCAGCGGCGAGGTTGGCGGCCACCTGCATGCGCATGTTCCAGAACCAATAAGCGGCCGGATCCCAGAAATGATCGTCTTCGCTGGATGAAAAAAGATCTGCGATACCAGCCTGGGAACCCGGCAACGTACTCCCTGCATGTGCAGCAGCGGCGAACAGGTAAAGCGTACGCAGCGTTTCGGCGTAATGTGCCACGCCATCATCCGATGTCGCTTCGATGCCGTAGGCTCGCTGCCAATAGGCATGCCACCACTGCTCGGTGTGTGCAGGATCCACCGCAACATTCAAGGCATTCTGGATGACGTCTTGTGCTGGACGACTTCCATCAAACGATGGAGCGGCTGCGATCAACCTGAGGTGACCACTGGCATCGGGGTATGCGGTCACTTCAACAGTGCGTGCGTCGAGGACGACCGCGTGGACTTGCTTACCTAATACGCGCACACCCGCCAGGGATCCAAACGCGCGCCGCGATGCGCCGGGCAGCTGATCGTCACGCCACGTTTCGGCAAGAAATCCACTGTCGTGGTACACGAAAGCCTTTGGCGTGCGCTGCGCACCCAGACGTAGTTGGATGTGTTGTAGCGAGGTCGTGGGTAGCCCAGTCATGTCGACCACCACGCGGTCGGCATCGTGATCCACCCAGGCGCGCAAGACGACACCACCGCCGGATTCTTCAAGCACACCGTCATACAGTCGCAGCCGGCCATGAAAGCCTCGGTCGGATGTCATGATCTTCAGGTCCGGAAGAATTATCCGCCCGGGAGATCGCCGATACGGCAGCGTGTCGATGCGATTGAGTTGAATCGTCAATCCATTGGCCGACCAGAAAGCCGCGCCCAGCTCGCCGTTACCCAATCCCATCGCTTGACTGGGAAGCACGTTGGGTTGACCGATGGCGATATCGGATCGAGCGACATTGCCGGCGATGTCTGTGGCGCAAGCTAGAGACGTATTTAGAAAAAACGCCAGGCAGATTCCGAGAATGCAGAACGACGTACGCATGAAATGCCCCAGTAGCGTCAAATATCGATTCATTCTGCCGTACAACAGGTTCACTTACAGCTCCGCCGGGGCACATTGGTTCTCCTGACCGCGCCTGCAACGGTCAGGGCCGGGGATGAGTTTGCCTACAGCAGTTGGCTCTCTTCTTCTTTGGAGCAGAAACTTCGGCGCTTACTCGCTTACTCGCTTACTAGTTTGGCAACGGGTCCAAAACGTGTGCAGCAAAGGTTTGTACTATCTCCACGACAAATCCCGCCGAAGATGTCGATTTTCGAAGTTCCCATTCGTCTTTCCGAAGTAGGGTCGATAAGGCCGAGTCAAAGAAGGATTGCGAAAGATGATCACCGTATTTGGCGAAGGAAGGGGTTTTCGGGTCGTCTGGCTGCTGGAGGAGATGGGGCTCGCGTACCGGCTGAGGCCAGTGGATCTACTAGCCGGTGTCGAAGACGACGCGGAGTTCCTGGCCATCAATCCCGCCGGTTTCATTCCTGCGATTCAAGATGGCGACGTCACGATGGTCGAGTCCATTGCGATCATGGAATACCTGATAGCTCGCTACGGGCCGACGCCGCTCGCGCCCGCCCCGCACGATCCTGCCTTCCCCGCTTACCAACAGTTCCTTCACCTCGGCGAAGCGGGTCTCGCGGCCTCCATCTATTTCGTCGTGGGTGCCCGCCATTTCGCACCATAATCCGAGCGGCAGAACTGGAGCGCCGGCCAAGCGCTAAGCGTTTTCGAGAGCCGACTGACGTTGGTGACGCGTCAGCTCGCGCATACACCCTATCTTGCCGGCGAGATGTTCACCGCCGCCGACATTTCGGTATATCGTAAACCTCGTCGTGCAGTGCCGGAAAAACATGCAACAGGAGTGAAGACTAGTGGGTAAATTGCAAGGAAAAGTGGCGATCATTACGGGTGGCGCCACAGGAATAGGCTTCGCTGCGGCGAAGCTCTTCGTTGAAGAAGGCGCCTACGTCTTCATCACGGGTCGTCGTCAGAAGGAGCTAGACGAGGCAGTGAACGCCATCGGGAACAACGTTATGGGCGTCCAGGGGGATGTCTCCAAATTGACTGATCTGGATCGACTGTACGAAACGGTTCAGGCGCAAGAGCGTCGAATCGACATCGTTTTCGCCAATGCCGGTTTCGCTGAATTTGCGCCGTTGGGCAGCATCACTGAGGAACACTTCGATCAGCTGTTCAACATCAACGTGAAGGGAGCGTTGTTCACGGTCCAAAAGGCCCTCCCCCTATTGAATGACGGAGGTTCCATCATCATCACGGGCTCGGTTGCCAGCGCCAAAGGAACACCCGCTTTTTGGGTTTATGGTGCAACGAAGGCCGCCGTTCGAAATTTCGTTCGCGCGTGGACCGTCGAGTTGAAGGACCGCCACATCCGCTCTAACGTCCTCAGCCCGGGCCCCACCGAAACACCGATGGTGGAGCAACAACCTCCTGAGGCCATTGAGAGGATCGTGTCCACCATTCCGATGGGACGCATGGGCACCTCCGAGGAGATTGCCAAGGCGGCGCTGTTCCTTGCCTCGGACGACTCCAGTTTCATCACGGGCATCGAACTATTCGTCGATGGCGGCAGAGCGCAGGTCTGATCGGAGGCATTTATACCGATAAGTTTTCGGCGAACACACTTGTTGTGTTGTGTATCGAGATGAACAACGGATCTGTGTGACCTGGATCGAATCACCAATCGCGGTAACCAAACACCCAGGGACTGAACATTGCGGAAGTTGCACACTCCTCTATGTAGAGCTGACCCCGTTTAACCTGACCCCGTTTTGTTCGCACGCGCTTAGACAACGCAACGCTTTGTGCAACAGCTACCGTTTAGCGTTGGGCACGCCAGAGAAAGTGATTCGGCCTCCGGCAGGAGGGCGAAACGCTCGCTGCGCAGGCGAGTAACCTCGCCAAAGAACTCAGATGAAAATTAGTTCGCTCGCTGCTCAGCAAACGAATAAACCTGATCCGCCCACTGCGTAGCCGAAAAATACGCCCCCGCCATCTTCCGAATATTCTGCGGCTGCATATGATTGGTGCGCAGATCTCCCGCCTCCCAGGCGTAGATCTGCTCAAGCAATGGCGCAAACGGTCCGCGTTCTTCCACGAGCGCTTCGCGAATCTCCGGCGCCAACGGCAGATGGCTCAATACAAATTCCATTGGCGCGCACAGTAGCGTATCGAGCAGCGAAAGCAGCCCTGCCATGAAGGCCATGTCCTGTTGTTCGGTAGGCATGCCGTGGGCCAGCTTTTCGCACATGTGTGCGCGAATCAGCGCGGCGCGCAGTAGTTCCGGCGGGCGGTCGTCCATGCTGCTCAGCGCCATGGTGTTGATCCAATTGCGCATGCGCGCAAGGCCGAAAAAGATCGCGGCTTGCTGGATGGATTTCAGTTGGCGCGGTAGTGCGAAGTAAGCGGAATTGACGCAGCCGAGCAGCTTGTAGCTGAGCACGGCGTCGTCGCGAATGATTTCGCCCAATTCCACCGGTCCCGCATGGCTTTCCTGCAGCGCGCCCATCAGGCGCAGCAAGCTCAGGCGATTGGGTGTCAGCACCGGCACTTCGATTTGCTGCGGCACCAGCAAGTAGCGTCCTTGGATGGCCTGGAATGACAGGTTTTTGCAGCGACCGTACGTGAGATGGTCGTCGACGTTGCCGGCGATGACGCCGAGACCGCGCTCGTACAATTGCGTGGCGCGCGCAGTCAACGTGTCGGCGTCCAACGCTTTGGCGTCGATGCGCACATAACGCGCCAGTCGCAGCAAGGGTTCGAGTGGGCCGTGAGGTTCGCACGCGGCGGGGTCGACGTCGCCGAGGTCGAGCATCAGCGGGCAGTTGCGCAACGTGAGTTGCTGCAAGCGCTGCACCAACGCTGCATCGCGGACCTGAAAGGGATCGATGATGACGCCCAGGCGCGGCGTGTGCGCCAGGATATCGGTCTGTTCCAGTAATAGTGACCGCGACACGCGCATGAAGGCGCGGTTGCCACGCACCAATCGCGTGATCGCACCATCGGTAATGCCGGAAACGATGCCACCCGATAACGTGGTGTCGGCGTCGGTGCCTGCGCCTTGGCGATAGAACACCAGTTCGTAGGCGAACAGCTCTTCGTCGCGATCCAGCATCGGGCTGCGTACTACCGGCAGCAGCATGTCGCTGAGGGAGTTGGCGACGTCGTTGCTTGGCGTGGGGATCGCGGGAGCTGTACTCGTCGTCATGAATCGATACCGGGCAAGGGTGAGGCAACTACCGTGGCGCGGGCGCGTACCCGACGCACGAGGGGAATGACATATCAGGCCTGCGCAAGCGGGACTGAGCGATGTGTGTTGTGGACGGCTCCGTTCTGGCCATAGGTACCGGTTTGCGCATCAGTGCCGGTGAGCACGGAAAGCGCACGTCGCACTTGCGTCAGTCGCTGGCCGACAAGCGCGCCATTGCGCTGGTTCTTGTCGCGGCAGGTGGCTAGCGATTTCAGCAGTTCCCGCCAGGTGGATTCCATTTGCTGCGCCGCTTCGCTGGAGGTGTTGCTCAGGTGCAGGCGTTCGACATCGAGTTGTTCGAGTCTGCGCATCAGCATTTGCTTGGCCTCGCCGGCGCGATTGAGCGCTTTGGCGTCGGCGCTATTGAGCGCTTCGCGCTCCTCGTCCAGAACGGTGATCAGCTGCGCGGTGGTCGCGCCCATCTCATCGAGGACGGTGCGCAACGCGGCACCCATTTCGGCCTGCAAGTTCGAGCTCATGTCATGAGGTGCCGTTGATCTGGCTTTCCATCGAGGTGAGACGATCGGCGATGGCGTTCGCGTCCACCTTATAGGTGCCGGCGGCCAGCGACTGCTTGATCTGCTCGACCTTCGCGGTGTCGACCGGGCTGTCGGTCCTGCTGGCTTGCTGCAGGGCGCGGGCCGAATCGGTCAGCTTGACGCTGTCGTCGGGTGTCACGGCTGCCGAACTGGTGGCGGACGTGGTCGTCGAGGCTTGGCTGGCGCTGGTATCCGTGCTGGTGTTGGCCAGCGGGAGTTGCGGCAATCCGTTTGACGAAATAGTGGTGTTCATGATCCTTAGGATTCTCGTGTGAGGATGGACCCTGTAAGGGGTATCGGCGTCCCCCGGGAAAACTTTAAGCCTGCCGATCGCATCAGTATCTCTGGTCGTAATTTGTTAAGGGAGTGCCTGGACCTCGCCCGCTCCCAGCACCACGCCATCGATGATCCGGCCGGAATTGCCGTTGCGCACCCGCAGGTGGGCGCCGGTATCGCCGCCGTCCAGGGCCATGCCGGAGGTGCGAACCTCGATCCCCTCGATTTGCGCGATCAGGGCGACTTCTTCGCCGGCATGCACCGTCTGGCGGCCGTTTAGGTCGCCCGGTTCCAGCACGATGCCCGCGATCAGCGGCCTGGCCAGCGAGTGGCCGGTAATCTGGTCGAGGCTTTCCACATATCCATAACCCAGTCGGCCCACGTCGCGTTCTTCGGTGTGCACGTCGGCCGGGCCGGCGATATCCCCGCGCGCCAATGGGCGGCTGGTAACCAGCACCTGGCGGAATACCTGCATCTGCACCGGCACCTGGATGGTCCAGCCCGGACTGCCGCTGCAGCTGACCGATACGGCAACGCGCGACGGCGTTCCCTGGCGGGTCGGCAGATGGGTCTGCAACGCATGCGGACAGCTGGCCAGATGCAGGCGCGCATTGAGCGTGGCCGGCGCAATGACCACTCGACTCCCCGCGTCCGCGTACTGCGCACGCACCGCCTGTTCGGCCACGGCGCGCAATTGAGCCGACGTCGTGTCGGCCAGCGCGGCGTTGGCAATGGCGGTAAGCGTGAACAGCAGGGCGGTCGCGAGTCGTTTCATGGAAGGTCGTCGGCGATCATCGCGGCCAATTGATTGTTGATGATGTCGCGCTCGGTTTCGAATTTGCCGGATACCTGCGCGGCCAGGTCGAACTGCCCGTTGTTCAGCAGCTCAAGGAAGGCATGGCTGTGTTCCTGCAAGCGCACTGCCGATACGCGCAAGGTCTCGCAAGAAGGATGTTGCTGATGGCGTGCGGTGAGCCGGTTGAGACTGCGTTGCAGTACATCGGTGTCGAACCAGCGGCGGTCCAGCGAAGTGGGTTCCTGCAATGCCAGCTCGATGCTCTGACGCAGGCCGAGCACGGACTCGCGCACGGTAAGGCTGAGGCTGGCGATATCGTTGCCGCTTTCGCCTTCCAGCCAGCTTAAACACAAACGATGCGCCAGCGCCGCTGCGCGACCGAGCGATTCGCCGTGGCGACGGGCTTCGTACGCGCGGCGCTGCAAGGCGCCCAGCGTGGCCTTCATCGTGGTGGCACGCACATGCGATGCGTCTTGCGCTTCACGTAGCGAACGCAAACGCTCGTTGCTGTTCTGCAAGGCTTCGCCGCCATGCTGCAGGAAACGTTCCGTTTCGCCGACGCCGGTCTGCGCGCGCTCCAGCCTTTGCAGGCCCAGTTGCACGTTGCCGTTCATCTGCCGGGAAAATTCGCCGATGGAGCCGGTCACGGTCTCGATTTCCGCCGTGGCCTGCGTGGTTTTTTCCGCCAGCTGTTTCACTTCGTCGGCCACCACGGCGAAGCCGCGGCCGGCATCGCCCGCGCGCGCCGCTTCGATCGCGGCGTTGAGGGCGACCAAATTGGTCTGATGCGCAATTTCCTGCACGCTGGTGGTCAAGGTGCGGATCTGCGCTACTTGTTCGGTCAGCAGGCTCTGATTCTGGTTCATCGCCGACAGCGCGCTGCGCAGCAGGCGCAGCTGACCGTTCAACTCGCCCACGCTTGCGGTGCTTTGGTTGCTGGCTTTGGCGGCTTGTTCGATGCCGCCCTGGGCTTGCTGCAGGGTCGTCGACATCCCGGCGCCGTGTTCCGTCAACTGCCCGACGCTGTCGCGGCTCTCCCCGATCGACTTCTCCAGCGCCGATTGCTCGCGATGAAGCGTCTGGGAGTGGGTCAGCACCAGGCTCTGTTGTTCCAACGATTGCAGGGCCACCGCGGCGGGCGCACGCGGCATCACCCGCGCGAACAACGGCGCGAGCAGGCTGGCCGCCACGGGATGTTTGCGGCTCAGCCGCGCCAGCTCGCCTTCGTTTCCGGCGAGGGCGGCTTGCGTCAGGGCGGCCACATGCTGGCTGCGGATCAGACTCATAGGCGGAGCAATTCCATTCGTGTGTTCCACAACATCGTCGGGATTCGTCGGAACTTGAGGAAGCAAGGCGTGTGCCACGACAAGACGAAGGTGCGATATCCGCGCTGCAACTCAAGTCTCGCCAGCGAAGGCCGATAAGCACGAACGAGCTGTCCTGACGATCGGCTCACGGCACAAATGAGGAACACCATGACCGGCGTGGCATTGATGGACAGCGTGGAGAGTCATACCCGACTGGCTGGCCACAACCGTGTCGCCATGCTGCTGTTCCACCTGAGCGGCACGCAGCTTTTCGGCCTCAATGTCTTCAAGGTGCGCGAGGTGTTGCGCAAGCCGCCGATGGAACGTCTGCCTGGCATGCACGAATGGCTGGCGGGGAGTTTCGATTATCGCGGCAAGACCATTCCGGTGATCGATCTGGCCGCGGCGCTTGGTTATCCGCCGCTGGCCGCCGTGGACTCGGCACACCTGGTGGTGACGGAATTCAGCCGCACCGTGCAGGGCTTCCTGGTCGCCGATTTCCAGCGCATCGTGCATTGCACGGGCGAGTCGCTCGAAGCGCCGTCCAGCACGCTCGGCTTCGGCGGTCGCGTCAGCGCGGTCAGCCGCATCGACGGGCAGCTGATGGCGGTGGTCGATGTGGAGCACGTACTGGCCAGCATCGATGGTGCGCCGGCCGATATTTCCCATCGCCTCCAGGAAGAAGCCGAACAACGGCATCTGAGTCCGCGCCGCATCATGGTGGTGGACGATTCGACCGTTGCACGCCTGCGTCTGGTAAATCTTTTCAAGCAGATGAATATCGAATGCGTCGTGGCGCAGAACGGCTGCGAAGCCTTGGAACTGTTGACCGAGATGGCCGATGGAGACGATGAAAAAATCACTGTGGTGATTTCGGATATCGAAATGCCGCGCCTGGACGGCTATGCGCTGACCCGTGCCATTCGCGAAACGCCAGCGTTACGCGGGCTTAAGGTGGTGCTGCACAGTTCGTTGAGCGGCGTATTCAATGAAACGTTGGTGCGCGATGTGGGCGCCGATCGCTTTATCGCTAAGTTCCAGCCGGATTTATTGGCGAAAACCGTCTTGGAGCTGATGACGCCGTCAACAAATTGACGTTCATCGTGCCGGAAACGTGATGTCGGGAATCCGTCCCGCAGCGCCGGTATAACGTCGCGAGCCATTGCGCGCAGATCGCATATTTGGCTGCAAATGGCCGTGCAACGCGGCTTGCGCGCTGTCGTATGTGCGTGGCATACAACTTGCTCATCACCCTGCAAGCAGTCATTGCTGCGGGGAATCAGGTCATGAGCGGTACCAATACTCTCGACAACGTCTTCGGTTTGAACAGCCAGGCCCTGGAGGTTTGGCAGCGCCGTTCCGAAGTGATCGCATCCAATATCGCCAATGCTGATACGCCGAACTATCAGGCGCGCGATGTGGATTTTCGCCAGGTATTGCAAAAGGCGAGCGGCGAGTCGTCCGACTTGCAACTGAGCACGCCCACGCCTGGGCAGATCGATCCCGTCAGCACATCGACCGATTCATTGAAGTACCGCGTTCCCATGCAACCGAGCATGGACGGCAATACCGTGGATACGCAGGTGGAACAGTCTTCGTTCGCCAGCAACATGGTGCACTACCAGGCCAGCCTTAGCTTCATCAACAGCGCGATCCAGACGCTTCGCCTGGCCATCAACGGTGGAGGGCAAAGCTGATGTCGCTGATGAAGATCTTCGATACCGCCGGTTCCGGCATGGCCGCCGAATCGCTGCGTCTCAACACAGTGGCGAGCAACCTCGCCAACGCCGACAGCGTCAGCAACAGCGCGGACTCCGCCTATCACGCGAAGGAACTCTTGTTCGCACCGACCCAGGAAAGCGAATCGGGTTTCGGCGCGCAGAGCAGCGGCGAAGGAAACCACGGCGTACGCATGGTCGGTGTGACCGAAAGTCAGCAACCAGTCGAAACCCACTACGAGCCGGGCAATCCGATGGCCGACGAAAACGGCAACGTCTACGGCAGCAACGTCAATCCGATCGATGAACTGGTGAACATGATTTCTGCATCGCGTTCGTACCAGAACAACGTCGAAGTCATGAATACCACCAAGCAGCTGATGATCAAGACCATCGATCTGGGCAGCTAATCCGGGAGTCTCTCCGTGTCCGCCATCAACGCCAATTCACCCACCAACTTCTCGGCCTCCGGGCTTAGCCTCACGGGCAGCACCGTCACCAGCACGCCGACGGGCTCGACCATGACGCAGGCCGACTTTCTGCAGCTGATGACCACGCAGCTGCAGGATCAGGATCCGACGCAGCCGATGGACAACTCGCAGTTCGCCTCCGAACTTGCGCAGTTCAGCCAGTTGTCGACGCAACAGGATATCGACACCAACCTGCAGACGCTGAGCAGCAATCTCAGCAGCAACATGCAGACCTCGCAGGTGCTCAATTCCGCCAACCTGGTTGGAAAACAGGTACTCGTGCCGTCGAGCACGCTCGCCTACAGCGGCAGCGCCGTGAATGGCGGCGTGAATGTTTCCAGTACCGGCGATGTGGTGCTGACGATCAAGGACAGCAATGGCAATGAGGTCAAGACGATGGATCTTGGCACGCAGCAGGCCGGCCTTGCGCCGTTCAGTTGGGATGGCACCAACGATAGCGGCCAGACGGTTTCCAACGGCACATACAGCATTTCCGCCAACAACGGCGGCAACAGTGCTGCGCTTTCCACCTACGCCGCAGGGTCGGTAACCGGAGTCGGTTACGGCGGCAGCACCACGGGTACGTACTTGCAAGTGGCGGGTATCGGCGGCGTACCGCTGAGCCAGGTCGCGCAGATCAACTGACGTCGACCGTCCTACGGCATCGCGTCCGCTGTCATCACATCAAGAGGAATAAAGCATGGCTCTCAATCAGGCGCTCAGTGGCATCAACGCGGCCCAGTCCGATTTGAATGTCATTTCCAACAACATTGCCAACGCCGGCACGGTGGGTTTCAAGGGTTCGACGGCTCAGTTCGCCGAAGTCTATGCCGTCACCGGACTCAATCTCAGCTCGACGGCCGTCGGCAGCGGTGCCGAATTGACCGGCGTGGCGCAGCAGTTCTCCCAGGGCGATCTGGAAACCACCAACGGCAGCCTGGATATGGCGATCAGCGGTAACGGTTTCTTTGTCGTCAACAACGGCAGCGGCAACACCTATACGCGCGATGGCGCGTTTCAGGAAAATGCGGACGGTTACGTGGTGACTGCGCAAGGCGCCAACTTGCAGGTCTATCCACCCAACGGCGCCGGTGGATTCAACACCAGCACGTTGACGAATTTGCAGTTGAACACGGCACAGAGTGCGGCAACGCCGACCAGCACCATCACGGTCAGTTCCAACTTGGATGCGACCGAGACCCTGCCGACGGATACGCCGTTCAGTCCGACGGATTCCAACAGCTACAACAATGCTTCCACGCTGTCCGTTTACGATTCGCAAGGCGGCTCGCACTCGGCGTCGATCTACTACGTCAAGACCGGCAACAACACCTGGAACGCCAATCTGTACATCGATGGCAACAGTGCCGGTACGCAGGCGCTGGCCTTCAATAGCGCAGGTGCGTTGATAACGCCGGCCAACGGCAATCTGGCGTTTACGCCGGTGCAGCCGACCAATGGCGCCACGTTCCCAACCACGATAAACGTGAACGTGACGAACACCACGCAGTTCGGCACCGCGTATGCGCCGGGCACGATCAATCAGAACGGTTTCGAAGCCGGCACGCTGTCGAATGTGCAGATCGGTAACGACGGTATCGTCACGGCGTATTACTCCAACAACCAGACCAGTCAGCTCGGTCAGGTGGCGGTTGCGAATTTCGCCAACCTGCAAGGGCTGCAGCAAATCGGCAACAACAGCTGGGCATCGAGCTCGGCGTCGGGTACGCCGGTGCTGGGTACGGCGAGTACCGGTCAGTTCGGCGACATCGAACAGGGTCAGCTGGAAACATCCAACACGTCCGACACCACCGCGCAGCTGGTCGACATGATCCAGGCGCAGCAGGACTACGAAGCGAACTCGCAGATGCTGGGTACGGTCAGTTCGCTTTCGCAGACGTTGTTCCAGGCTGTCGACCGCGGGTAATAGCGCATGGATCGTTCCGTCTACATCGCAATGACCGGCGCCACGCAAACCATGCGTGCGCAGGATGCCGTGAGCCACAACCTGGCCAATGCATCCACTGTCGGTTTCAAAAGCGAACTGAGCGCATTTCAAAGTGTGCCCGTGCTTGGTCCCGGCGCGAACACGCGCATCAACGCCGTGGCGCAAGGTGTCGGGCAAGACGAAACGCAAGGTTCGGTCCAGCACACCGGACGTTCACTCGATGTTGCAGTGAACGGTCCGGGCTGGATCGCGGTGCAGGCGCCCGACGGTAACGAGGCGTACACGCGCGCCGGCAATTTGCAGATGGATGCCGACGGCAATCTCACCGATAACCGCGGCAATCCGGTGATGGGTACGGGCGGTCCGATCACCATTCCGGACAGCGCGCAGATCACGGTCGGCAAAGACGGCACGATCTCCACCGTGCCGATGGGCCAAGGTCCCGACACCATCGCGGCGGTCGGTCAGATTAAGCTGGTCAATCCCGATCCCACGCAGATGTCCGAGGGATCGGATGGCCTGATGCACATGAACGACGGCAGCACCGCCGATGCCGATCCCACCGTCACGGTGACATCGGATGCGCTCGAAGCCAGCAACGTCAATCCCTCGTCGGAACTGGTGAAGATGATTTCGCTATCGCGCCAGTACGAAATGCAAGTGCGTTCGATCAAGACCGCTGAAGACGACGCGGACGACAGCAGCAAACTGCTGCAGAACAGCTAACGCGTCATATACGGAGCCAAGCCATGTTTTCCTCTCTCTGGATTGCCAAGACCGGCCTCGATGCGCAGCAGACGCAGATGGACGTGATCTCCAACAACCTGGCCAACGCCAGCACCACGGGATTCAAATCCTCGCGCGCGTCGTTCCAGGATCTGATGTATCAGAACGAAGGACAGCCCGGCAGCCAGACGACCGAGCAAACCGAATCGCCATCGGGTCTGTTGCTAGGCACCGGCGTGAAAGTGGTCGGTAGCGAAAAATTATTTACCCAAGGTGCGATCACGCAGACCGGCAATTCGCTCGACGTGGCCATCCAGGGTAACGGCTTTCTGCAAGTGAGCTTGCCCGACGGCACCGTGGCTTACACCCGCGACGGCTCGCTGCACGAAGATTCCACCGGTCAGCTGGTGACGGCCGACGGTTATCCCACCGTGCCGGCGATCACGCTACCTGCCAACGTCAACAGCGTAACCATCGGCACCGATGGCACCGTCAGCGCCACCAGCAACGGTTCCACCACGCCCACGCAAATCGGTGTGATCCAGCTCGCCAACTTCGTCAATCCGGCCGGTTTGGAAGCGATGGGCCAGAACCTTTATCTGGAAACCGAATCCAGCGGCACGGCACAGGCCGGGCAGCCCGGCGTCAACGGCATGGGCACGCTCGCGCAAGGCTCGCTGGAATCGTCCAACACCAACGTGGTGGCCGAGATGGTCAACATGATCGAAGCCCAACGTACCTACGAGATGAACTCCAAGTCGATCAGCGCCGTGGACGACATGTTGCAGTTCGTCATCAACAAAACCTGAGTCGTATCGCCATGTCTCATTCCTCTCTTTATGCACGTTTTGCCATGTCGTCACTGCTGGTTTTGCTGGCAGGTTGCTCGATGGTGCAGCAGCGGCAAAAGCAGGAAGACGCCGAGTGGGCCGCTACGGCCCCGGTCGAACCGCCCGCGCAGTCCGAAGCCGACGGCTCGATCTATCACGACATGCAGAACATGGAGCTGTTCAACGATGCACGTGCGCATCGCATCGGCGACATCCTCACCATCAACCTGGTGGAGGCGATGCAGGCCAGCAAGAAATCCGAAACCACGACCAGCAAGACCGACAAGGTCAACGTCGGTGCGCCGGAAATTCTCGGGCACTCGTTGAGTGTGGGCGGTGGCGCGGCGGCGAACTCCGCACTCAACGCCGCCAACAGCTTCGACGGTGCCGGCAGCAGCACGCAAAGCAATCAATTGAGCGGTCAGCTCACGGTGACCGTGGCGCAGCGCCTGTCCAACGGCAACTTGCTGGTGCGCGGCGAAAAGTGGCTGACCATCAACCAGGGCCAGGAGCTGATCCGCATTTCCGGCATCGTGCGCGCGCAAGACATCGAACAGGACAACTCCGTCGACTCCACTCGTGTGGCAGACGCGCGCATTACCTATACCGGCCGCGGCACGCTGGACAGCGCCAATACGCAAGGTTGGCTGGCGAAGTTCTTCAACTCCAAGTGGATGCCATTCTGATGAACGCACTGTGGCGTAGCCGAATTTTTGTTGCGGGCATTGTGGCTGTGGCAGTGTCGTCGCTGGGCTTTGCGCCCACCGCGCACGCCGACAAGATCCGCGATCTGGTGCAAGTCGCTGGCGTGCGCAGCAACCAGTTGGTTGGCTACGGCTTGGTCGTGGGTCTCGACGGCACGGGCGATCAAACGACGCAGGCGCCGTTTACCACGCAAAGCCTGGAGAACATGCTTAAGCAGTTCGGCGTGTCGATCCCGTCTACGGGTATCCAGCCGCAGCTGAAAGATGTGGCCGCGGTCACGATCACGGCGGATTTGCCGCCGTTCGCGAAACCCGGCCAGACCATCGATGTGACAGTGGCATCGATCGGCAACGCCAAGAGTATCCGTGGCGGCGAACTGCTGATGGCTCCGTTGCACGGTGCGGACGGCAACGTCTACGCGGTGGCGCAGGGTAGCGTGGTTGTCGGTGGTGTCAGCGCCTCAGGTAAAAGCGGCTCCAGTGTGCAGATCAATATCTCGGCCAGCGGGCGCATTCCCAACGGCGCATCGGTCGAACGTAGCGTGCCATCGCCTTTCTCCAGCAGTCACGATCTGGTGTTGAACCTCAACGCCGAGGACTTCGTGACCGCCAATCGCATCGTCGACGCCATCAACCATCTTTACGGCGCCGGTACGGCGCATGCCATGGATGGCGGTTCGGTGGCCGTGCGCGGCCCGGTGGATCCCAGCGAAAAAGTGGCTTGGCTCGGTGCGATCGAATCGCTCGATGTGCAGCCCGGCGACGCGCCCGCGCGCGTAATCGTCAATTCGCGCACCGGCACGGTGGTGATCGGTTCGGACGTGCGCGTGAGTGCGGCAGCCGTCGCGCACGGTTCGATCCAGGTGACCATCAGCGAGCAACCGCAAGTGAGTCAGCCCGGGCCTTTCAGCAATGGACAAACCACCGTTGTGCCGAACAGTTCCGTGTCGATCAATCAGACGGGCGGCCATATGTTCAAGTTCGGTCCGGGGGCAAGCCTTGACTCGATCGTGCGCGCTGTGAATCAGGTGGGCGCGTCGCCGACCGATCTGATTTCGATTCTCGAGGCACTAAAGCAGGCGGGCGCATTGCACGCGGACTTGGTAGTCATCTGACATGGCCGCTGACCTCGGCAACGCTGCAGCGCAAAGCCTCAATACCTGGACGGATCTGTCCGGGTTCAGCGCTTTGCGTCATCAAGCCGAGTCCGACAGCAACAGCGCACTGCCGGCGGTCGCCAAGCAATTCGAATCGATGTTCACCGAGATGCTGTTGAAATCGATGCGCGAAGCCAACTTCGGCGATCCGCTTTTCGATAGCCAAGCCGGCGATCAATGGCAGGACATGTACGACCAGCAGCTTTCGCTCAACCTGTCGCAGCATGGCAAGGGCTTAGGCATTGCGGACATGCTGGTGCGGCAGCTAGGCGGCCACAACGGACAAGGCGGCGAAGGCAAAACTGCGACGGCCGATCCAAGCACCGCCGGGCTCGTCGATGGCTGGCGGCAACGTTTGTACGAAGTGGCGGACGCCACGCGTTCGGCCGGTCGCGCCGCGATGGCGTGGCTGCCGGCGGACGCCGAAGCGTTCGTGCGCGAACTCGCGCCGCAGGCCTCCATCATAGCCAAGGAGCTAGGCCTGTCCTTGCGTACGGTGTTGGCCCAGGCCGCACTGGAAACGCAATGGGGCAAGCACATGCCTGCGCACGCCGACGGCAGCAGCAGCTTCAACCTGTTTGGCATCAAGGCCGGCAGCAGTTGGGGCGGCTCGCGCGTGAACGTGCCCACGGTCGAATACGAAGGCGGCATTGCCGTGCGCAAGCAGGCGCAGTTCCGCTCCTATAAATCCACCGCCGATTCGCTGGCCGACTATGCCGACCTGATCAGCAAGGATCCGCGCTATGCACAAGCCCGTGGCCGCGGCGACGACGTATTGGGTTACGCAAAAGCCTTGATCGACGGCGGTTACGCCACCGATCCGGACTATGCGGGCAAGGTGGCGGCTATCGCCAACAGCTCCATGATGCGGGACGCGCTGGGCGCGCTCAAGAAAACGACCTCTCTGCCGACACCCTGAGCGTAGCCCCATGAGGTCAGCGCGCCCGCGGTTCACTCTCTAAGGAATGCTTCATGTCCAGCATGCTCAACATCGGCATATCCGGGTTAAATGCAGCCCAGGTTGCGCTGAGCACGGTCAGCAACAACATCGCCAATGCCGGCACCAGCGGCTACAGCGAAGAAAGCGTGCTGCAAGTCGAAACCATCGCGCAAAGCAACGGCCAGTACACGATAGGCGGCGGCGTCAATGTCGTCGCGGTGCAGCGCGCCTACAGCCAGTACCTGACCAGCGCGCTGTGGAGCAGCAACAGCAGCATGCAGAGCGCCACGACATCGGCCAATCTCACCGGCACGCTCAACAGCTTGCTGAGCAACAGCGGCAACCTGCAAACCGCGCTGGACAATTTCTATAGCAGCTTCAGTAGCGTGGCGAGCTCGCCGAGTTCGTCGTCGGTACGACAGGCCGCGCTGGGCGATGCATCTTCGCTGACCAGCGTGTTCAACACGCTCGGCCAGCAGCTCAGCCAGCAATCGACTGAGGTCAACCAGGAGATCGGCAACACCGTCACCAGCATCAACAGTCTCAGTTCGCAAATTGCCGCCCTCAACGGGCAGATTGCGCAAGCCGGGGTAGGCAGCAATCCGAACAGCCTGCTTGATCAGCGCGACAACTTGGTGCAGCAATTGGCGGGACTCACCGGTATCTCCGCCGCGACCGATAGCAACGGTGCGATCAGCGTGTATACCTCCGCCGGAGAAACCCTGGTGAGCGGTACCCAATCCTATGCGTTGTCCTCGGGGGACAATCAGTACGATCCCTCCAGTACCGATGTGTTCGACAGCTCCGGTAACGATGTCACGTCACAATTGACCGGCGGCACGCTGGGCGCGTTGATCAGCTACCGCAACACGGTGTTGGAGCCTGCGCAGAACGCGCTCGGTCAATCGGCGATCGCCCTGGCGTCCAGCGTCAACGGACAGCAGGCGCAAGGTTTGGATCTCAACGGCCAGCAAGGGCAAGCCATTTTCAGCGTGGGCTCGCCGTCCGTGCTTCCGTCGAGCAAGAATTCGACGGGTGGCGCAACGGTGAGTGCTTCCGTTAGCGATGTGTCGCAACTCACGAGTTCGGACTACATCCTGAGCTACACCGGTTCGGGCACTGGCACCAATGGCTGGAGCCTGGCGACCACCACCGGACAGAACGTACCGCTCACGGCCAATTCGGACGGGACGCTCTCGGCGGACGGTCTTACTTTCAGCGTGTCGGGCACTGCCCAGACGGGCGATAGCTACGAGATCGAACCCACGCGCAATGCCGCCAGTTCACTCGCCGTCACCATGACCGGTTCCGACGGCATTGCGGCCGCCGCGGCGTTGACTTCCAGCGCGGCAACGACCAATACCGGTAGCGGGGTGGCAGGTGCGGTCAGCGTTACCAATGCCAGCAACGCGAATCTGCTTTCCGGCGCGACGGTGACCTTCGGTGCCGGGGGTACGTACACCGTTACCGACGGCGCAGGCAACACGACCAACGGCACCTACACCGCCGGTCAGCCGATCACCGCCGATGGCTGGAGCCTGAGCCTCAGTGGCACGCCGGCCAGCGGCGATAGCTTCACCGTCGCGGCCAACACCAACGGACTCAACGACGGCAGCAATGCCACGGCGTTGGCGTCGCTGGCCGATGCCGGCGTGCTCGACGGCAGCAAGACGTCGGTGGTGGCGAGCTACGCCAACCTCACCGCGCAGATCGGTTCTGCCGGTAGCCAGGCGAATGCGGAACTCACCACGCAGACCAATCTTTTCGGTCAGGCCGAAAGCAGTCAGCAAAGTCTCGCCGGCGTGAACTTGAATCAGGAAGCCGCGAACCTGGTGCAGTTCCAGCAGGCTTACCAGGCATCGGCGCAGGTGATCTCGACTGCCCAGCAGATCTTCACCAGCCTGATCACCGCAATACAGGACGGTTAAGAGCCTGTCTAGGGTCTCGGCGTGGCCCGCGCCGGGATCTGTTCGCCAGTCGGGCAAGGAGGAACGAAGGCGTGTATGTCGATACACAACTGAGAGAGGACGCAGCCCGACGGGCAAACAGACCCGGCCCTTCGGGTTGTCACGGTGCGGCCGCCATGCGGCAGCGCGCGGCTTGGCCTGACAGCCAGTCAGGCGCTGCGCCCCGCACTACCACCTGGCGACCGCACCGTGACAACGCGGGCTACGCCGAGACCCTAGACAGGCTCTTATCATGATGCGCATCTCTACCAGCTGGATGTACCAGCAATCGCTAAGCACCATGCTCAATCAGCAGGCCGAGCTGGCGCAGACGCAAAACGAGGTCAGCACGACCGATGCCATCAACGTGGCATCGGACAACCCCGTGGGTGCGGCGCAGATTGTCGGCTTGAACCACATCCTGGCCGAAAACACCGAGTACACCAACAACATCAGCAGCGCCAACACGCGACTGTCCACGGAAACCAGCACCCTTACTTCCGTCGGCAACCTGCTCAATAGCGTGAATGACGTTGGGCTGGGTGCGATCAACGGTGCGATGTCCTCCGCCGACCTCAGCAATATGGCGACCGAGCTGACGCAATACCGCGATCAGCTGATCCAGCTGGCCAACACACCCGACGCGAACGGACAGGCGCTTTTCGCCGGCACCAGCAACACCACTACACCGTTCGTTACCAACAGCGACACGGGTGCAGTGACGTATGCCGGCAACGATCAGCAGTCCTTCACGGCGATCGGTACGGGCTTGCAAGTAGCCAACGGCGATCCCGGCAGTTCGATCTTCATGAATCTTGCCGCCGGCAATGGCTCGTTCGTGGCCAGCGCTAACAGCAGCAATACCGGAACCTTGGTGGTCGGCGCGAACAGCGTTACCGACACCAACGCCTGGAGTGCCGCGACGGCATCGGGTCCGATAAACGACACCATCACGTTCGGTGCGAACGGCACATACGCCGTAACGGATTCCTCCGGCAATCCCGTCACCGACAGCAGCGGCAACCCTATCACCGGTACCTATCAGGACGGCGGCAGCATCAGCTTCGACGGCATCTCCGTCACCATGAGCGGGACACCGGCCGCAGGCGATACGGTCAGCGTTCAATCGGATACCGCTTCAAACACGCAAGACGTATTCACCACGCTCAACAACATGATTGCCGCGTTGCAAAGCGGTGGCAGCGCCACGTCGATCGCCAATACCATGAACCGCCAGCTGGAATCGCTGAACCAGGCGATAAACAGCGTTTCCACCACGCAGGTTGCCGTAGGCAGCCGCATGGATACGTTGCAGCAGCAGAGCACCAGCTATTCGGATCTCGGCGTGACGTATCAGAGCGCGTTGTCGGACGTACAAAACGTGGACATGGCGACGGCGATCAGCAATCTGTCGCTGCAATCGACGGCGCTGCAGGCTTCGCAACAGGTGTTTGCGAAGGTGCAGGGAACGAGCTTGTTCGATTACCTGCAGTCCTGATGGGATTTTTATTGGCGCGGTGCACTTATCTCTAGCACCGCGCACGATGCAAGTCATGTCTTCGCCGATCCGTAACGCTGGACTGACTTGTTGCGACGTTTACTGCAATGGTCCGAGCGATGTCTGCCGAGTCGAGGCTCTTACCAAGGCGCTTGAATCGCGTTTCGCGATACCGACATCGAAACGTCAGTTCGGCAACCACGCATCGCGCCAGGCAACCAGGTTGTCGTCGGTCAGCATCCAGTCTTTTCTCACGGCATCGCGCAGGGTGTCGCCAGCTCTGGCATTGGCATCCAGGTCATCCAGATGCATGCGGATCGCGCTCGTCCACTCTTTGTATCGATTCTTTACGCGCGTCACCGGCAAGTCATTCTGATAGCACACCATATCGGTGCAGATCACCGGAAAGCCGCAGGCGCCGTATTCAAGCAAGCGTAGATTGCTTTTGCACTCGTTGAAGACATTTTCTTCCAGCGGCGCCAGTGCCAGATCCAAATTGAGCGAAGCGAGTTTGCGCGGATATTCCTCGATCGGTACGCCGCTATGGAATTCGTGGACGTAGGGGCGCAGCTTGTCGGGACACATGCCAAGAAACACCCATTCCACTTCATCGGCCAGGTCGCGCACCACGTCGGCAATCAGCTCCAGGTCGCCGCGATGGCTGGAGCCACCGCCCCAGCCAACGCGTGGCTTGCGGCCGACGCCACGCTGATTCTTCAGATCGCCCCACCAGTTGACGGGCAGGCGGTTGAGCACTACGCGAATGTCGGAGTGGAAGCCTTTGAATTGCTCCGCCAGCGTATCGGTCGATACGACGAAACGATCCACCGTAGAGAGTGCGCGACGCAAGGACTTCATGATGTCCTTCGGCATGGCGCCGTGGAACATGCTTTTCACAGGAATCTGCTGGATAAGGTCGTCGAGCTCGAACACTTTGAAGGCGCCGGAGAAATCGCGGTAACTCTCCAGTAGCTTGATTTGCGCGTCGGTGACCTGGCGTTGCAGTACCAGCGAAGTCGGCTGGAAGCGTTCCATCGCCACGGGCGACAAATGCACTCCGGCGATCATGCCTTCGACCATGCCGCTGCGTTGCATGGAGGCAAACGGCTGCACGATGCGATAGTGACCGCAACCGTGCGCATCGGCGGCAACGCAGAACATGCGCGGCAGCAGCGGATTGGCAAACGGTTGCCACGCTTTGCCGCGTTGGGAGTTGAGTTCGAAGCCGCTGCCTTCGATGCTGAGATTGACGCTGTACGCCGGATCGCGCGCAATGTGGCGTAGCCACTTGCGATACATCGCATTTTGCTCGCCCTGGAAACGCAGCTGCTTGGCATCCTGTGCGGTTTTATCGACTTTGATTTGACTGACGCTGCCCACGTGCATCAGGCGCGCGTAAGGTGTCCACACGGTGAGATAGCCGGCTTGTTGCACCTTCAGGCACAGGTCCACGTCGTTGTAGGAAACCTTGAAATCCTCTTCGTCCAGGCCGCCTACTTCGTCGTATACCGACTTGCGGATCATCAGGCACGCCGCGGTAACGGCGGTGTAGTTCTGATCGACGCGCAGTCGATGCATATAGCCGTCCGCTTCCATCGGCTGACCGATGAACGGATGATCGGCCGGCCCGCGCAGGCCCAGCACGACACCGCCGTGCTGGATGCGGCCATCCGGATAATGCAGCTTGGCACCCACGATGCCCACTTCCGGACGTTGCGCGTGGTTGAGCAAGGCTTCGATCCAATCCTCGTGCAGCACGGCCGTATCGTTGTTGAGCAGGATCAGGTATTCGCCACGCGCCTGGGCGGCAGCGAAGTTGTTGATGGCCGAGTAGTTGAACGGATGCGGATAACGCAGTACGCGAAGCTGTGCGCTGTTGAGGCGCTCAATGCCGTCGAGATAGGCGCAGGCCGCCGGTTCTGCACTGTTGTTGTCGACGATCAATAGTTCGTATTGGAGATAGCTCGTTTTCGACAACAGGCTGTCGATCAGGCCGTTCAACAATGGCAACTGGTCGCGCGTCGGAATGATGATCGATACCAACGGCTTGTGCGCATGCTGATACACCACGCGGTTGAAGCCGGGCAGCGCACCCGACTCCATCGTGTGCGAAATGCCGATGCGCTTTAGATGGCTGGAAACGATCTCCGGGCTATGCGACTTCACCGTGTCGGAGGCCAGCCAATGCGTGTAGGGAAGCGCGGCGCGATGCATCACCTCGCCGATATGGCCGATCGTATGCAAGCCGTCTTTTTCAATCAGGCGAAACAGCAGGTCGTGGACGGCCATGTCGCCATAGCGTTCATCCAGGCCGCCCAGCTCCGTGCAGCGCTGCCGCACGAAGGCAATCGCGCGTCCGACATAGGGATAGCTGCGCAGCATGTCGAGATTGAAGTCGGGCTTGAAAATCGGGCTTTCGAAAACACCGTTGACGTGCGTGTCTTCATCGAAATAAGCCGCGCGAAGATAGGGATGCGACGCGACGCGTTCGGCCAATAACAAGAGTGTGGCGGGATGCAGCAGGTCGCCGGCGTAGATAAGTTGCACCCAGTCGGCATCGCTGGCGGAGATCTCGCCGTTGATCTGCGCCATCAGCGCATCGTCGCTGGCGATCACGCTGAGCTGATAGTGCGGATAGTGCTGCGCCTCCAGGCTTGCCTGAGTTCGCTGCACGGCATCCAGATCGTTGGCGTTGTCGATCAGCAATACCTGGATACGTGGTGGCGCGCCGATTTTTTCAATACGTCGCATGGCCTGCGCAATCGCTGTGTCGCTCAGCTGCTGCTGCGCCTGCCAATGTTTGTAGAGATCCGAGGGCGGCGGTGGAATCAGCCACTCCGGAATGATTTTCAGATGCCGGTCGGTACGGTTCCAGCAATCGCCCCCGTGGATTTCGCGGGCGAACGATTCGTTGATGTTGCGTCCGTGTCCGATCCATTCCGCCGAAGCGTCGATCAGCAGGCGCTTGCATAGCCATGTAACGCGCTCGATGGGTGATGACAAACCAAGCAGGGATTCAAGCCCGCTTTCATAAGCGATCTGCCAGAGGCCGACATACACCGGAATCTGCTTCTCGATCGACTGCCGCGCGTGCCATTCACCACCGCGATACGCCAGGCTGCCGTCGGCTTCCAGATACACGTGTGAAGGCACGGCATCCAGCCAGTCTGCGGGAATCTTGTCCTCGTCGTCGGCCTGCGCGTAAACCAGCGCGCCCCACTGGCGCAACAGGCTGATCATCTTGTCGGTGCGTTGCTCGTAGATGGCCTTGCGAACTTGTACCAACAACGAGCGCCCAGGCGTATGGCTGCGCGATTCGAGCACTTGCTCGAACGCCGAGGTGTTCCAGATCGGATCGGCCAGCATCCGGCGCGGTGCGATGCGGACGGCGCCATTTTCCAAAACGTAGTCGGTCACCGTGTTGAGTGCGGGAACGCGATTGTCGGCGAAACTCTGTGCGAGTACGTCGGCGCGCAACGGCGAGGGCGTGCCCTCGCGACGCGCGATCAAAAGCAGGCCCGGCGCATACGACGATAACGTGCCCGCTTCGAGGTGCATTTCCCAGCGCGCAGCCTCGTTGCCGGCGTCGCGCAAGAAGGGCCGTTGCGCGATGAGATCGTCGACGCGCCAATCGGTGGAGACCGCAAGTGCCTGTTCGGAAACGAGCACCTCCGGAAGCAACGCATCCGGAAAGGCGAGTTGGGCATCGATATGGACAAGTCCTGCCGTGCGCAGCGCCGATTCAAGCTGAGGGCGCGTGGGCACCGAACGATTGCCAGGATCGGCCTGGCGATTGGCGATGCTGAGCAGCAGGATGCCGTCGGGCTTGAGCGCGGCGACAGCGATCTCGATCGCTTCGCGCAACGTTCCATCGCGCGGCCACGCTTCGGCATAATCATTTGCCCACGTGAGCGACACCACATCGTATTCGGCGCGCAGCTCGACTTCGCGCAGACTTGCCTGAAAGACGCGGACCTGCGGTTGTTCGCGCATGCGCGCTGCAGCCACGCGAGCCCAGTGCGGTGCATATTCGATGGCGTCCACGGCGCAGCCACGTTCGACCCATGCCTGAGTCATTACACCGCCGCCGCAACCGATGTCCAGCACGCGGCTGCCTTCGGCGTCGCCGTCGAAGGCATGCAGTAGGTTGGCGCGGCGTGGAGATAAATGCAGCGCGCTGGTACGGCTATGGATCTCCTTGACCAGCGTTGCGGAATAAAGACTGGTATCCGTCGCTTCCTGCATCACATTGAACAGGCGCGTGGCGGTGGTGTGGATGCCCTTGTGCACGGGACGATCGCGCAGGGGCGAATGCCACACGCCTTCATCGTTACGGACAAAGGTTTCCAGTGGCCACTTCGGCGGCAGCACGCCAAGTTGTGCAATGACGCGCAACACGACGTCGTCGTGCACCGCATTCAATATTTTTTCGTGCTCCAGAAATTCGTTCCAGTCGCGGGCGCCCTGGCCGTCGGCGAAGCCTCTGCCGAACTTGTACTGGCATTCTTCTTCCGACTTGCTCCAATAGTGGTTGATACGCAGTTTCTCGACCGACACCTTGGCGGTGAACGGGCCTTCAATGGGCTGGCCGTTTTCGTCGACGGCACGTGCGTCATTGGCATACAGCATGAAATGCGCATTCGGACAGCTGGCGACCTTGGACGGCTGCACGATGCTTTTGATATGCGAATTCTCCGGACGGTAACTGCCGTTGGGAAGGCGAAGATGCGGATAAGGCACGCCACCGTCGAGTTGTCCGCGCTTCAGATAGTTTTCAAGCACGCCGCCTGCTGGCTTCTGCGTGTGGCCGGCCGAACCGAACATCACCCAGTTGACGCCTACGCCAACGTGATCGGCGTAATCGGCCAGCACATCGGGCAGCAGTTTTGCGTTGGGCGAAAACAGGAATTCATCGATATCGATGAAGGCGAGCCAATCCGTTTCGCTGCCATGGGCCTTCAGGCAATGCTCGTACGCCTGCAATTGGGCGGGACGCTGCGGCCATTCGTGGATCACCACGGCGCCCGAGTCGATATGCATCTGCAGCGCGTCCAGGTATCGGTCCGAGCTGTTGTTGTTGTAGAGATAGAACTTCTCTACGCCCATCAGCTGATGGAACTCGACCCATTCGCGCAGATAGGCCGCTTCATCCTTGAATACCGCGCAGATCGCAAGCACAGAACGCATGTGTCTTCCTCACCTTATCTAAGAGGCTGCGGGCGCACGCGTCGGAATTCCGACACTTCCGGGTGCCCGCACCGGATATGGAAGGTAGAGAGCAAGCTTGGTGCCAAAGCTGATCACAGAACGGTTCCGACTCGGCAGCTCATGCCAAAGCTTTAGGTATGCGGGGCGATAAATATTTCGCCCATCTCTTTGGCACCGCAGAGAAAAAACGTCCCGAACGCTTAAGTATTCCCCGCCCGCGCCGAAAAAGTTTCCGAGGCGGTCGGCACAGCAGTTACTGGACCCCGCCGGATTGAGCACAACTTACCCGGTTCCAGGAGACTTCCATGTCACTCGTCCTCAATACCAACATTTCTTCACTGCAAGCCCAGAACAACCTGACCAAGTCGTCGAGCGAATTGAGCACGGCCACTGAAGATCTGTCCTCAGGTCTGAAGGTCAACACTGCTGCCGATAACGCTGCAGGTTATGCCATCGCAACCCGCTTCCAAACCCAGATCGGTGGCCTGAGCCAGGCCAGCGAAAACGCCAGCGATGCTATCAACCTGGCGCAGACCGCAGGTTCGGCGCTGAGCCAGATCACCTCCAACTTGCAGTCCATCCGCGACTTGGCGGTGCAGGCAGCCAACGGTACGTATCAGTCGTCCGACCGCGCTGCGATCAACACCTCGGTGCAGCAATACCTGTCTGAAATCACCCGTATCGCCAACCAGACCACCTTCAACGGCACCAACGTGTTGAATGGTTCGACCAGCAGCCTGTCGTTCCAGATCGGTGCCAACGTCGGCCAGTCGATCAACGTGCAGTTGGGTCAGGGTGTCACCACGGGCCAGGTGGGTCAGATCTCCGAGATCTCCACGGGCAACATCAGCGGCGCGTTCGTCGACGCCAGCGGTGCTACCGGCCAGTCGATCAGCCTGAGCGGCTTGTCGATCACCGGCGCTGACGGTACGTCGTACAGCTTCAGCGGCAGCGCCACTGCCGGCAATGCGCAAGACGTGGCCGATGCCATCAACGCAGCAGGTATCGACGGCGTCAGTGCTGCCGTCAATGTCAGCGGCGGTATCAACATCTACTCGACGGGCGAGCTGTCGGTCGCCGGTGCTGCCCTGACGGGCGCGGCCGGTACGGCCTTCAACCTGACCAGCGGTGCCCTTGCTTTCGGTGCCAGCGGTCTGGGCACGACGGCGACGGGTCTTGCCGCCAGCGGCGCCGCCTACACCGATGGCGGGGCACTGAGCGCGTCCGGTTCGTTGACGGGCGGCGATGTTTTGACGGTGGACGATGCCAACCAGCTGATCTCGCGTGTCGATGCGGCGCTGACCACGGTCAGCAACTTCTCGAGCACCTTGGGTGCCGTGCAGAACCGCTTCCAATCGACGATCTCTACGTTGAGTGCACAGCAAACCAACCTGACGTCCTCGCAAAGCTCCATCCAGGACACCGACTTCGCGGCCACCACCGCACAGTTGAGTCAGGCGCAGGTACTACAGCAGGCGGGTATCTCGGTGCTGGCAACTGCCAACTCCGAACCGCAGAACATCCTCAAGCTGCTGCAGTAACAGGTAACACCGGCCATGGCGATATCGCCATGGCCGGGATTTTGCTTGAAGGGTTCTGGCGGCGTGGTTTGCCGCCAGAAAACCCACGCGAGCAGCGGGTAAAGCTTTCACTCGAAGTGTGAGTTTTGCCGGCAGCTTGGTGGATCGCGGCAGGGCCGCGGTGTCCCAAAACCATTTTGTGAGGCCCCTCATGAGCAGCATTTCCAGCCTGGGAACCACGTCGACGGCGTTCACGGGTACGAGTTCTCCCAGCACGACGGGTGCTTCCTCCACCGGCGCCTCCAACATCAGCGGTACCGGCCTGCTCAGCTCGCTGGGCTTGGGCTCGGGCCTGGACGTCAATTCGATCATCAACGCCTTGGTGGGTGCGCAGGAAGCGGGTCCGCAGGCGCAGATCACCAATCAAACCAACGAAGACAACAACCAGATCGCGGGCCTTACGGCTTTGCAAACTGCATTAAGCGGCTTGCAGTCGGCGTTGGCGGAACTGACTTCTCCTACGACGTACTCCACTTTTACGGGCACCCTGTCCAATACCTCGCTGGGTACCACATCCACGTTGCCCGACGCGACGGCAGGTACGTACAGTCTCGACGTCACGCAGCTGGCCACGGCACAAAAACGCATCAGCGCCGCCCAACCCAGCGTTGCGACGTTCGGCAGCGGCACGTTGAACCTTACGGTCGGCAGCAACACGATAAGCGTATCCGTGTCTTCGACCGATACGCTTAGCTCTATCGCCACCAGCATCAACAACGCCAGCAACAATCCGGGCGTGTCGGCGACGGTGGTTTCGGGTGTGAACGGCGATCAGCTGGTGTTGACGTCGACCAGTACCGGTACGGCCAACGGGTTCAGTGTCAGCGCCAGCAGCGATAGCAGCAGCGACCTGAGCACGCTCGCCACCGCGTTGAATACGCCGGGCAGCAATGAAGCGGCCAATGCCGAGCTGACCATCGATGGCATCGCGGTCACCAGTGCTTCCAACAATGTGAGCGGCGCGCTGACCGGCGTGACGCTGAGCCTGGCCTCGACCGGCACTTCGCAGCTGACCGTGGCGCAAAGCACCACACCCATTACCACGGCGGTCAACGATTTCGTCACGGCCTATAGCAGTTATGCCAGCACGGTAAATCAGCTGGATAGCTTCGACAGCACAACCGGCGAAGCAGGCGTGTTGTTGGGCGATGCCACGCTTTCCAGCATTCAGACGCAGCTTGCGAATGTGCTGGGCAGTTCGGTCTCGGGCAACAGCATCGGCAATCTGGCCAGCCTGGGCATTACGCGCAATTCTGATGGCACCATGTCGCTTAACTCGGCGACGCTGGCCACCGCGTTGTCCAACAATCCGTCAGTCGTGCAGAACCTGTTTACCGGCACCAAAGGGATTGCTACCCAGCTCAGTACGCTGGTCACCAACTTCAACAGCAGCACCGGTGTACTGCAAACCCGTATCAACAGCCTCAACACCGACGTGACCAATCTAGGTACTCAGCAGACGGCGCTGAATGCGCGCATGTCGGTGTATCAGCAACAGTTGGTCAAGCAATACACGAATCTGGATACATTGATGACCTCGCTCAATAACACCAGCTCCTACATCACGCAGTCGCTGGAAGCTCTCAACAAAAGCAGCAGCAGTAGCTGAGCAGGGGCGATGCGATGAGTTACATGATGCGAAATGGAAGCGCGCTGTACGCCCAGACCCGTGCCCAGGGCAGCATCGAAGGGGCCGATCGCCATCAGCTGCTCGCGATGTTGCTCGATGGTCTGGTCGATCGCATTACCCAGGCGCGCGGCCATATTCTGCACAAAGACATGCCCGCCAAAGGGCATGCCTTCGCCAAGGCCATTGGCATTCTCGGCGAGTTGCGCCAGAGCCTCGATCATGGCGTCGAACCCACTCTTACCGGTCGCCTCGATGCGCTTTACGACTACATCACGCGTCGCTTGCTGCACGCACAGCTCAATGACGATCTGCGGGCGTTGGACGAATGCGAACGCCTGGTCGCACCGATTCGCCAGGCCTGGCATGCCATTCGCGAGCCTTATCTGGCCGAGCAGGCGCAAGCGAAGGCCGCGGCGGTAGCGCAATGAGCGATCTGGCCCACGCCAATTTGCAGCGTGCGCTCGACATCACGGTCGAAATGATCGACGCGGCGACCAGCGACAACTGGCCCCGCGTCGTCGAACTCGATGCGCAGCGACAGGTTTGCCTGGAACACTACCAGGCCGGCGCAGCCGGCCCGCAGCATCGCGACGCGTTGCTTGCCTTGCAGGTACACAATCGCGCATTGCTGGAGCGGGCTAACCTTGCTCATGAAGCGGTCGAGCGGCAGCTCAACCAGCACCAGTACAACCATCGCGCCCTGCAGACCTACATCACTTCTTCGTCATCGCGCTGAGCGCCGGACGGTCTATGGGTGCACTTTTCGCCTGTGTGGCACGCGTTGTGGATACTTACGTGGAGCCACCGCTGGCATGGGGCCATGGGCGGTAGGAGTAGGTAAATGCAAGCAGACGAAAGATGGCAGGAATTTTCCCAGCGGATGACCTACGAAGGGAACCCGCACCTGGGCGTGGACGCGTTCGAACCCGTACCGGAAACCCTCGGGAGTCACAACGAGCGCAGCATCCACGTATTGCGCGCGCTGGCCTCGTTGGACGAGCGCCGGGTGGAGGGCAACGACGATGACAGCCCCCTGATCCAGGAATTGCAGCGAATGGACAGCAAAATCAACGTATTGCTGGATATCGTCGACCGCCTATTGGTACCCACCAGCGTGTTGCCGCCTCGGTACCCGGTTCGTTTCAACGCCGTGGGCGTGGTGGTGCCCGCTCATGTGCTGCCCCACGCAGGCACCTTATTGATACGCCTGCATTTCGACGCCTGCCGAGCTTTGCCCTTGGAATTGCCGGCTCGGCTGGGGCTCACACTCAACGACGGCACCGCTTTCGTTTACTTTTGTGAATTGAGTGAACTGGTCGAAGATGGGTTGGAACGTTTCGTTTTTTGTCACCATCGGCGAAAAGTGGCAGAAGCCCGGCTGACGAGCGCGGTGGAAAATGTGTCGAACAGCAAGCACAGAGTGTGATGCTGGTCACGTCACGAAACATCCAAACTCGCCCAATTCCAGTCGTGCCAACGTGTGCCAAGGCCTGGATCGCTTCTTAACCGGACTAAACACGACCCAATGAGATCGATCTAAGTTATTGATGTAAACGGTTTCTTCCCCACTTCATTTTTGTGAATTCATCGAGGTACGGATAGCGAGGCACGTCACGAAACGCACGAGTCGACACGGCATCCCGCAAATTTTTTGGCGTTCTTCTTGCTGGATTGCAACACGTGTCGCGACGGATACCTGACACGCAGGGGACAACACGAATAGGAAGGGAATCGTGTTGGTTCATTAGAAGTCAGCAGTAACGCAGCAGGACTCGTGCTCATGCCAAACAGCAACGTACTCATCATCGAATCTGACGGTACACGCGCCGACATCGTTGCGTCGGCCATGCAATTCATGGGGTACTTTCCCCAGCGATGGGATGCATCACTGCCGCTCGATGCGATCGCCCGGGAATGGCGCGCCATCTATGTCGGCGGTATCGAAAACGCATCGACCTGCGAGCAGCTGATGGCATCGCTCGATGTGCAGGCCAGCCAGACACTGGTACTGGTCGGCGCCGATTCGCCGCAGTTGGGTCGTCTGAGCAAAGTCGACTCCGCGTACGCTGCACAGGTTGAAGTGTTGGACTTTCCGCTTCGCTACGAGCGTCTCGCCGAAGCCGTGCGACGTACGCCCGCGCCGCGCATCAATACGTCCGTACTGCGTTTGGTCGGCAACTCGGCTGCGATGGGACGCGTCAATGCGCTTATTCGCCAGGTGTCGCCGTTCGATTCGAGCGTGCTCGTGCTGGGTGAATCGGGTACCGGCAAGGAAATGGTGGCGCGCGCCATCCACGATTGCTCGCCGCGTCGCGAGAAGCCGTTCGTGGCCATCAACTGCGGTGCGATTCCGGCCGAATTGCTGGAAAGCGAACTGTTCGGTCACGAGAAGGGCGCATTCACCGGCGCCATCAGTACGCGCAAAGGCCGTTTCGAGATGGCCGAGGGCGGCACGCTGTTCCTCGACGAAATCGGCGACATGAGCTTGCCGATGCAGGTCAAGCTGTTGCGCGTGCTGCAGGAACGCATGTACGAGCGCGTCGGCAGCAACCGCACGCAACGTTGCGACGTGCGCATCATCGCCGCCACGCACCGGAACCTTGAAGCGGGCACGGCCGAAGGCCGTTTCCGTGAAGATCTCTACTACCGCCTGAGCGTGTTTCCGCTGGAAATGCCCGCCTTGCGCGAGCACCTGGAAGACATGCCGGACCTGATCAGCGAATTCAACCAGCGCTTGCAACGCCGCGGTCTCGGCAGCGTGCGCTTCAGCGGCAGCGCCATGCAGGCCCTGCGTCAACACACCTGGCCCGGCAACGTGCGCGAGTTGTCCAATCTCGTCGAACGGCTGGCGATCCTCTATCCCAACGGCGAAGTGCGCGCCAACGATCTGCCGGAAAAATACCGCGGCGTGCAGCCCATCGACGAAGCCAGCGGCAGCATTCTGCGCGCGATGCTCGACGGACAGAGCAAGCCGGCACCCACGCAAAACCGCGTCAGCCTGGACACCGAAGTGCTGCTGCCCGAAGGCGGCGTCGATCTGAAAGATCACCTCGCCGATATCGAAGTGGGACTGATCCGCCAGGCGCTCGACATCACCGACGGTGTCGTGGCGCATGCCGCCAAGCTGCTGCACATGCAGCGCACAACGCTGGTCGAAAAACTGCGCAAGTACGGTTTGCAGTCGTGCTGCCGTGCCAACGAAACGTCTCCGCAGAGTGGCACGGCTGTTGCTTGAAGCACTTCATAACCGATCACGCGTTGGAAAACCGACATGAGTCAGATTGACGTCAACAGTGTGTTGTCCCAGATGCGCGCACTCGGTGCGCAGGCATCGGGAACATCGCCGACCGCTTTGCTTCCAACGTCGTCGAACGCTGCGCCGAGCGTGGATTTCGGCACGCTGTTCAAGCAATCGCTCGGTGCCGTGGCGTCGCAGCAGAACGAAGCGGAAGTGCAAGCCGGCGCGTTCGAGCGCGGCGATCCCGGCGCCGACATCGTCAAGACGTCGATCGCAGGACAAAAAGCGGATCTGGCATTCCGTGGTCTGGTAGAGGTCCGCAACAAATTGACGGATGCCTACACGACCATCATGAACATGCCGGTCTAAATCACTCATCGCACGACGCCTCACAGCACGCATAAGGTTGAACAGTTTTCATGGCCGAAAACACCCTCGCGACCGCCGGCAATCAGACACGCCAGGACCAGCTGAAGAGCGTTCTGCGTAATCCGACCACGCGCCTGTTGCTTTTGCTGATCGGTGTTGCCGCGGCCGTCGCGTTGGGTGTGGGCATCGTGCTGTGGTCGCGCGGTCCCAACTTCGCGTTGCTGTATGCGGGACTCGATCCCAAAGATGCCGCAGCCGTAACGCAGGCGCTGCAAACGGCGAACACGCCGTATCGACTGGGCGCCGATGGCGCTTCCATATCCGTGCCCGCCGACGTGCTCGCCGATACTCGTTTGCGACTGGCCAGCCAGGGCCTGCCCCAAGGCAGCACCGCAGGTGCCACCTTGCCGCAGAGCGACTCGCCGTTCGGCATGAGCGATCTGGCCGAAAGCACGCATTACCAGGAAATGCTGGAAACCGACCTGGGCAACACCATCGCCGGCCTGCAGTTCGTGCGCGCCGCGCGCGTGCATCTGGCGCTGCCCAAGCCGTCCGCGTTCATTCGCGATAATCATCCGGCCAGCGCATCGGTGTTGTTGACGCTGTATCCCGGCCGACAACTCGATAGCAGCCAGGTCTCCGCGATCGTGCACCTGGTTTCTGCCAGCGTGCCGGATCTCGATCCGTCGCAAGTATCGGTGGTCGACCAGCAAGGCGGCTTGCTCACCAATTCCGATCCCGATAGTCCCGGCGCCGTCGGCGATACGCGCATGCGCCTCGCTACGCGCATGGAAAATAGCTATGCACAGCGCATCGAAGATTTACTGACGCCGCTCGTGGGCGCAGGACGCGTGCGTGCCCAGGTCGATGTCGATCTCGATTTCAGCCAGACTGAGAAAGCCAGCGAGAGCTACGACAATGCCAATCCGGCATTGCGCAGCGAGCAGACCAGCAGCGAACAGAAACACGACGATGCCGGGGCCGAAGTGGCCGGTGCACTGAGCAACCAGCCGCCGAACACGGTCGCGCAACCGACCGCGGCCAAGCCCAATGCCGGCACGCCACCCAATGCCGCCGCACCCGCCAATCCGGCGGCGAATGCGCGCACGGCACAGACGTCGACACCGAGCGATACGTCGTCGAGTTCGACTCGCAATTACGAACTCGGCCGCACGATCAGCCATGTCAGCGATCCGGCGGGGCGCTTGGTGCGCTTGACCGCTGCGGTGGTGGTCGATAACAAAATGGCGCCCGACGGCAAAGGTAAAAGCGTCGCGCTCAGCGCGCAGGAGCTGCAACACCTCACCGATCTCACCAAGAACGCCGTAGGCTTCGATGAGAAACGCGGCGATAGCGTTAGCGTCATCAATCAAGCATTTTCGAATGCGCCCGTCGACGACGCGCCGGTGAGCGAGCCGTTCTGGCAACGTCCCGGCATGCTCGATCTGATCAAGCAAGGCGCGGGCATTCTCATCGCGTTGCTGATCGCCTTCGGGCTGCTGAAGCCGATGCTCAAAGGTCTGCTGCGTGGCTCCGAACCGATGCCTGCGCTGGCCGGTCCGATCCCCACCGTATCCGTGCGTATCAACGACGACCTGCAAAACAACGACCGCGAAGATCAGGTCCGTATCAGCTCGCCGCAGATTCAGAGCATGGCTTACGAACAGAAAATCGGCCTCGCGCGCAAACTGGTCCAGGAAAATCCCAAGCAAGTCGCGCAAGTCGTCATGAACTGGGTGGGCGACGATGGCGGCTGATAGCATCAACCTCAATGGCGCGCAGCGCGCGGCCATCTTGCTGTTGACACTCGGCGAACAGGACGCGGCCGAGGTGCTCAAACACCTCAGTGCGCGCGATGTGCAAGCGGTCGGCACGGCGATGGCGACGCTCAGCAACGTCTCGCGCGATCAGGTCGAATGGGTGCTCAATTGCCTCAATGACGATATCGGGCGGCAGACCGCACTTGGCGTCGGCACCGAGGAATACATCCGAAAGATGCTGGTCAGCGCGCTCGGCGAAACCAAGGCCGGCAGTCTGATCGATCGCATCCTGCTCGGTCGTTCCACCAAGGGCCTGGAATCGCTCAAGTGGATGGAAAGCCGGGCCATTGCCGAAATGATCGGCATGGAACATCCGCAAATTATCGCCTTGGTGCTGGCGCATCTCGAACCTGACCAGGCTGCCGAAGTGATCGGCTATTTGCCGGCGCGCGTGCGCAGCGATGCGGTCATGCGCATCGCCAATCTCGATGGCGTGCAGCCGCAGGCGCTCAACGAACTGGACGAGATCATGGAGCGTCAGTTCTCCGGTACGTCGTCCAAGTTGAAGTCCGCGACGGTGGGCGGCCTCAAGGCTGCCGCCGACATCCTCAACGCGATGGAGTCCTCGCGCGAGGCGGAATTGATGAGCGCGATCCGCACCCAGGACGCCGGCCTCGGCGGCAAGATCGAAGAATTGATGTTCGTGTTCGAAGACCTGGCCGAGCTGGACGACCGCAGCATGCAGACCTTGCTGCGCGAAGTGCCATCGGCGCGCCTGATTGTGGCGCTGAAGGGTTCCGAGCCGGCCGTGCGCGAAAAGATCTTCGCCAACATGTCCAAGCGCGCCGCCGACATGCTGCGCGACGACCTGGAAGTGAAAGGTCCGGTCAAGCTCAGCGAAGTCGACGCCGCACAGAAAGAAGTGCTCGGCATCGCACGCAAACTTGCCGATGCCGGACAGATCAGTCTTACTGCCAACGGCGATGAGTTCGTCTGATGGCCGGTGTGCTCAGCCGCGACAAGACCGCCGGCTTCAACCGATGGGAACTGCCATCGGTGGGCAATACTGTTGCGGCCGTGGCCGAGGCCGAATCGGCACCCGGACCCACCGTTTACGAACTGGAAGAAATCGAACGGCAAGCACGCGAGGAAGGTTACGCCGCGGGCATGGCCGAAGGGCGCGCAGCAGCCAAGAAACAGTTGGACGAGCGGTTGGCGCATTTCGAGGCACTCTGCCATGCCGCTGCGCGACCGCTGAGCAGTTTCGACGACGAGACCGAGCGTGAGCTCGCATTGCTCGCGACGGTTATCGCGCAGCGTGTCGTGGGGCGCGAACTGCAACTGGATCCGTCATTGATTGATTTGGCGGTGCGCGAAGCCGCTGCCGCGCTGCCCTCGGCGACGCGCGAACTGCGCGTGTGGGTGCACCCCAGCGATATGGATCTGCTACGCGAACTCGGTGCCGCGGAACCGCATTGGCGCTTCGGCGCGAACCCCGCGCTTCGCCGCGGCGACTGTGTACTGGAAAGCCAGCATTCACGCCTCGACGCACGCGTTACCACGCGTCTTGCCGCCGTGGTCGACGCCGTATTGGGCGACGATCTCGACGAGGGCGAGGGCGAGGTTGCCGCGTGAATACCGACGGCGTCGTGCAGGCACGTCAACAACGCTGGCGACAGCAGCTGGCCCGTCGCGCGCAGCGTGCGCACGCCGCGCAAATGATGACGGCGGAAGGGCGCTTGCGCCGTGTCGTAGGGCTGACGCTGGAAGCGGAAGGTTGCGAAGCGCCGCTGGGCTCGCGTTGCCTGGTCGATGCCGCCGATGGCACCGAGCTGGATACGGAAGTGGTGGGCTTCGCCGACGAACGCTTGCTGTTGATGCCCGTTATGGAAATGCACGGCGTATTGCCTAACGCGCGCGTGCGGCCTTGCGCGCGCGTGGGCGGTTTGCCGGTGGGCGAGTCGTTGTTGGGTCGCGTGATCGGCGCCGATGGCGTTCCTCTGGACGGCGAAGGTCCGCTACGCACGGAAGGGCACGCGGTGCTCAAGCGCGAAGCGATTAATCCGATGGCACGCAAACCCATCGATACACCGCTCGATACCGGCGTATGCGCCATCAATGCGCTGCTGACGGTCGGTCGCGGTCAACGTCTTGGCCTGTTCGCCGGTTCCGGCGTGGGTAAATCGACCTTGCTTGGCATGATGACGCGCTACACCGATGCCGACGTGGTGGTGGTAGGGCTGATCGGCGAACGCGGTCGCGAAGTCAAAGAATTTGTCGAGCAGACCTTGGGCCACGAAGGGCGCGAACGTGCGGTGATCATCGCCGCGCCGGCCGATGCGCCGCCGCTCAAGCGTCTGCGCGGTGCGCAATACGCCACCGCCATTGCCGAATGGTTCCGCGATCGAGGCCAGCGTGTCCTGCTGTTGATGGATTCGCTGACTCGTTACGCACAAGCGCAACGCGAAATTGCACTGGCGATCGGCGAACCGCCGGCTACCAAGGGTTATCCACCGTCCGTCTTCGCGTTGATGCCCGCCTTGGTCGAGCGCGCCGGCAACGATGCCGAAGGACGCGGTTCGATCACCGCCTTCTACACAGTACTCACCGAGGGCGACGACTATCGCCACGATCCCATCGCCGACGCAGCACGTGCCATTCTCGACGGCCATATCGTGCTGTCGCGCGATCTTGCCGAAGCGGGCCATTACCCGGCCATCGACATCGAGGCATCGATCAGCCGCGTGATGCCGGCGGTAGTGACGAAGGAACAGATGCGCGCCTCGCAGCGTTTCCGGCAGGTCTATTCGGCCTATCGCCAACGGCAGGATTTGATCGCCGTGGGTGCCTATCAAAAAGGTTCGGATGTTCAGGTGGATCAGGCGATCGCCATGTGGCCGCGCCTGGTGCGTTTCCTGCAACAGGAAGTCGATGAGCCCGTCGAGCTGCGCGCCGCGCAAGAGCGATTGGGTGCCCTTGTCGCGGAGATCAACGCATGACCTCGCGTTCGGACCGGTTACAACCCGCCGTGGATCAGGCGCAGCGTCGCCAGAAGGATGCGTTGCAGCGCCTGGCCGATCATCAGCAGAAGTTGGCGCACGCCGAACAGCAGTGGGACGAACTGAAACGCTACCGCCGAGACTACAGTCTTGGCGACGGCGGCCTGACGGTGAGCGCGCTGCTTAACCGTCAACAATTTGTCGAGCGCATCGATCAGGCGATCATTCAGCAGGGCCGGCTGGTCGAACGTTTGCAACGCCAGCTGGAGACCGCACGCGAACGCTGGCTGCACGCCCATGCGCGCGAAAGCGCGCTGGATAGCGTGGTTGAGCGATTCCGCACGCAAGAACGGCAGCGCGATGAGCGGCAGGAGCAGGCGGAAGTCGACGAACGCATGCAATACCGCGGTCGTCGCGCGGGTACGCCATGATCGCCGCCGTCCTTGGCTTGGATTTTGCTGCAACAGGGAAGATTCCCCTCTGCACGAGTGTTAAGGCATGAGCGCCAACCCGCTACCCGCCGTTCCATCGACCAGCCAGGCATCTGCAACCCGTAGTACTGCGCAGGCGTCGGCCCGACGTAACGATCAGCAGGGCAATGACACTGCTTTCGATACGCATCTACAAAATGCACAACACCAGCAAGCGTCGACGACAAACGGCAGCACGGACCAGGGTGATCGCCATCAAGACGGCGACACTACTCAAGGCGCTGCTGGCCGAGACGCCAATGCGCAGCCCAGCAATGCACAGCCCGGCAATGCCGCGAAGCTGGGGGCCGATGTCACCGTGCCCGGTGCCACGTCGGCCACGCTAGCGGACGATAGCGACGGATCCTCGACAGCGAGTGTCGGATCGTTGGCCAATAGCGTATTGAGCCTTATCGACCAGGCTACCGGCGATGCCGATAGCGGTAATACGCCGAGCGCCGCGACAACCAAACCCGTCGCGGAAAAACCTTCGACGCCACCTAGCAATCCAGCGCTGCCCGCGCCTACGCCGCAAACGGCGGCTATCGCGCCGGTCCCCATTCCAGCGACGCCTTCGGCCGTCAAAGGTGGCACCGATACGAATACCAACACGAGCGTCGGCGCTACGCAGGCGAATGGCGCTGCAGCAAGCAACATCAACACGGCATTGACCCTATCGGCGTGGAGCGCGCAGAAGCCGCTCACAGGCTCCAGCGACGTCGCGAGCGGCGATGCATCCGACGATGCCGACGACAACGCTACCGATGTGGCGAGTGTTGCCGGCGGCAGTGGCGGATTGCTGCAAAGCATTGGCGACAGCACGCAAGCATTGGCCGGTGCATTGATGGCGGGCAGTCACGCCGCATCGGCTTCGAGCGCTGCATCGCCCGCAACAAGTAGTCAGGCGCCCAGCACTTCCGATCTCACCGCATTGCGTGGCGTATTCGACGCCACGGGACTGATCGCGCCATCCAGCACCAGCACGACGACGGGACACAGTCTGGCCGTTGATGCACCGGTAGGTACGTCGGGCTTTGCCAAAGAGCTTGGCCAACAAGTGACGTGGCTCAGCGGCCAGGATGTGAAACAGGCGCAGATACGCCTGAATCCGCAAGATCTCGGCCCGGTGGACGTCAAAGTCACCCTGGATCACGGGCGCGTGGACGTCGCCTTCATGACCCAGCATCCCGCTGCCGCAACGGCGGTGCAGCAGGGGCTGGATCAGCTCCATCAAATGCTGGGCAGTCAGGGGCTGTCGCTCGGTCACACCTCGGTGGGGCAGCATGGCGCGCAACAGCAGTTCGGCGATTCGCAAGGGCAGCCATCCGGTGCGCAAACATCGGGCGATGCCGGTGACATCACCGAGAACGCTCCCGTCGCCCCGCTGCAACGGATCGCTGTTGGCCTCGTCGACGCTTTCGCCTAAATAGACATCGACTGTTTCACGTACTGGCGCATCGTTCCGGCCTCGGTCGGAGCGATGCTGCGTGCACATTATTCGACGTTGCGCCATCGCATCGCGCCGGCCTGACGGAATCACCACACCACCATCGCGTCCGCATCCCGTCGCGCGTCAATAAAACGCCGTCGTCGTCTCGCAAAACCCCGAAAAGCGCGCTGTTATGCGATCAGCGGCGATGGCACGGCGCTTGCTAAAACTCCTTTAGATCAGGCCCGCTCCCAAGGAGTCGAGGCGTCATTTCATTGATGAAGAGCTGAGGTCATTCATGGCGAACGCCGAGAGTATTCAGGAAGAAGCGCCCAAGGTCGCCAAGAAGGGCGGCAATCGCATGGCGATGGCGATGGCGATGGGCGTGGCGGTGCTGGTGCTACTTGGCGGCGGCGGTTATCTGTTGGCCCAATCGCATGGCGCCACAGCGGATGCCTCGACGACTGGAGCGCCCAAAGCACCCGAATTGTTTTTGCCGCTGGATCCCGCCTTCGTCGTGAACTTCGAAGACCAGGATTCCACGCGCTACCTGCAGATTGGCGTCACCGTGATGACGCACGACCCGCTTGCGGTGCAGGCGATGAAAGACAGCGATCCGGTGATCCGCAATGCGCTGGTGATGCTGTTCAGCAGTCAAACCTACGCGGGACTCAGCGACACCGCCGGCAAGGTCAAGCTGCAGGCGCAAGCGCTCAGTGCCATCCGCAAGATCGTGGCCGACAAGACCGGCAAGCCGGATGTCGATGCCTTGTATTTCACCAGCTTCGTGATGCAGTAACGGGGGCGGCACGATGAGCGACTTGCTCTCACAGGAAGAAATCGACGCCCTGCTCAACGGCGTCGACGACGGCAAGATCGAAACCGAAAGCGACATACCGCCGCCGCCCGGCACGGTGCTCGATTTCGATTTCACCCAGCAAGATCGCATCGTGCGCGGACGCTTGCCCACGCTGGAGATGATCAACGACCGTTTCGCACGTTTCTTCCGCACGGCCTTGTTCGGCGTGCTGCGCAAGACCTGCGAAGTGTCCGTACTCGGCGTTAAGATGCTGAAGTTCAGCGAGTACGTGCACGGCCTGGCCGTGCCCAGCAACCTCAACCTGATGCGTCTGAAGCCGCTGCGCGGCACCGGTCTCACGGTGATGGAGCCGCGACTGGTGTTCACCGTGATCGACAACTTCTTCGGTGGCGACGGGCGCTATCACGCGCGCATCGAAGGGCGCGATTTCACGCCGACCGAAAATCGTGTGATCCAGATTCTGCTCCACGAAGTATTCGCGTCGATGACCGAGGCCTGGGCGCCGGTGATGCCGGTGCAATTCGAGTTCCTCAATTCCGAGATCAATCCGCAGTTCGCCAATATCGTCAGCCCGACCGAAACGGTGGTGGTGTCGCGCTTCCATGTCGAGCTGGATGGCGGTGGTGGCGAAGTGCACCTGACCTTGCCCTACTCGATGGTTGAGCCGATCCGCACCATGCTCGACGCGGGCGTGCAAAGCGACCGCATGGGCGAGCGCGACGAACGCTGGATCCACTGCCTTCACGACGAAGTGATGGATGCCGAAGTCGAACTCAGCTCGCTGCTGCTGGAGACACAGATCAACATCGGCGAATTCCTCGGCTTGCGCATCGGTGACGTAATTCCGATCACCTTGCCAGAAGTCACCACGGTCTTCGCCGAAGACGTACCGATATTCCGCGGCCATTACGGCCAGACCCATGGACGCTATGCCGTGCGTTACAAGGCCGCCGCCGGCCGGCGCGCACCGCTTCCTTCTCTCGACTTCACTCAAGAAAAAAATCTATGAACCAGAGCTCCGAAAACGCACTGAGCACTCAGGCTGCCAAGAACGGCGAACAGCGCCTTGAGTTCGATACCTTGAATGAAGGTGCGGGCGAGACGGCCGACGTCAGTCTCGACATGATTCTCGATGTGCCGGTCACGCTGGCCATGGAAGTCGGCCGCACGCGCATCAGCATCCGCAACCTGTTGCAGCTCAACCAGGGCTCGGTGGTGGAACTGGATCGCGCCGCGGGCGAGCCGCTGGATGTATTCGTCAACGGCACCCTGGTGGCGCACGGCGAAGTGGTGGTGATCAACGAGAAGTTCGGTATTCGACTGACTGATGTGATCAGTCCCGCCGAACGGGTACGGAAACTGCGATGAGCCTTGCTCTGGCCCTGCTGGCGCGCGCACCGATGGTGAGCGTGCCCGATATCAACGTGACCGGCGAACTCATTCGCGTGGTGCTGAGCCTCGGCGGCATTGTGGTGCTGATCTTCGCCGCCGGTTGGTTGACCAGGCGCCTGCAGTCGCGCCAGTTCATCGGCGGACGTCGGTTGCGCTGTATCGAAACCATGCCGATCAGTGCACGCGAGCGCGTGTTGCTGATTGAAGCGGATGGCAAGCGTTTGTTGGTCGGTGTCGGTGCGGGCGGTGTACGCGCCTTGCATGTGTACGAAGGCACGCTGCCGGTGGAAGAGGCGCCGAAGCCTGTTGCCGTTACGCCTTTCGCGGAATTGCTTGGCCGCCTGGGGCGAAAATCATGAAGACGATGCTGCGCCGATGGCTCGTCGTGTTCCTGTTCGCGCTGATGTCCGTGGGTGCGCATGCGGCGACCACCACCACGACTACCTCCAGCCCGACCTCTTCGGCGATAACGTCGATTGCACCGATCGCACCTATTTCGCAATCGGCCGGTATTCCCGTCCTGACCGTGCAAAACGCGGGTGCCGGCCAAAACTGGAGTTTGTCGCTGCAAGTAGTCGCACTGATGACGGTGCTCACCATGTTACCGGCGGTGCTGCTGATGATGACGTCGTTCACGCGCATCATCATCGTCCTGAGTTTTCTGCGCCAGGCGCTCGCCACGCAGTCCACGCCACCCAACCAGGTGTTGCTGGGACTGGCGCTGTTTCTGACCATGTTCGTGATGTCGCCGGTGCTCAGCCGTGCTTATCAGGATGGCATCAAGCCGTACATGGATCACCAGATGAGCGCCGAGAATGCGATTCCCGCAGCGGCGGCGCCCTTCAAGCACTTCATGCTCGATCAGACGCGTGATGCCGATTTGCAGCTGTTCACCCATCTCGCCAAAGAGCAGCCCTATGCGAGCAAGGAAGACGTGCCGTTTCGTGTGGCGATGCCGGCCTTCGTCACCAGTGAGCTGAAGACCGCGTTCCAGATGGGCTTTCTGCTCTTCATCCCGTTCCTGGTGATCGACGTGGTGGTGGCCAGCGTGCTGATGTCGATGGGTATGGCGATGGTGTCGCCGTCGATCATCTCGCTGCCGTTCAAGATCATGTTGTTCGTGATGGTCGACGGCTGGTCGCTGTTGATCGGCACGCTGGCGGGGAGTTTCTACACATGACGCCGGAGTGGGTGATCAACTTCGGCCAACACGCGCTCTATGTGGCGATGATCGTTGCCGCGCCGTTGTTGCTGACCGCGCTGCTGGTGGGTTTGCTGGTCGGCATCATCCAGGCAGCTACGCAAATTCACGAGATGACGCTGAGCTTCATTCCCAAGCTTCTCGCGATGGCGGTGGTCGGTCTGCTGGTGGGGCCGTGGATGTTGCGCACCCTGATTCAATTCACGCACGACATCATCGTCGGCTTGCCGGGGGCGATCAAATGAATGTGCAGATGTCGGCGCTGATCTATTGGGTGTCCGGCATGCTGTGGGCGTTGGGTCGCGTGGGCGGCCTGTGCATGATCGCGCCGATTTTCAGCGCCATGGTGATACCGGCGCGTATTCGCGTCGCCATCATCGTGATGCTTACGGTGGTGCTGTCGCCGCTGGCGCCGACGCAAATGGATCTGTTCAGTGCGACCGGCGCGGCCACGATGGTGTCGCAAGTGTTGATCGGCGGCAGCATCGGTTTTGTGTTGCAGCTGATTTTCCAAGCAGTTTCCTATGGCGGCATCCTGATCGGCCAAAGCATGGGCCTGGGTTTTGCCGAATTGGTGAACCCCACCAGCAATACCACGGTGCCCGTGCTGGGTCAGTTCTATCTGGTGATGGTGACGTTGCTGTTCCTGGCCATGAATGGTCATCTGCAAGTGATTTCGCTGTTGGCCGACAGCTTCCGCGGCCTGCCGCCCGGCGCGACCGGCATCGATGAGAAATCCATGTTCGCCATCGTGATGGCAGGCGGCGATCTGTTCTCGGGTGCGCTGCGCGTGGCGTTGCCGGCGATGACGGCGCTGCTGTTGGTGAACATCGGTTTCGCGGCAACCAGTCGCGCATCGCCGTCGATGAATCTGTTCGCGGTCGGTTTTCCGATCAGCATCTGCATGGGGTTTATCGCGTTGTGGCTGGCCATGCGCGGACTTGCCAGCGCGTACAGCGCGTTGCAGACCGCAGGATGGAGTTTGATGCAACACCTGGCCGGGTTCTGAGGAGGAGCCATGGCCGATACCGAAAATGAAGATCGCACCGAACAAGCGTCGGAAAAACGCCTTCAGGAAGCCCGCGATAAAGGTGAGGTTCCTCGCTCGCGCGATCTGTCCGGCGCCATGGTCGTGCTGGCGGGCGCGGTGATGTTGATGTCAGGCAGCTCGGCCATGTACGCGCACATGCAACACATTTACGCGCTTGGCATGGGCTACTCGCGCGAAGCGCTGTTCAGCGATCACCTGACATCGCAAGTGCTGGGCGCGGTGATGCGCGAGGTTCTAGCGCTATTGACGCCGATCTTCGCGGTAACACTCGTGGCCGCTGTCGGTTCTACTGTGGCGATTGGTGGCCTCAATTTCAGTTCGGAAGCATTGATACCGAAGTTCGAGCGGCTCGATCCCATCGCCGGTTTCGGCCGGTTGTTTTCGCTCAACGGACTGATCGAGCTGGCCAAATCGCTCATCAAGGTTCTCTTCATCGGTGGCGCGCTGGTGTTGCTGCTGCGCCACGACGAAGCGTCGGTCATGGCGACCGGCGGCGAGGCGATCGGTGCCGGTGTCGGGCAGTCGCTATCGCTGGTTGCGCACGCAAGCTTGTTGTTTGCGGTGGTGCTGGGTGTTATCGGCGGCATCGACGCGGTGTGGCAGCGCTTCGACTTCGGACGTCGCCATCGCATGTCCAAACAAGAAGTGAAGGACGAGCACAAGGATACCGAGGGCAATCCGCAGATGAAGGGTCGCATCCGCCAGATGCAGCAGCAATTGGCGCGCCGACGGATGATCCAGGACGTACCCAAGGCCGATGTGATCGTGGTGAACCCGACGCACTTCGCGGTGGCGTTGCGCTATGACGATGCGCGCATGCGCGCGCCGCGCGTCGTCGCCAAGGGCGTCGATATCCTGGCGCAGCAGATTCGCCTGGTGGCGTCCGCGCACAACATTCCCTTGGTCGAGGCGCCGCCGCTGGCGCGCGCGCTGTACGCCACCACCGATCTGGGCCATGAAATCCCGGCCGCGTTGTACGTGGCGGTCGCGCAGATCCTTGCCTATGTCTATCAGTTGAAACAGGCCGTCGAACGTGGCGGGCCTGCTCCTTCGGTACCTAAGCCGGACGTCGATCCCGAGCTTCAGGGCCGTTACCGCGAAACGTAATTCTCAAGGCACTCCGTATGGCCACAGCAAGCGTTTTCGATACCTTCAAGCAAGCCAGCCGACGCGGCGCGGGTGCGCCTATCGTAATGCTCGCCATGTTGGCGATGCTGATGCTGCCGCTGCCGCCGTTTGTGCTGGATATTCTTTTCAGCTTCAACATCGCCTTGTCGCTGGTGATCCTGCTGGCGGTGGTGTACGTGATGCGGCCGCTAGAATTCGCCGCGTTTCCCACCGTGGTGCTGATGGGAACCTTGCTGCGACTGGCGCTGAATATCGCCTCCACCCGCGTCGTGCTGCTGCATGGCCACGATGGCCCCGGCGCCGCCGGCAAGGTGATCGAAGCCTTCGGCGAGTTCGTGATCGGCGGCAACTTCGCCGTGGGCCTGGTGGTGTTCGCCATCCTGACCATCATCAACTTCGTGGTGATCACCAAGGGCGCCACACGCGTATCGGAAGTCACCGCACGCTTCACCCTCGATTCGATGCCCGGCAAGCAGATGGCGATCGATGCCGATCTCAACGCCGGCCTCCTCACCCAGGAACAGGCCCGCGAGCGCCGACAGGAAGTGCGCGAAGAAGCGGATTTCTACGGCTCGATGGACGGCGCATCCAAGTTCGTGCGCGGCGACGCGACGGCCGGCATCCTGATCCTGGTGATCAATATCGTCGGCGGTTTCTTTGTCGGCATTCTGCAACACGGTCTGACGGCAGCGGAGGCGGCACGTACCTATACCTTGCTGACCATCGGCGACGGCCTGGTCGCGCAGGTTCCTTCGCTGATGTTGTCGATCGCCACCGCCATCATCGTCACGCGCGTGTCCAAGTCGCAAGACATGGGCAAGCAGATGGTGGGGCAGGTGTTCGCGCAGCCGCGCGCGCTGGCGGTGGCCGGTGTGGTGTTGACGGTGATGGGCCTGATTCCCGGCATGCCGAACATCGCTTTCTTGTTGCTGGCCGCTGCGTGCGGCGGATCGGCGTGGCTGATGGTTCGCCGCGAGCACGAAACCAAGGAGCGCATGGCGAAAGCATCGGCCGAAGCGTTACCGGCGCCGACCAGCGCCGAGCGGCTGGAATTGGGTTGGGAAGATGTCGCCAGCGTCGATCCGGTCGGCCTGGAAGTGGGTTATCGACTGATTCCGCTGGTGGACAAGAACCAGGGCGGCGAATTGATGGCGCGGATCAAATCGGTGCGCCGCAAGTTGTCGCAGGAGTTGGGTTTCCTGGTCGCCGCGGTGCATATTCGCGACAACCTCGACTTAGGTCCCAATACCTATCGCATCTCCTTGATGGGCGTGCCGATGGGCGAGGCGGAGGTTTATAGCGAGCGCCATATGGCGATCAATCCGGGGCGCGTGCATGGCACCTTGCAAGGTGTCGCTACGTGCGATCCGGCGTTCGGGCTGGAAGCGGTGTGGATCGAGAACAACCAGCGCGATCACGCACAGGCGCTGGGTTACACCGTGGTCGATCCGGCGACGGTGATCGCCACGCATCTCTCGCACATCCTGCAAAACCACGCGCACGAGCTGCTGGGTCACCAGGACGTCCAGCAATTGCTCGACCGCTTGGCGCAGAGCGCGCCGAAGCTGGTCGAGGACCTCGTTCCCAAGCGCCTTTCGCTGGGCGTGGTGGTGAAAGTGCTGCAAAACCTGCTCGCCGAACGGGTGCCGATCCGCAACATGCGCAGCATCGTCGAGTCTTTGGCGGAGCACGCGGGGCAGAGTCAGGATCCCGGCGCCTTGACCGCCTATGTGCGCGTCGCGCTGGGTCGCCAGATCGTCCAGGAAATCGCGGGTTTAGGCACGGAAATCCCCGTTCTGACGCTCGCTCCGGAGTTGGAACAGATCTTGCTCGGATCCCTATCGAGCAGTGGTGCGGCAGGTGCGGCGGTAGAGCCGGGGCTCGCAGATCGCCTGCAACAAAGCGTGGCCGAGGCGACGCGGCGGCAGGAGGCGAATGGCGAACCGGCGGTGATGTTGGTGCAGCCGCAACTGCGTCCGTGGCTGGCGCGATTCACTCGCCACGTGGCGCAGAACCTGCATGTGCTTGCTTACAACGAGGTGCCCGACAACCGCCGTGTGCGACTTGTACAAGCGATCGGGCGCTGACAGCAAAGCTGGAAGCGCGCGGATCAGGAGGATCCGCCGTGAATCGAGCACGAAGTGATCGATTCATCGGAGTCCAAGCCAGCGTTGCTGGATTGGACGAGTAGCAAAAAGTGCAGGACGCACTTTTTGCTACATCGAATACGAACAGCGGTTGGGCGACAGATAAGTCTTGGAGCATCGAATGATCGATATCAGCGTGAAAACAAAAGCTCTCGCACACGCGATATCCGTCGCCGACGCCTGGAGTCATTCATGAAGATCAAACGTTTCCTGGCATCGGATATGCGCCAGGCCATGCGCGATGTGCGCGCGGAGCAGGGTGCCGATGCGGTGATTCTCTCCACGCGCCGCCTCGAAGAAGGCATCGAGATCATCGCGGCCGTCGACTATGACGAATCGCTGATGCGCGAAGCGGTGCGCCAAAGCTCCCCCGCGCCGGAAGCGTCGAGGCCGCCGGTGAAGGAGAAGGACGTCGTCAAAGAGACACCCAAAGAACGCATGAAAGACATCGCCAAAGATGTCGCGAAAGAACCGATCAAGGAAACGCGCGTGGCCGCACCGCCGCCGCCGATGCCGGTGCCGCCGAGCGAGATCGCCACGCTGCAGCCGATCGTGGAGCAGAGCGTGCTGGAAACGGCCCGCATGCGCACCGAGCTGGGTGGCCTGCGTCAATTGCTTGAACAGCAACTCTCCAGTCTGGCCTGGAACGACATGGAACGCCGCAGTCCGATGCGCGCCCGCGTTCTGCGCGACATGAGCCGCCTGGGCATCGATACCGACGTGGCGCGCCAGCTGATCGACGAATTGCCCGAACATCTCAACGCGGATCAGGCGCGTTATCTTCCGCTGGGCTTGCTTAGCCGCAGCCTGAAAGTCAGCGGACGCCGTCTGGCCGATAGCGGTGGTGTCACCGCGCTGGTCGGTCCGACCGGCGTCGGCAAAACCACGACCATCGCCAAGCTCGCCGCTTGCGCCGTGATGAATCATGGGCCGGCCAAAGTGGCTTTGGTCAGCACCGATCACTATCGCATCGGCGCTGCCGCACAGTTGGAGCACTACGGTCGTTTGCTCGGCGTGCGCGTGTATCCCGCCTACGACGCTGCCGGTCTGGCGCAGACGCTGCACTTGCTGCGCGATCACCACACCGTGCTGGTCGATACCGCCGGCGTATCCGGCAACGATCCGCGTCTGCAACAACAGATGGACGTGCTGCGCGACGCCGGTACGCACGGCACCGCAAAGTTGCGTGCATGCCTGGTGCTGGCGGCCAACGCACAAGCATCGGCTCTGGATGAATCGGTGCGCGCGTATCTGCCGTTGCAGCCTAGCGCGTGCATTGCCACCAAGCTCGATGAAGCGCCCAGCCTGGGCGGCGTGCTGTCGGTACTGATCCGCCATCGACTGCCGTTGGATTGCACCACCGACGGACAGCGCGTACCCGAAGACATCAGCGCCGCCGACGCGCGCGTGCTGGTGTGCCGTGCGGCGCAAACACAGCGGCGGCTGGGTCCGGCCGCTGAGGATCTCGATATGGCCGAACGTTTCGGCCTGGCAGTGGCGAGTCTATGAGCGAGGCATTGCAAGTGAATCAAGCAGCAGGCTTGCAAAATCTGTTTTCTCCCGCGCAGATGCACCGTGACGTTTCTCCGGTGTTTCATCAGGCGGCGAATCTGAAGATAACCGCGCCTGCGCGACGCACGACGCGGACGATTGCCGTCGCCGGCGGCAAGGGCGGTGTCGGCAAAACTACCGTGGCGGTCAACCTGGCGATGAGCATGGCCATGGCCGGCCGCGACGTGATGTTGCTCGATGCCGACATGGGCGTTGCCAACATCGACGTACAACTCGGCCTGACGCCGGTGCGGCACGTCGGGCACATGCTCGAAGGGCACTGCACGCTGCAGGACCTGATCATGCCCGCGCAAAACGGCTTGAGAGTGATTCCGGGCGGTTCGGGTGTGCGCCGATTGGCCAAGATGGGCAATGGCGAGCATGCGGCAGTGATTCGCTCCTTCGACGAATTGATTCAGCCGCCGGAATTCCTCGTCGTCGATACCGCCGCGGGCGTGGCCGACAATGTGGCGATGTTTGCCGCCGCGGCCGACGACGTGCTGATCGTGGTGTGCGACGAGCTGACATCGCTCACCGATGCCTACGCACTGATCAAGATCCTTGCGCACGATTTCGGCGTACGGCGCTTCCACATCGTCGCCAACATGGTGCGCCAGGCCTCCGACGCGAAAAAACTTTACGAAAAACTGGCGCGTGTATGCGGACGCTTCCTCGACATAGCGCTCGACTACATGGGCATGGTGCCGCACGACGAATGGTTGCGGCAGGCGATCCGTCGCCAGGGCGCGGTGGTCGATTTGTGGCCATCCAGTCGCGCGGCGATCGGATTCAAGCAATTGGCGGGTGCGGTCGATACATGGGGAGAACCCGCGTACCCGGATCTCGGACGTATTGCCTTTTTCAGCGGCCAGAGCGTGCCGGCTGCGGGGTGGTGACATGAATGTGGCTTCGGAATATCTGCAGCTGCAGCGCGAGGACGCGGACCAATTGGTGCGCAAGCATGCACCGCTCGTGCGGCGCATTGCTTATCACTTGATGGGACGACTGCCACCGAGCGTTGACGTAGGAGATTTAGTGCAGGCAGGCATGATCGGTTTGTTGGAAGCAGCGCGAAATTTTACGACCGACCGCGCGGCCAGCTTCGAAACGTACGCGGGTATCCGCATACGCGGCGCGATGCTGGACGAATTGCGGCGCACCGATTGGACTCCCCGTTCGGTGCATCGCAAGGTCCGCGAAGTGGCCGAAGTCGTGCGGCAGATCGAAAACGAAACCGGTGCGGACGCCGAAAGCGCCGAAGTGATGAAACGACTGGGCATCAGCGCCGAGGAGTATCACCAGGTACTGGCCGACGCGACCGGTGCGCGGCTGCTCAGCTTGACCGCGCCCGATGACGGCGAGGGCGGCGAAGGCAGTGCGCTGGACGTGGCCGATAACGACAGCCTCGGTCCGCAAGACAGCATCGAGCAGGGCGACTTGCGCGAGGCGTTGGCCGAAGCGATCAGCACGCTGCCCAAGCGCGAACAACTGGTGATGTCCCTGTACTACGAACAGGAATTGAACCTCAAGGAAATCGGCCTGGTGCTCGGCGTGACGGAATCGCGCGTGTGTCAGATCCACGGTCAGGCATTGGTAAGGCTGCGCGCCCGTATGGGCGATTGGCGTGATGAATAGAAGGAGCGAGAACGAAAGGGATGCCGCGCATTCACTCCTTCTCCCTTAGGGGAGAAGGCCGGGATGAGGGGCCATTCTTGCGAGGTGATACATCGTTTGATCTGCGTTCTGAATAGCTGTTTTCGCAAGCGTGACGCCTCCCCCCCCTCCTCTCCCCCGTGGGGGGGGGAAGGAAAACAAAACCCCCCCCCCCTTGTTTCTTTT